>CAMATO010000098.1 GCA_945861165.1 Bifidobacterium breve | reverse complement strand
GCCACAATCATGACAGATCCAGATTTTGCGGATGCAACATATGTTGAACCAATCTCAACAGAAATTTTAGAAAGAATAATCATCAAAGAAAAACCAGATGCAATTTTGCCCACCCTTGGTGGCCAAACGGCATTAAACGCGGCAATGGCTTTACATAAAGCCGGAATACTTAAGAAATACAATGTGGACTTGATTGGTGCCAAAGTTGAGGCAATTGAAAGCGGAGAAAACAGACAGAAGTTTAAAAAAATAGTTGAAAAAATTGGTGGCAATTCTGCGCAGAGTGAAATATGTCATTCCCTGGATGAGTGTTTAAAAAGTGCCCAAGTCTTGGGTTATCCCTTAGTTGTTAGACCGTCCTTCACCATGGGTGGTGCCGGATCAGGAATTGCATATACCGAAGAAGACTTAATAAAATTTGTGGCATCAGGCCTACAAGCTTCACCAACCAGCGAAGTGCTATTAGAAGAAAGCATTATTGGTTGGAAAGAATATGAACTGGAATTGATGCGTGATCATCATGACAATGTTGTAATCATTTGCTCGATTGAGAATTTTGATCCAATGGGCGTTCACACCGGTGATTCAATAACTGTGGCACCGGCCATGACCTTGACTGACAAAGAGTTCCAACACATGCGTGATATTGCCATCGCCGTAATCAGGGAAGTTGGTGTTGATACTGGTGGATGCAACATTCAATTTGCTATCAATCCCCAAGATGGTCGAATGATTGTGATTGAAATGAACCCCCGAGTCTCAAGATCATCAGCATTAGCATCAAAAGCAACTGGTTTTCCCATAGCAAAGATAGCCGCAAAATTAGCTATTGGTTACACACTCAATGAAATTCCAAACGACATCACCAAAGAAACACCTGCTTCCTTTGAACCCACGCTTGATTATGTGGTGGTAAAAATTCCAAGATTTGCTTTTGAGAAATTTCCTGGAGCAAACACAACTTTGACAACCCACATGAAGAGTGTGGGCGAGGCGATGGCAATTGGGAGAAACTTTTGTGAAGCGTTACAAAAATCGTTACGAAGTTTGGAGAAAAAAGACGCTCCGTTTGATTTCTCTGTAAGTAGCGAAGATGTAAAAGAATTAGTTAAATTGGCTGCCATACCAACTGATGGCAGAATCAACACGGTGCAAAGAGCTTTGTGGGCTGGTGCCAGCGTTGCGCAATTGCATGAAAGTACCAAAATTGATCCTTGGTTTTTAGATCAAATTCAATTAATCAATGAGATAGCTCACGATATCCAAAAGGCTCAATCAATTGATGGATCTTTGTTAAAATATGCCAAACAGCATGGATTCTCTGATTTGCAAATTGCACAACTAACAAATTCAACTGAAACTCAAGTTCGTCAAGACCGTCACAAATTGAACATTAGGCCCGTGTATAAAACGGTGGACACTTGTGCAGCTGAATTTGAAGCTAAAACTCCATATCATTATTCCAGTTACGACCAAGAAACAGAAGTCACCAAATCAAAGAAAGACAAAGTAATAATTTTAGGTTCAGGGCCTAACAGAATTGGGCAAGGAATCGAATTTGATTATTCCTGTGTGCATGCTGCTCAAACATTAAAAAAAGCAGGATACGAAACCATCATGGTCAACTGCAATCCTGAAACAGTTTCAACAGATTACGACACATCAGATCGACTCTATTTCGAACCACTTACTTTGGAAGACGTCTTGGAAATTGTTCACGCTGAAGAATTATCTGGAAAAGTTTTGGGAGTAATTGTCCAATTAGGTGGACAAACACCTTTAGGGTTAGCACAAAAATTGAAAGATAATGGTGTTCCCATTGTGGGAACCAGTCCAGAAGCAATTCATTTAGCTGAGGAACGTGGTGCTTTTGGAAAAGTACTGGAGAAAGCCAACCTACGTTCACCAGCACATGGGATGGCCGCATCTTTTGCTGAAGCAAAAAATATTGCAACACAGATTGGTTATCCAGTTTTGGTCAGACCTTCCTATGTTTTAGGTGGTCGCGGTATGGAAATTGTTTATGACGAAAAAAGATTGGCTCAATATATTGAAAAGGCAACTGAAATAACACCAGATCATCCGGTGCTAGTGGATCGTTTTCTTGATGACGCCTTGGAGATTGATGTTGATGCGCTGTTTGATGGCACAGAAATGTTCTTAGGCGGAGTGATGGAACACATTGAGGAAGCAGGGATTCATTCCGGAGACAGTGCTTGTTCACTTCCACCCATTTCATTATCAAAGGAACAAATTGAACAGATTCGTGAAAGCACCTACGCCATTGGTACAGGTATAGGAGTTATTGGTTTATTAAATGTGCAATATGCCTTGGCTAAAAATGTTTTGTATGTATTAGAAGCAAACCCTAGAGCGTCTCGCACAGTTCCTTTTGTTTCGAAAGCAACAGGAATTTCTTTAGCAAAAGCTTGTGCCCGAATAATGTTGGGCACCAGTATTAAAGATTTAAGAATCGAAGGTTTATTGCCCAAACACGGTGATGGAGCAGACTATCTAAGTGGTGCACCTGTGGCAGTTAAAGAAGCAGTACTTCCCTTTGGTCGTTTTAGTGGTGTTGATTCTGTCTTAGGACCTGAAATGAAATCAACGGGTGAAGTTATGGGAATTGATGCAAACTTTGGAATGGCATTTGCTAAATCCCAAAGTGGTGCTTACGAGGGGGGATTACCTCTTACCGGAAACGTTTTTGTTTCAGCAGCTGACAAAGACAAAGAACAAATGGTTTTATCAATAAAGAAACTAAGCGAACTTGGATTCAAAATATTTGCCACAACCGGAACAGCTGAGTTCATTGGGCAACACGGCATAAAATCTGAGGTGTTACGTAAAGTTCAGCAAGGACATGTTGACGGGGAAGTTACTACCACTGAGGCAATCATTAATGGTGATATTGAATTAGTGGTGAACACACCACATGGTGGTGGAACGAGAACCGATGGTTTTGAAATTAGAACAGCAGCAACGGCCAGAAACGTTCCTTGCATAACCACATCGCAAGGTCTTAAGGCTGCTGTGGCTGGAATTGAAGCATTACAAAAGACTGG
>CAMATO010000097.1 GCA_945861165.1 Bifidobacterium breve | reverse complement strand
TACCAGCATCTTTAATTACTTGTTCAACTGGTTTTTTTGTTCTTTCTAACAAATCAGCTGTCATTGATTCAAATTGAGCACGAGTTAGTGTTTCATCTAAATGTAATGGTCCAGCAGCTGATGCTGTTATGTATGGCAAGTTAATGTTTGTTGAAGTTGAAGCAGATAATTCAATCTTTGCTTTTTCTGCAGCTTCTCTTAAACGTTGCACAGCCATATTGTCTTTGGAAAGATCAACACCGTTTTTGTTTTTAAATTCGGTGACCATCCAGTTGATAACTTTTTCATCCCAATCATCGCCACCTAATTTGTTATCACCAGCTGTGGCTTTAACTTCCACAACCCCATCACCGATTTCTAATAGTGAAACGTCAAATGTTCCACCACCTAAATCGTAAACAAGAATTAGTTCTTCTTTGTTTGCTTTATCCAAACCGTAAGCTAATGCTGCTGCGGTTGGTTCGTTAATAATTCTTAACACATTTAAGCCAGCAATTTCGCCAGCTTCTTTCGTGGCTTGGCGTTGGGCATCATTAAAATATGCCGGAACAGTAATAACTGCATCTGTTACTGATTCACCTAAATATGATTCTGCATCTCTTTTTAGTTTCATTAAAGTTCGTGCAGAAATTTCTTGTGGGGTGTATTTCTTGCCATCAATATCTTGTGACCAAGAAGTTCCCATGTGTCTTTTCACCGAACGAATAGTTCGTTCAGGATTTGTCACAGCTTGTCTTTTTGCTACTTCTCCAACTAGTACTTCACCGTTTTTAGCGAATGCCACCACTGAGGGGGTTGTTCTGGATCCTTCGGCGTTGGCAATAACTGTTGGGTCTCCGCCTTCAAGGACCGTAACTACTGAGTTGGTGGTGCCAAGGTCAATACCGACCGCACGTGCCATTTTTTCTCCTTCAAGTTGATACTTTTAGCCATTTATTGGCTGTTGTTATCCATAGTGAACCTATGGGACTCAAGATGCAACTTTTGTTAGCCCTGTCGACTCAACTCTCTTGAGTCTAGTGCACTAAAGAAATAGGTGTTTACCCAGGAATTACTTACTTGATATCAGTTTTATGAAAGTTTAAATAGGCCTTGGAAGGGGTTGGCCCACGCTGACCTTGATAACGAGACCCATAAACCGCTGAACCATATGGATGCTCTGCTGGACTTTCGAGGCGGAAAAGACATAGTTGGCCAATTTTCATGCCTGGCCAAAGCTTGATAGGCAAAGTTGCCACGTTACTTAATTCCAAAGTGACATGCCCTGAAAAACCTGGATCAATAAAACCTGCGGTGGAGTGAGTCAAGAGTCCTAAGCGACCTAAAGAAGATTTTCCTTCCAGGCGACCTGCGATGTCATCTGGCAGCGTAATTACTTCATAAGTACTTCCTAAAACAAATTCACCTGGATGAAGAATGAATGGATCATTTCCTACAACGGCCACTTCGCGAGTTAATTCTGGTTGATTTTCAGCTGGATCAATATGAGCATATTTGTGGTTTTCAAAAGTTCTAAATAAACGATCCAATCTCACATCCACACTGGATGGCTGAATCATGTTTAAGTCATAGGGCTCAAGGACAACTCGTCCTTTATCAATTTCGGACTTAATGTCTCTATCGGAAAGAAGCATGGGATTGAGCCTATCCTCTCTTGGTCATTTTATTAAATACCTTGTGCTGTGATTTTTACTTAATAATTCGGTCAGCTAAAACTGGAAGTTTTTCTCTGACTTGGTTAACGTTTTGTAAATCTATTTCAACATTGATTACTTGCTCAATTGTTGTGGTTTCGTTTAAGACTTTGCCCCAGGCATCAATGACCACACTGTTGCCACCCAGATTTGTTCCACCATTTGTGCCCACCCCGTTACAAGCAATAAATATTGATTGATTTTCAATAGCACGGGCTTTTGTTAAAATATTCCAATGTTCAATTCTTGGCACGGGCCAACCAGAAGTCATCAAAATACTGGTGGCACCTTTTTCGTTTATTTTTCTAAACAGTTCTGGAAATCTCAAGTCATAGCACGTTGTTAATGCAGTCATGCCTAATGGTGTTACCACACAAACTATTTCTTCACCATTTGTTAAATGCTTTGATTCACCTTCACTGAAACCAAACAAATGAATTTTTTTATATGTGGCAGAAATATTTCCTTGCCCGTCAACCAACAGGGATGTATTAAATAATGAACCATTTAAATTTTCAATAAAAGATCCTGCATGTATCCACACACCATTAGTTGCAGCAATGTCACAAATATCCTCTGAGATTGGTCCTGGAAAAGTTGTGGCCAGTGAAACACTTTGCTCAATATTGAATGCACCCCCATGCCAAAGCTCTGGAAGAATAATTAAATCTGGTTTTTTATCGTCAGTTCCTTGAGCAATTACAGAGAGTTGATCAATGACGCGTTGATATCTTTCCTGAGGAGATTCGACGTCATCGGTCTTGATTTGTAATAACGAAACTAGGGCTGTGCTCATTTAATTCAGAAACTTTTGGGCGGTTTCAATTAATCGATCATTAGCTGCTTTTTCAGCGATAGTTACTCGCACACCGTTATCGGCGAACATGCGCACACTTAAACCGACTTCATCACATTTAGTTGCAAAATCTGTGGCTTTTTCTTTTAAGTCCAGCCAAATAAAATTACCATCTGCGGTAGGAATCTTCCATCCTTGTTTCGTCAATTCTTCAACAACTCTGGTTCGTTCTACAACTAAATTATTTATTCTTGCTATTAATTCTGATTCGTGATCCATGGCAGCTAGTCCTGCTTCTTCAGCTAAATTTGTTACCCCAAAAGTTAAAGCAACTTTATTTAAGGTTTCAATAACGTGAGGCTGAGCAATACAAAAACCAACGCGTAATCCAGCCATTCCATATGCTTTTGAAAAAGTTCTCAAAATTGCAACGTTTTTCTTACCCCATGCATCGCGTAACCCTTCAACTGCTAATTCGTCTCGCACAAACTCTGTGTAAGCCTCATCTAAGACAACTAATACTGTTTCAGGAATTTTACTTATAAATTTTATAAATGCATCTTTCTTAATTGCAGGACCAGTTGGATTA
>CAMATO010000096.1 GCA_945861165.1 Bifidobacterium breve | reverse complement strand
TAAAGCAGCAATAATGCGATTTCTATCAAGGAAATAATTCTTTGCAGGATTTCTACCTGGAGGATATTCACTTACCATTAAGCCAGCTTTAATTATCTTTTCAAAAAGATAGGCATTATTTGAAGGATACAATTTATGCAAACCATTTGCTTGCACACAAATAGTATTTCCTTGGGCATTGAGTGCCCCATGATGACTTGCCGTGTCTATCCCGATTGCGCCACCAGAAACAACATTAAACCCAATAGTGGCTAGATCAAATGAAAATTCGCCAGCAATACTGTTGCCATAAACGGAAGATTTTCTCGTTCCTACAATTGAAACGCTTTCGTTTAGTAATAGATCAGTATTACCCTTAGTAAATAATCCTAGGGGCATATTAAATTCCAAGTCCTGTAAACACTTAGGCCAGTTTTGGTCAATTGCACAAATATAATTAATGGAATATTTTAAGAGAATTTTTTGGAGATCGTGCACATCTATCAAGCTACTTAATCTGGTCTTTCTTCTTTTTTCTATTGCATTTCGGGGACTATTTCTCTCCAACAAATTTAGGGTTTCAATTGCTCCATATTTATTTAGTGAATTAAATGTGCTCAAATCACAAACATCTGATATCCAACTTAATACTAGATAAGCATCATTTTCTGTATTCACATTCTTTATTTTGTTCATTACTCAATAATGGCTAATTTGTATTCCCTAAAATCCAATTAGTTCTAATTTTGTGGATAACTTTTGGTTGTGGATAAATTTTAGTTCCAGAAGTTTCTGAATACTTTTAAGAGTCGGAGATGGGTGACTTCATGTCACTTTATTTCTTAACGGCCTTCCAGTAACGGTCTGGCGTGATTAACAGGTTTACCATCTTTGATTGATTTTCGTCTCGCAGCTATTCCTGATAATGCTTCTAATACAACTCTGTTGGCAAGTAAAGATGTTATTTCTGCGTGGTCATAGGCAGGAGCAACTTCCACCACGTCCATTCCTACCACGGGTAATTCGATAGCGATTTTTCTAACAGCATCAAGTAATTGTCTAGAAGTTAAGCCACCTGGTTCAGGCGTTCCAGTACCCGGAGCTGAACCTGGGTCTACTACATCAATGTCCACACTTAAGAAAATGCCATCAACATCTTTAATAGCGTTTTCCATAACTTCATTTATAATAACTTCAAAGCCCCGAGAAACAATTTCACTCATTTCATATGATCGCATTTCTTGTTTTGCCATCCAAGCCAAGATATCTGCTGGGGGCCAATATCCTCTTAACCCAATTTGAAAAAACTTATTTCCCTTAACAGCTCCTGATTCAATTAACTGTCGCATTGGTTGACCATGTCCAACCAAAGAACCAAAAGTTATTTCGCCAGTATCAGCATGTGCGTCAAAATGTAAAATGGCAATTTTTCCCCAACCCACAGCTTTTGCCACACCGGTGGCATTGGGCCAAGTAACGGTGTGATCTCCACCAAGAATTACCGGAATTGCACCAGACTTAGCAACTTTTTCAACAACGACTTCTAATGCGGCACATGACTTATTAATGTCACCTGAAAACATTTCCACGTCACCAGCATCTTTAACTATAATGTCTTTTAATCCATCCATTCGTGTAGCTAAATGGGGACGCGAACCATCATGAGGTAAATAATCTGTACCTCTAATTGCAGAAGGACCAAGTCTTGCCCCAGATCGATAACTTGTTCCACCGTCAAATGGTGCACCAATTATTACAACATCTGCATCTTTATAAGTATCTATTTCATCAACATCACATTCCGGAATTCCTAAGAAAGTGATGTTTGGTCCAAACATTGAGCCGTAGCGCATTAGTTTTGTGGGAAACCTAAATTAATTCCACCGTGACTTGGATCTAGCCATCTGGAAGTTATTACTTTTCCTCTGGTATAAAAATGCACACCTTCTGTTCCGTGTGCATGGGAATCCCCAAACAGTGAGTTCTTCCATCCACCAAATGAATAGTAAGCAACCGGAACTGGAATTGGCACGTTTATTCCCACCATTCCAACTTCGATTTCATTTTGGAATCTTCGAGCAGCTCCACCATCATTGGTAAAGATTGCTGTGCCGTTTCCATAAGGATGATCGTTAACAATTTTTAACGCTTCTTCATAAGTTTTGACTCTAACCACACTTAAAACTGGTCCAAATATTTCATCAGTATAAATAGTCATATTTGTTTTCACATTGTCAAATAATGTAGGTCCTAGCCAATAACCTTCTTTTGCGCCATCTGCTTGGACGTTTCTACCATCAACAACAGCTGTTGCCCCAGCTTTTATGCCTGCCTCAACATAAGATGCAACTTTGTCTCTGTGTTGTTTAGTAACTAAGGGACCCATGTCAGAATTCTTGGTGCCATCACCGGTAACAAGTTTGCCCATGCGATCAACAATTCTTTTAATTAATTCATCAGCAACTGGTTCAACGGCCACCACCACAGAAATTGCCATACAGCGTTCTCCTGCTGAACCAAAGCCGGCGTTTATTGCCGCATCCGCTGTTAATTCAAGATCTGCATCAGGCAAAACCACCATATGGTTTTTAGCTCCACCTAGTGCTTGAACCCGTTTACCATTTTTGGTGCCAGTTTCATAAACATATTTAGCAATTGGAGTTGAGCCAACAAATGAAATAGCTTTAACTTTTGGATGTTCTAATATTCGATCCACTGCAACTTTGTCACCATTTATGACTGTAAATACTCCATCAGGTAATCCTGCTTCTTTCCAAAGTTTTGCTAACCAAATTGCTGCACTTGGATCTTTTTCACTTGGTTTTAAAATAAAAGTATTTCCGGAAGCAATTGCTACTGGGAAAAACCACATTGGCACCATGGAGGGAAAATTAAAAGGAGTAATTCCTGCAACTACTCCCACAGGTTGTCTTATGGAATAAACATCAACACCGTAACTTACGCCTTCGCTAAATCCACCCTTTAATAAGTGTGGGATTCCACAAGCAAATTCAACTACTTCTTGTCCCCTAGTTACTTCACCTAACGCATCAGATAAAACTTTGCCATGTTCACTGGTAATAATTGCTGCTAATTCTTCTTTTTTGTTATTTAATAATTCTCTAAACTTAAATACAATTTGAGAACGTTTGGTTAAAGAGGTATCTCTCCACATTGGAAATGCTTTAGCAGCAGA
>CAMATO010000095.1 GCA_945861165.1 Bifidobacterium breve | reverse complement strand
CCAAAATTGATGACTAATGGATCTATCGAAGTAGCTCCACTTGCATACATGCGCGGTAGAACGCTCAATGATTCTTTTATAATTCTTGACGAGGCACAAAATACTTCTCCAGAGCAAATGAAAATGTTTCTAACTAGATTGGGATTTGGATCTAGAATGGTTATCACTGGAGACGTAACCCAAATTGATTTACCTAGTGGAACAAAATCAGGTTTGAAAGTTGTGCAAGATATTTTACTTGGCGTTGAGGATTTGGCATTTATTCAACTAAATTCTAAAGACGTTGTGAGACATAAATTGGTGAGTCGAATTGTCGAAGCCTATGAATACTGGGATTCAATTAAAGAGAAACCGTTAGGCCAAAAATAAATTAATGATAGAGATTAATAATTCTAGTAAATTTTTAATTGATGAAAGTAGTTTAAAAAAATACGTTAAACAAATGCTTAATTATTTAGACGTGAACACAAATTCTGATGTTTCTATTCTATTCGTTGACGAGGAAGAAATGGCTCAGCTACACCTACGTTGGATGAAAGAGCCAGGACCTACCGATGTGATGAGTTTTCCAATGGATGATGTTTTACTTCAGGATAAATTTGCTAGGGCGAAAAAATCAACATTGGGAGATATTATTGTTTGCCCAAGTGTGGCTTTGAATGATGCGAAAAGTGAATCAACTAACCCAGCTTTCCACTTGGTTTTTCTAATCGCTCACGGAATTTTGCATCTTTTAGGTCAAGATCACCAAGAGGATTCTGAGCGAGGTTTAATGCAAAAAAAGGAACAGGGTATTATGAATTCCTTGAGGGTATCGAAAAAACACTTATGAATTTAACTCTGTTTATTACTTTAGCCGTGCTGGTAGAACTTCTTGCAGCATTTTTTATTGCTAGCAGAACTGCCATTCTTAAAACATCTGAATCTCGTGTTGAAGCTCTTCGTCGAGATGAAATTAAAGGTGTAGAAAAACTTCAAAAAGTTATTTCAGAAAAAGCTAAATATGTAGCAGTTCTACAGCTAGTTGCATTAGCGCTAACTTCAACTGGTGGAGTGTTATTGACCTTTGTGTTTATTGAAACAAGTGTCAATCTTTATTCAGCTTTGATCCTAGCAATTTTAGTTGTTTCATTGTTGGGATTTATAGTTTTAGGTGTTGCCCCAGAAACACTTGGTAGACAGAAATCCGATCGCATCTCAATATTTGCTGCACCTGTTGCTTTAGCAATAAAACCAATAATTTGGCCTATTGCAAAATTATTGGTGGCAGTAGGTAACGCGCTAACTCCAGGAAAAGGATTTAAAGAAGGCCCTTTTGCTACCGCTGAAGACCTAAGGGATTTAGTAGATCAAGCTGAAGAAGCGGACGTAATCGAAGATGAAGAACGACAAATGATTCATTCAGTTTTTGAGTTAGGTGACACAGTTGCTCGAGAAGTAATGGTGCCTCGAACTGACATGGTTTGGATTGAAAAAGGTAAAACATTAAGACAGGCAATCTCTCTTTCGCTTCGCTCAGGTTATTCTAGAATTCCGGTAATTGGTGAAGATTCAGATGACATAGTGGGTGTTGTTTACCTTAAAGATATTTCTCGAAGAATTTTTGAGAACGCTGATGCTGAAAGAGCAGAACTTGTTGAACAATTGATGCGATCAGCTTACTTTGTTCCTGATAGCAAACCAGCCGATGAATTATTACGCGATATGCAATCTGCTCGAGTACATCTGGCAGTTGTAATCGATGAATACGGTGGAACAGCAGGTCTAGTAACTATTGAAGATATTTTAGAAGAAATCGTCGGAGAAATAACTGATGAATATGACACCCATGCCCCAGAGATTAATGAATTAGGACCAAACGTTTTCCGAGTAAGCTCCAGAATTCATTTGGATGATCTTGCTGAATTAATTGAGTTGAATCTGTCTAGTGACGATGAGGGTGTAGATACTCTTTCAGGGTACTTAGCAAAACAATTAGAGCGGATACCTATTCCTGGTACTTCAATTGTTATTGAGGGATGGGAATTTGTGGCAGAAAGAGCTGCTGGAAGAAGAAATAAAATTGGTACGATTCTGATCCGCAAGAGTGAAACAACAGATTCTGAATAAATCAATATATCGTCGCAACAACTACTTGGCTCAAAAAAAATCGGAAAACCTATCTGCAACGATGTGTACATGAGTGACTTTCGAAGTGGATTTGCCTGTGTAGTGGGTAGACCAAATGTGGGTAAATCAACGTTGACAAATCAACTCGTTGGAGAAAAAATTACCATTACTTCCAAGAGACCACAAACAACTAGGCATGCAATTAGGGGATTAGTTCATAGAGTTGATGGCCAATTAATAATTGTTGACACACCTGGTGTTCATAAACCGAAAACACTTCTAGGCTCACGCTTAAACGATGTTGTTAGAGAAACTTGGAGTGAAGTTGATGTTGCATTATTTTGTGTGCCAGCAGACCAAAAAATTGGTCCTGGCGATACATATATTGCCCAAGAGTTAAGTAATGCCACAAGGAAACCAAAAATAGGAGTCGTCACAAAATTAGATTCTGCAAGCCAAGCTGATATCGCTGAGAGATTACTGGAACTAAATGATTTAGGTAAAGAAACCGGTTGTGATTGGCAAGAAATAATTCCTGTTAGCGCAAAAACTAGAGCAAATCTTGATGTGTTACTAAATTTAATAATTCCAATGCTTCCTGAAGGTCCAGCTTTGTACCCAGCAGGTATTTTTACTGATGAACCAGTCGAAACAATGGTGGCCGAATTCATCAGAGAGGCCGCTCTAGATGACTTGAGAGAAGAATTACCACACTCTTTAGCTGTGGTAGTTGAAAGTATTGAGCCAGATGCAGAACGACCAGCTGACAGACCACTTATGAGGATTAGAGCCAGTATTTATGTTGAACGCGACAGTCAAAAAGGGATTATTATTGGCCATAATGGTTCAAAGTTAAAGGAAATTGGTTCTATCTCCCGCAAACAAATAGAAAAATTAATTGGGATGCAGGTGTTCTTAGAACTTCATGTAAAAATTGCTCCTGAATGGCAGTCTGATCCAAAAGAACTATCTAAATTAGGTTTTTAAGATTTAGTTTCAATTTTGTGTAATTCTGGAATCAATTCATACCGCTTACCATAAGTTTGCACAATTGAGATGATTGCTGCCGCA
>CAMATO010000094.1 GCA_945861165.1 Bifidobacterium breve | reverse complement strand
TTTGAGATGAGTCGCCCAACTCAACCAATCTACAGTAACAAGCGACCTTAGGAACATGGTCACATGTAGAATAATGTTAATGAATAGAATGCAATTGCAAACCAAGATCTTGCTCTGTGTTATTCCTGGCATCTTGGCAGCTAGGAGTTATGCACCCACAAACGTGTGGTATCTCGTACCGGTAGCTATTGCTATTTGGTGGGTTGCAGTTCACAAAAAAAGTTTGTTTGATTATCTATTTTTCTCATTTTTCTACTCTCTTGCATTTTGGTTAACACATCTAAATTGGTTAGAGATAGTTGGAATTGATGCTTACTTTGGACTAGCAATATTTATGACGATAATTTACACATTTTGTGGCTATTTAATGTTCAAAGTAAAAGATTTAGCACTCCCATATATTTGGTACGGAGTAATATTTATTTCACTTGAAACTGCCACTGATTACTTACCATTTGGTGGATTTCCTTGGGGAAAGATTGCCTATGTTTCTGCCGATGCTTCGTGGGCTAATTTGTTTCCAATCGGATCAGCCCCTCTTGTTAGCGCGGCGATCCTGACGATATCCATTTTGTTAATAAAAGCTTATGAATTTTTCGCTCAAAAATCTTTTTCGCCGGTATTTATTATTTTGATTGTAATATTGGGCTTTAATTTATTCATTAGTAAAGTTTATGAATTCACCGAATCGTCAAAAGGAAAGATTGACTTGGCAATCATTCAGGGTAGTACCCCAAGAACAGGCCTTTTATTCAATGAACAAAAGATGGAAGTTTTGAATTATCACGTGTCTGAAACAAATCGATTATTAACTAAAAATAGAACTAATATAGATGCAATATTATGGCCTGAGAATTCTATAGATATTGACCCTTTTAGTAATCAATTAGCTCTGGCAAGTATTAAGTCTGTGTTGATATCAAGCGGAAAACCATTACTGAGTGGTGCGGTCTTGCAGTATAAGCAAGGCTTATCAAACTCAGTTTTGCTATGGGATCCAGTATCACAGACAGTTCAAGATTCCTATATAAAATCTAAATTAGTGCCTTTCGGTGAATATCTACCTTATCGAGATTTATTAACGAAATATATAAAACGATTTGAACTCATTCCTCAAGACTTTATTCCTGGGGGAGTAGCCAATAATATTGCAATTGGTAGAGTAAAAATCAGTCCAATAGTTTGTTATGAAATTGCTTGGAATAACTCTTTGTTTGATCAAATAGAAAAAGGTGGTCAACTGATTTCGGTCCATACAAATAATGCTACCTATGTTTTTTCTCAGCAACTCGATCAACAATTCATGATTACCCGAATTAGGGCCATGGAAACTGCAAGGGAAGTAGTAGTCACCTCGACAACAGGAATATCTGCTCATATTGATAATGGCGGGAAAGTTTTGTGGCAATCAAAAATATTTGCTCCGGATTCAAAAGTGGTGAGCGCATCACTTTATAGTGATATCACACCTGCTGTCAGGTATCGAAACGAAATTTCATTAATTGGTTTGTGGGGATGGTTATTACCAGTGCTATTGTTAGCTATTCGATATTTTTATAGGAAAAAATGAAAATAAGAGTTTTAGTACCTACTTATCAAGAATTACACACATTGCCATCTATTGTGCACAGAATATTTGAATGTAATCCAGAAGTTGATGTATTAGTTATTGATGATAATAGTCCAGATGGCACCGGAAAATTAGCGGACCAACTAAAAGCTAAATATCCTAGACTGGAAGTTTTGCATCGGGCTAAGAAAAATGGTCTAGGTGCTGCCTATATTGAAGGTTTTAATATTTCAATTGAAGATTACGACGTTTTGGTGGAGATGGACGCTGATGGTTCCCATGATCCGCAAGATTTAGTAACAATTTTGCAAGAAATCGAATCTTCTGATTGTGTGTTGGGCTCTCGGTGGGTTCCGGGTGGAAAAGTAGTTAATTGGCCCAAAAGTAGACAAATACTTTCACGTGGTGGAAATAGTTATGCCAGGTTCATGTTAGGAATTTCGATTGGTGATGCAACTGGTGGCTTCAGAGCTTATAAAACTGATGCTTTGAAACAAATTTCCTTAGCAACAATCAACAGTCAAGGTTATTGTTTTCAAGTAGATATGGTTCGAAGATTTCTTGATCAAGGATTAAAGATAAAAGAAGTACCGATAACTTTCACTGAAAGAACTATTGGGACCTCAAAGATGAGTAAAAAGATAGTTATTGAGGCCTTTGTAAAGATTGGTTTGTGGGGGTTTGCAAGGCTTTTCAAGCGCTAGCCAAGATTAGATATATGTCCGATAAGATACGTTATGTAAACTAGATTTAAATTAGAACTTCTGGGGTTAAGAATTCGCTAATTCCCGTGGCGAAGGACAAGAACAAATAAGATTCCTATCTCCATATGCACCATCAATTCTGTTAACTGGTGGCCAATATTTGTTGTTACGAAGCCCTGAGATGGGAAATACAGCCTTTTCTCGGGAGTAAATATGATTCCACTCCCCAGTTATATCTTCGGCAGTATGAGGTGAATTGCGCAAAGCTGAATCTTCTAGCGCAATAACTCCGGATTCAATTTCACTTATTTCACTTCTTATTTGAATCATTGCAGTTATAAATCGATCCATTTCGTATAGATCTTCACTTTCAGTAGGTTCAATCATTAGTGTTCCTGCTACCGGAAAAGACATCGTGGGTGCATGTAATCCGTAATCCATAAGTCTTTTGGCAATGTCATCAACCGTTATTCCAGTTGTTTTAGTTATCTCTCTAATATCTAAAATACATTCATGAGCAATTGTGCCGTTAATTCCGGTGTACAAAATTGGGTAATGTTTATTTAATTTTTTAGCAATATAGTTGGCAGACAAAATTGCTGTGGCGGTTGCATCAAATAAACCTTGTGCACCCATCATTTTTATATACATCCAAGAAATAGGTAGAATTCCTGCACTGCCATAAGGAGCTCCACTAACTGGTCCCACTAGTTGATCTGATGGTCCAGCTTCACTGTTTAAGGGATGTGAAGGTAAGTATTTTGCTAAATGAGATTTAACTGCAACTGGTCCTACTACAGGTCCTCCGCCACCATGCGGAATACAAAATGTTTTATGCAAATTCAAATGTGACACATCGGCACCAAATTTTCCTGGTTTAGCAACAGCTACTAAGGCATTAAGGTTTGCGCCATCTATATAAACCTGTCCCCCAGCCTCATGAATC
>CAMATO010000093.1 GCA_945861165.1 Bifidobacterium breve | reverse complement strand
GCACGTAAATATCCCTTGACCTCGAATTTTCGAAGTGGGCAAAAAATACTAAATCATGCCAATCAAGTGTCCAAAGACTTAAGAGAAATTCATATAGCAATTGATTCCCTCGTGGCAGGTAAATCTACTAATAGTGAGGTCAATATTGGTTTACATTTAACTTGGAATGAAGAAATAGAAAGTATCACTGATCAAATAAAAGAATTAGTAATTAATCGTGGCATAAATCCTGAAAAAATCGCAGTATTGAGTAGAAATGGTAAAGAACTGTTATCAATTTATGATTTACTAATTAAGAAAAAGATTCCTGCCACTTTTGCAGGGAAAAGAGATTTAGTAGATATACCCGAAGTAAGTGAAGCAATTTCTTACTTGAGACTGATGGATGACCCAACCCATAATCCATCACTGGTAAGAATATTGGCAGGGCCCAGATTTGAGATTGATCCAAAAGATCTAGCACTACTTTCTTTAAGAGCAAATGAACTAGTAAAAGACCATAAATCTGATAATAAGAATAAATCTTTTGAACAGAGTTTATTGCAATCAGTTGATGGAACTGATGTAGCCGAATTAGCGGTTTTAGCTGACGCACTGAATAGCCCTGGAAATAGCGAATATGGCATAGGGGTCAAAGAAAAATTTAACAAATTACGTCTCGAATTAGAAAATTTAAGAAAACATATCACGGAACCTTTAAGCGACATAATTTATAGAATTACTAATCAAACCGGTTTACTCATCGAAGTTTTAGCTAGTGACCAAATGATGACTGAAAGTAGATACGAAGCGCTAATGAGTTTGCAAGATTTAGCTGAGTCATTTGATCAAGGTTCTCCACACGGAGTGGTGAGAGAGTTTTTAGCTTGGTTGGACGAAGCAGATGAATTAGAAAGCACAATCGAATTTGCCCCAACTGCTATGAAAAACGCGGTTTCGCTAATGACAATCCATGGTGCTAAAGGTTTGGAATTTCCGGTGGTGTTTATTCCGGCGGTGTGTGAAAACGTATTCCCTCACAATAGGTCTTCCATCTGGTTAAAGAAACCAGAATTAATCCCTTATGAATTAAGGGCTGACGCAAGTTCATTGCCGGAAGGATTCAAAACCGAAACTAAAGAATATGAATCTTATGTTCAACGATGTAAAGACTATGCCGAATTAGAAGAGAGAAGATTAATGTATGTGGCTCTTACTAGAGCCGAAAACGAATTATATGTTTCAGGTCATTGGTGGGGACCAACCCAGAAAAAAGTACGAGGTCCTTCAAAATATTTAATGCAATTGAAAGAAGTTATAGAAGAAGGACATGGCAAAGTTATCCAATGGGTTGAAAACAATGACGAGGAAAATCCCACTTTGGATGAAATTGTTCCAGCAATTTGGCCACCCCAAAGTAATGAACTAGCTAGAAGTAAAAGATTAGACTTTGCTACTTTAGTTGAAAATCCAATTGAAGTTGATGAAACCCAACTTTCTTTATTGCAAAAACAAACTTTAGAAAATTGGGATAAAGATATTGAGTCATTGATCAAGGAACTAACAAGTGAAAAATTGATTAAGAAAAGTGTGGCAATTCCTGACACCCTTAATGTCACCAAGACTATTAAACTAATGAGGGAACCTATTGAATTTGCACAACAACTAGTACGACCAATGCCAACTAAACCTATAGATCAGGCTCGTCGAGGAACTCAATTCCACTTCTGGATCGAAAAACATTTTGCAATGCCAGCATTATTAGATTCACTTGATCTTCCTGGAGCGGCTGACGAAAAATTAATAACCGATTCCCAGCTTGAAACTATGAAGAACGCTTTTTTAAATTCCCCGTGGGCTAATAAGACACCAAAGGCCTTGGAATGGCCTTTTGACTTATCAATAGGAGGCAGATCATTACGGGGTCGCATTGATGCTGTTTTTGAAACAGAAAATGGAATTGAATTGATTGATTGGAAAACAGGGGCAATTGGGAAATCAGATGATTTGCAACTTGCTTGGTATCGATTTGCTTGGTGGAAAATGACCAATACGCCACTTGAGAAAATAGCTGCCGCTTTTGTTTATGTGCCAAGTATGGAGATCTCAAGACCCGAAGAATTACTTGAACCCCATATTTTACTTGAGAGCATTTCCGGCTAAAAGACGCTCTATTTTGTGTTCAATTTACTAACGTGAGAGGATTAAAACATGGCTCAATTAACAATGTATTCAACTCAATGGTGCGGATATTGCCAAAGACTAAAAGCCCAACTAGGTCGCGAAGGAATCACTTACACCGAAATTGATATCGAGCATGATGCAGAAGCTGCAGCACTAGTTGAAAAAGTAAACGGTGGAAATAGAACTGTGCCAACTGTTGTATATGAAGATGGCAGTGCGGTTACAAATCCTTCCCTGGGACAGGTGAAAGAGAAGCTAGGTCTTTAAAATGCCTGGCCAACGCCAAACACTTGATTCATTAGATACTGCTCAACGCGCTGTTGTTGAAGCGTTAGAAGGTCCAGTTGTTATTTATGCAGGTGCAGGTAGTGGTAAAACTCGAGCAATAACTCACCGAATAGCTCATGGCTGTAATCAAAAAATTTATGAACCACAAAAAGTTTTGGCCGTAACTTTCACAACTCGAGCAGCAGATGAAATGTCGTTAAGACTTTCTGCTTTAGGAATTAGAAATGTGGCAACAAGAACTTTTCACTCGGCAGCTTTACGGCAATTAAAGTATTTTTGGCCTAAAGCAATTGGTGGAGAAACCCCCAAAGTAATTGAAAACAAATTTAAAGTTTTATCCGCAGCTTTAGAAAAAACAAGTTTAGGAAATTCAAAAAGTTCTATTCGGGAATATTTATCGGTAATTGAAAGCGCCAAAACCAATAGGCTTGATCCCGACTCCTTAGCTGATCCAGATCAGGCAACCGCTTACCAGGCCTATCTCGATTTCACCAATAAAAATAACATCATTGATTTTGAAGACGTACTACTTTTGCTTGTGGCAGTGCTAGAGGATAGTGAAGATCTTGCTGATGAGGTTCACCAAAATTATCAATGGCTTACCGTTGACGAATATCAAGATGTTAACCCCTTGCAGCAAAGATTGTTAGAGCTTTGGTTAGGTGAAAATAGAAATATTTGTGTGGTGGGGGATTCTGCTCAAACCATTTATAGTTTTGCTGGTGCATCGAGTAAACCATTAGAAGATTTCACAAAAAAATATGAAGATGCTTCAGTATTTAGGCTAAATAGAAACTATCG
>CAMATO010000092.1 GCA_945861165.1 Bifidobacterium breve | reverse complement strand
AAATCACCCTGGAAAAGACTGCCCTACCTTTCATTGAAAAACCTATCTTTGATTCTCAGCAACACAAGGTTTTAGAACACGAATCGGGATCGTTACTAGTTACCGGACCAGCGGGAACAGGTAAAACCACTTTGTTGGCAGAAGCCGTTATAAACAAAGTATTGAATGGAATTAATTCAGATAAGATTATTATTTTTTGTTTCTCAAGACATTCAGCTAGAGCTATGCGAAAATATTTGGCGAGAAGATTGCCTGATTACTCAATACCCCAAGTTGCAACATTTCATTCATTTACTCATTCAGTTATGCAAGCAGCTTACAATCAAGGTTTAGTTGTAGAAAATTACGCTTTTTCACCACTGAGATTATTGTCAGGTCCTGAACAAGAAGTGATGATCAATGAGTTGATAAAAGGAACCATTGAAGATAATTCTATAAATTGGCCACCCAATCTAATTGGTGCTTTAAAAACAAAAGGTTTTGTTAGACAAGTCAGAAATTTACTTGCTCGTATGCGATCTTTAGGAATGGATCCAGAACAATTAATTGATATTGGTATTAAGCACGAAAATGAAAACTGGGTTGCTTTAGGTAATTTTGCCGAAATGTATTTAGATAACCTTGACTCATCAGAGACTACTGACTACGGTGAACTTGTACACAGAGTTAATTTATTATTACTTAGACTAAAAAGTTTAGAAGAATTAAATATCAATTTTACACATTTTTTTGTTGATGAATATCAAGACATTGATCCTGCGCAAGTTAGATTACTAAAATCTTTAGTCAGACCTAATAAATTCCTCATTGCCGCAGGCGACAAAGCCCAAAGTATTTACCAATTTCGAGGTGCAGACTTTGAAGCAATAGAAAGATTTGGGGCAGATTTTGGGGATAGTACGACAATTGAATTAGATTTTAATTACCGACAGGTTCAAGCCATTGATTTACAGGTTAATACCTATGACTCAACTAATGCTCAAAGTTTTCATATCGCCAATGAGATTAGAAGATTTAAACAAGAAAACACTGAAGCTAAATGGTCTGATATTTTGGTTATTGTTAGAAATGCTAATTCAATTAATTCTATAAATCGTGCACTAACTAATTATACGATACCGGTAAGTGTGCAATCAGATGATTTACCTCTTTCGCAAGATCCCGCCGCGCGAGTACTGCTTGATTGTTTGAACATTTCTGGTCAGTTAGCGCTGGGAAATAATGAACCAAGCAATAGTGAAGTGATAAGAGATTTACTAAGAGGACCACTAATTAATGCCTCCCCATTTGAGTTAAGGGAAACTTCCAGACTGCTTCGAAAAATATCAAGAGAAAATAATGAACATCCTTTGAATTCTGATCAAGCTTTATATAGAGCTGTTATTGACCCTAAATATTTGTTAGATATTCCAAGTGAAATATCACAAGGGGTAAGAAAATTAGGGGCAATCTTATTTAGTGCTCGAGATTTGATTAAGCAAAAAACTCGAGTGGAAGTGGTGATGTGGAGTATTTGGAATTTAGAAATAAGTGAAGCAAACATAAAAATATTTGATGTTAG
Source organism: Bifidobacterium breve (assembly GCA_945861165.1). Classification (GTDB taxonomy): domain Bacteria; phylum Actinomycetota; class Actinomycetes; order S36-B12; family UBA5976; genus ATZT02. The sequence continues at coordinate 1,733 of CAMATO010000092.1, read as the reverse complement.
CGAGTCAGAATATAAGTGGAGTAAAACTCTGCAAAATAATGCACTACGAGGTGGGATTGAAGGCAGAAAAGCTGATAAAGATCTAGATTCTATTTTAGCTTTATTCGATGCTGCTTCTCGAGATGATGAGCGAACTTTAGGAACTCGAGGAGTGATTAATTTCCTAAATGATTTAGGAATGCAGGCTTTTCAAGCAGAAACATTAGCGCAAAAACCGATTGAAGATGATCGAGTTCAAATTGTCACTGCTCACAAGTCCAAGGGTTTAGAAGCAAGATTTGTGATTATTCCTGATGTACAGGCAGATATTTGGCCTTCAGCACGATTAAGAAACAACTTATTAGAAGTTGAAAGACTTGGTTACGAAACGGTTGTGAGATCTCCCAGCAGAGGTGAAATTATTGCAGAAGACATAAGACTTTTTGAGGTTGCTAAATCAAGAGCTCGTCAAAAATTATTAGTTTGTGCTATTAAAAGTGAATTTTCAGATAGTGGCGAACCTTCTGTTTTGTTAACAAAATTGGGGGCAGCTGAGATAAATCATGTTTCGGGGTTTCCCACAAAAGCTCTATCTTTAACTTCACTTGTTGCAGAAATTAGGAAATTTGGCCAAAGTGAAACAATAGAGCCAATTTTCAAAAAAGCATTAGCAAAAAGATTGCATAACATCATCAAAACTAAAGATGCTTTTGGAAGAGAAATTAGTCAGGCTGCCGATCCACAAAATTGGTGGGCAACCATCAAACCTCAAGCAAGTAAAATCAAATTAGCTCCCGATGATCAACCGGTGGCCTTGTCAGGATCGGGCTTAGCCACTTTAAGAGATTGTGGCCTTAAGTGGTTTTTGGAGAAAAAAGCTGGCGCAAATATTCCTCGCCAAAATTCGGCAAGCATCGGCTCATTAGTTCATGCTCTGGCACAAGGTTTAAGTGATGAAGTAATTGAACCTAACTTTGAATCATTGAAAGAGAAACTTGATCAGATATGGCCGCAATTAACATTTGATGCGCCCTGGCTTGCCAGACGTTCCTATGACGAAACTCTAGAGATTGTGATGAATCTACTTTCTTGGCATACCAAAAGAAAAAATCGTAAAGTAGTTGGATCAGAAGTTTATTTTTCACTCAATCTTGCACCAGATGAAGAAAATCCTCAAGATATTGTCAAAATTAGTGGATATATAGACAGATTAGAATCAGAAATCGAAGACGAAAAACAATTACATATCATTGATTTTAAAACTTCAAATCATACTTTAACCAAAGACCAAGCCAAAGTAGATCCTCAATTAGGGGTTTATCGACTTGCTGTTGAACAAAATGCGTTAAAAATTGATATTGCTGAGAAAAGTGTGGATGCAAGTGCCAGTTTAGTTTATTTAAAACACATGCAAAAAAATGGCGTTAAAGAACTAGAAACAGAAAGTATTACTGACAATGGGATTATGGAAGTATTGAAAGATTCATTTAAAAAAATTAAACATGAAGAATTTACTGCCAAAGTTTCCCCACTTTGTAGGTATTGCCAATTTGCACGAATGTGTCCTGCTCAACCTGAAGGCAAAGGGATTGTGCAATGAGATCAGAAAACAAAATGAACTTAACTCCAGAACAAATCACAGCGATAACAGCACCGCTGGAACCTGCTTTAGTTATTGCTGGAGCAGGCACTGGCAAAACTAGCGTGATGGCAGAAAGAGTGCTTTGGCTGGTCGAAACAGCAAAAATTGATCC
>CAMATO010000091.1 GCA_945861165.1 Bifidobacterium breve | reverse complement strand
GACATTGAAGTAAATGTGGGAAGAACTGGACGTGTTACTCCATTTGCAGTTATGCAACCGATCAAAGTTGCTGGATCCACAGTTTCTATGGCAACTCTGCATAACCAAGAAGAAATCATTCGTAAAGGTGTATTGATTGGTGACACTGTTTATTTGAGGAAAGCAGGAGATGTAATTCCTGAAATTGTGGGACCTGTTGTGGAACTAAGAAATGGTTCGGAAAAGAAATTTGAAATGCCTAGCAAATGTCCAGAATGTGGTACCAAATTAGCTCCAGCAAAAGAAGGCGATGTTGATTTACGTTGTGCTAACGCACAAAATTGTCCAGCACAATTAAGAGAAAGACTTTTTCATGTTGGATCACGTGGTGCCATGGATATTGAAGGTTTAGGTTCTAAATCAGCGGCAGCACTTTTGAATGACAAAATATTAGAAGATGAAGGAAATCTTTTTGAACTTATGGCTAAAGATTTAGAAAAGAGTGAATACTTCACCAGAGCTGCCGGTAAAGGAGAAACTGGTAGACCATTAAATAAAAATGGTGAGGAATTACTTTCTCAATTAAGTGCTGCTAAAACTAGACCGTTATGGAGAATTTTAGTTGCCTTATCAATAAGACATGTTGGTCCAACAGCTGCTCAAGCATTAGCTAGAGAATTTAAATCATTAGAAAACATTGCAAATGCTCCCTTAGAAAAACTCTCTGAAGTAAATGGAGTGGGCGAAGTTATTGGGATAGCTGTAAAAGAATGGTTTAGCGAAGATTGGCACAAAGAAATTGTGGGCAAATGGGCACGAGCTGGGGTAAGAATTAAAGATGATGAAATCACAGGACCTCAGCCATTAAAAGACATGAATTTTGTTATTACTGGTTCTGTCCCAAATCATTCACGCGATGGTGCAACCAACGCAGTTCTGGAAAGAGGGGGAAAAGTTTCTGGATCAGTAAGCAAAAACACCACCATGTTGGTTTATGGCAGAGCTGATGGCAGCAAATATTCCAAGGCTGTTTCGCTAGGGATTCCCAAATTAGATGCAGAAAACTTTGAAGTTTTGCTTAATAAGGGCTTTGCGGAAGCGCTGAAACTAGCAACAACTGACTAAACAATAAGATATAAATCGTGTCAAGAATAACCCGTGAAGAAGTTGCTAACTTAGCTAGATTAGCACGACTTGATTTAGCTGAATCTGAATTAGATGAATATGCCCAACAATTAGAAATCATTCTTGAATCAGTTGCCAAAGTTAGCGAAGTTTCCACTAAAGACGTTAAACCCATGTCACATGCCACAGGGTTAGTAAATATTTTCCGTGAAGATATAACAAAAGAATCTTTAAAAAGAGAAGAAATACTTCGCTCCGCTCCCGCTACTGAAGATGATCGATTTAGAGTTCCTCGTATTTTGGATGAGGAATAAATGTCAGATTTAACTAAATTAAGTGCACTTGAATTAAGTAGTGAATTAACTAAAGGCTCTGTAAGCGCTGTTGAGGTAACCAAAGCTCATCTTGACCGAATTGATTCTTTAGATAAATCAGTCCAATCTTTCTTGCATGTTGATAAATCAGGTGCAATCAAACAAGCAGAAGAAGTAGACAAAAACAGAAAAGAAAACAAAAAAGTTTCTGCTTTAGCAGGAGTTCCACTAGCACTTAAAGATGTGTTAACTCAAAAAGGTGTGCCCACTACTTGTGGATCAAAAATATTAGAAGGTTGGATTCCTCCTTATGATTCAACTGTTGTTAAAAAATTAAAGAATGCTGGAATTGTAATTCTTGGTAAAACAAACATGGATGAATTCGCTATGGGTTCATCAACTGAAAATAGTGCATATTTTCCAACTAAAAATCCTTGGGATTTAACTAAAATTCCGGGTGGTTCATCTGGTGGTTCTTCTGCTGCTGTTTCTGCATTTTTTGCACCCCTTGCCATCGGAACAGATACTGGTGGATCAATTAGACAACCGGCAGCTGTGACAGGAATTGTGGGAGCCAAACCAAGTTATGGTGGCGTATCTCGTTTTGGTTTAGTTGCCTTTGCATCCTCTCTTGATCAAGCAGGACCATTTGCTCGCACAGTTTTAGATTGCGCAATGTTGCATGAAGTAATGGCTGGACATGATCCTTTGGATTCAACCAGCATTAATCAAACCGTTCCAGATGTTGTGAGTGCTGCCAAATTACAAGATGTTAAAGGTATGAAAATTGGCATTATTAAAGAATTAGGTGGCGATGGTTGGCAAACTGGAGTCTTAAACAGATTTAATGAATCTGTTGAATTACTTAAATCAATGGGTGCTCAAGTTAAAGAAATATCAATTCCTCATTCACTTTACGCACTCGCAACTTATTATTTAATTGCTCCAAGTGAGGCTTCAAGTAACTTAGCTCGCTTTGATGGCATGCGTTATGGCTTAAGAGTTGATGATGGCAACTTGAGTGCTGAAGAAGTAATGAATAAAACTCGCGAAAAAGGTTTTGGTAAAGAAGTTAAAAGAAGAATCATGATCGGAACCTATGCTCTATCTTCTGGTTATTACGACGCTTATTACGCCCAAGCACAAAAGGTAAGAGCTTTAATTGCCCAAGATTTAACAAATGCTTTCAAAGAAGTTGACGTATTAATTTCTCCAACTTCACCAACCACTGCTTGGGGATTAGGGGAAAGAGTAAACAATCCAATGGCCATGTATTTGGCAGATCTGGCTACTTTGCCACCATCTTTGGCTGGAATTCCAGCAATGAGTGTGCCAATTGGTTTAGCAGATGAAGATCAATTACCAGTCGGTTTACAAATTGTTGCCCCATTTATGAATGATGATCGAATGTATCGAGTCGGTGGCGCAATTGAAGCCTCATTGAAAACTAAATGGAATGGTCTTTTAATTGATCAAGCACCTGCATTAGGTGATGCTAAATGAGTACTTATGACGAAGCCATAAAGAAATATGATCCCGTTTTAGGTTTAGAAACTCACGTTGAATTGTCAACTAATTCAAAAATGTTTTGTGGTTGCTCCACAGAATTTGGAGCTGATCCAAATACTCAAACTTGCCCAACTTGTTTAGGTTTACCAGGATCACTGCCAGTAGCAACTGCGATTGGTATCGAATCAACAATTCGAATCGGTTTGGCCCTTAACTGCTCAATTGCTGCTTATTCTAGATTCGCCCGCAAAAACTATTTCTATCCTGATATGCCTAAAGATTTTCAAACCAGTCAATATGACGAGCCACTTTGTGCCAATGGTTATTTAGATGTTTTAGTAGACACCGATGATGGAACTAAACCATTTCGAGTTGAAATTGAAAGAGTCCATTTA
>CAMATO010000090.1 GCA_945861165.1 Bifidobacterium breve | reverse complement strand
TTGTGAGCTCCACCTGGATCAAGAGTTACATCCATCACCACAAAGGTTTCGCAACCTGAGGCTTTAGGTTCTAAGCGATTAACCACATCACCCCACTCAAAGGTGGTGATTGGTAATTCTTCTTTTTTATAGAACTGTTTTGACATTTAAGTACTCCTTAGATCTTTAAGCTCTTGAATTTCTTCATGTTCTCAGTCATTGCTATTTCGGTAGGAAGTCTTTCCATGGAGGAGGCTCCGAAGAATCCTTCCACGTTCTTAGTTTTTGACAATATGTATTTGGCATCTTCAGGTTCAGCGATTGGTCCACCATGACAAATCACAATGATTTCAGGATTAATTTTCTTGGCCACATCAGTCATTTCTTGTATCAAGGGCACACAGTCATCAAGTGTTAAAGCAGATGTTGCCCCAATCATTCCTTTAGTAGTTAAGCCCATGTGGGGAACTAAAATATCGGCACCAGCTTTTGTCATACTTTCTGCACTTTTAGCATCAAAAACATAAGAAGCAGTTAACAAATCTAATTGCCTTGCTTCTCTGATCATGTCGACCTCTAAGTCATAACCCATACCGGTTTCTTCTAAACCTTGGCGAAAATTGCCATCAATTAGTCCAACAGTAGGAAAGTTTTGTACTCCACTAAAACCAATTTCCTTTATTTGTTTTAAAAATATGGGCATTTGTCTAAAAGGATCAGTGCCACAAACTCCTGCTAAAACTGGGGTCTTTTTAACAACTGGTAAAACTTCTCTCGACATTTCCATCACAATTTCATTAGCATCGCCATAAGGCATTAATCCAGATAAAGATCCACGTCCAGCCATGCGATAGCGACCAGAGTTATAAATAATAATTATGTCCACACCACCTGCTTCAGCACATTTAGCAGAAATTCCTGTGCCAGCACCTGCTCCAATAATTGCAGTGCCATTAGCAATTTGTTTTCTAAAGTTTGCTAAAGCAACACTTCTAGAAATGGCTGGCATCTATTTACCCACTTTTACTAGTTGGATCAATTTGTTCGCTATGGCTTGGCTGAATTCATTATCGTTTATCGCACAATCTAGTTCGATAAGTTCCACGTTATTTCCCACATTTTTCCTCAAAGTAGAGAAAAGAGCATCATCGGCCTTCTGATCAAAGAAGACTCCACCTTCTATAGATATTGCTGAGACTCCCTTGAGGGGTAGAAATAGTGTTACCGGAGCTGTTGCCTTGTTTAGTTTGGTGGCTATATCTAAAGCAATTTTTTCGCATTCCTGTGGTGTTGTTCTCATTAAAGTAACGTTTTCATTATGCACATATAGGTTTCTATTTTGAAATTTTTCTGGAACTGTATTTTTGCTACCAAAATTAATCATATCTAGTGCTCCAACAGAAACCACTTGTGGAATATTCATATCAACAGCAGCAGTTAAACGATCAGCACCTGCAGAAAGTGTTCCGCCTACAATTTCATCACAAATCTCTGTCGTGGTCACATCTAGTACTGCGTTAATAAAACCTTGGCGAATAAGATTTTCCATGGACTTTCCGCCAGTGCCAGTCATATGAAAAGTGATAACTTCTAAATCATTTTCTTCAAGTATTTTTCTAGCAGATGTGACACATTGAGTGGTCACGCCAAACATTGAAGCTGCAATTAGTTTCTTACCATTATTTACTTCAACTTTTTCACCATTCACCATGCCGATAGTGGCATCAACAGCATTAGCAATAACTTTGGCAGATAAGGAATTTACTCCGGCAATATCAACAACGGATGCAAATAATGCCATGTCACTTTCACCCACAAAAGATGCAGCATTGCTGCTTACTAATGTTGAAACTAATACCTTAGGTACCCCAATGGGAAGATTTCTCATTGCAAAAGAAGAAATAGTAGAACCACCACTGCCACCTAAGGCAAAGATGGCATCTAGTTCACCCTTTTTATAAAGTTCTTGCACTATGTGGTTAACACCTTTAGTCATAATTGAAACAGCAAATCCTCGATCATTTTTAGTCTTTAAAGTCTGTAAATCACTAGCTCCGGCAAGTGCAACTTGTTCATTTGTGACATCACTTTGAATTGGGGATTGACCAAGAATTCCTGCATTAATAAGAATTGTTTTTAATCCAGATTTTTTAAAACGATTTCGAGCAAACTCATATTCAACACCTTTGGTGTCTAGAGTGCCTATTAAAACCACAGTTTTCAATTAGATGCTCCTGGTCATACCGGAGTGTGAACTAGTAAACCTAAACTACTAGCATTAGAAATCATTTTTTTATCGTAACTTACGATTCCCTCTATTTCATTTGAGACAGACAGTGCGCTAGCAACGTGAATTGAATCTAATGATTTTAAAGAAGGAAGACCTAAAAATGATTCGGCTATCCTAATTACAGATTCTGAAATATTTATATAATCAAATTTTGCTAAAGTACGTTGAGCTGATTCAGCAGCTTCAGGAACAACTCTATTTATTACTCTCATAACTTCAATTCTTGAAATCTTAGAAGTGCAATTACTACCCTTCAAGAAACGTTCTAATTTGATGGTTTCTTTCTCTTCAACAATCAATTTTAGAATTGCACTAGCATCTAAATAATACATTTATCTTTCTTCATCCCTAAGTTCGCGTAAAATATCCGTTGTAGTTTTATCACCTTTTATTTTGTATTTCTTAATTTTTCCGTGCCAACTTGTTTGGGCAGGGCTAACGAGACCAGAATTTATAAGATCTTGCCAATTTGATTTATGTGCTGGAGAGATTCGAGCAACAGTCTCGCCCCACTCAGTTATTTCAACCACTGCACCATTTTTGACTTCTTGCAAAATCTGGCTGGCAGATTGACGAAGCTCTCTTACTCCATAACTCTTCATATGACTATTGTAGCACAAATAATAAATTGTGCTACATCTATTATCTGCGTAAAAAGACCCTGACCAAGCGCCAAATTCTTCTCAATAAAGTTTTGGATTGAACATTTACCGGAACTTTTAAGATTTTGTTTTCCGGTCCTTCTTCAGGGGTTATCACATCATGCAACGCTGGGGATGATTCATCCAATGAATCAGCAATGATTTGCATATTAGAAACAATAGATAAAGTCCTAACTAATACTTCTTGCGCTAATTCATTTCTCTGCTTTATAAGTTCCTGAGCCAACACGTGTCCGGCATTTCTTAAGTCTTCGGCAATCTCATCTGTGGCTGAAAAAATATCATCTGATTTGATCACATCAACTTTTCTTCGCACCGCTTTTGCGGCAGCAAATAAGCCTGAAGATAATTCGTGTTGAGCAAGTTTTGGTAAATTCCGATCTACACTTAAATCAAAAATGGTTCGAGC
>CAMATO010000089.1 GCA_945861165.1 Bifidobacterium breve | reverse complement strand
CACCAACTTCAACTGGTTGGGTAGAAGTAGCTCTTGATACACCAATTTCTATCGCCGCAAACACAAACTTTACGGTTTCTGTTTCAAATCAAAACGGTTACTACACACGAGATTCCAATCCAACTAGCAAGACAGTTGGTCCATTAAGTTTTCTAGGCACTTCGTATCATTACCGAAATGATGGAAGTTTTCCTGATACAAATAGCGGAACTAATTATGGTATTGATTTTGTTTTCGCAGCGATATCAGTTCCCAGCGCCCCAACGGCGTTAACATCAACAGCTGGTAACGGTACTGCCGAGATTAGTTTCACTCAGGGATCAGATGGTGGAAGTGCTATTACTAACTACAAATACTCCACAGATGGCACCACTTACACAGCACTATCACCCGCTGACACAATTTCTCCAGTAACAATTAGTGGTTTATCAAATGGAACTTCTTACACAATTTATTTAAAAGCAGTAAACGCTATAGGTGATTCTGTTGCTTCCAGTTCGGTAAATGTCACTCCTGTTGCCCCAGCGGAAGAACCTGCTTGCAACGCAGCCTGTCAAGCAGCAGAAGTTGCTGCGAGAAACAAAGCTAAACAAGATGCAGATGCTGCCTTAGCTGCAAAAAAGGCTGCCGATGCAAAAGCTAAACAAGATGCAGATGCTGCCTTAGCTGCAAAAAAAGCTGCCGATGCAAAAGCTAAACAAGATGCAGATGCTGCTAATGAAAGAAGTCGGTTAGCAGCCGACCAAGCAGAAAAAGACAGGCTCGCTGCTGAAAAAGCATTACTTAACCCTGAACAACAAGCAATTGTCGAACAAAGATCTGAAGCATTTTCTCAATTCATTGCAGATTTACCACCAATTGTTCCGGTGGAAGATTTAGCTTTAATTTCCAGTAGAGAAGATTTACCACAATATGATCCGGCCTCAGAACCTGAAAAAAATAGTGCAGCACAAGTTGCAGGATTTGCTGCGGTAAGTGTGCTTGCTGCTGGTGGTGCGGCAACTGCCATGAGTGGCAGTTCTTCTTCAGGATCTTCAGGTGGAGGTTCCTCTTCTGGTGGCGGTGCTGCTCGAACAGCAAGTGCCAGTGTTTCCAGACGTGAAGAAGATATGGCTTCGAACAAATCTTTATTAGAAGAAATAGATCATTTGCATTTGAAGCAAAAACAAGACAAAGTAGTAGCCAAAATTAAACCAGGACCTGGTGATAATTCTTTTACTTGGAGACTTCCTTACACCCAAAAAATTGAAGACTACTTTTATGTCACTTCCCAGAAAGCAAACAGATTTGTTCCCCTGATGGCAAAACTTTTTGCTGACGCAGCTTATTTAAGAGCCATGATCGGTTCATTATCTTTAATAACTTTCCCACTTGCCATATTGCTGGGTTTGAACGCTTTGCAAGATGTGGAAAACCAAGCATTGCCTCCGACCTGGATTGTCATTGCCACCATTGCAGGTTTAGGTTTAATTGATGCTTTCGCAGGTTTTCTAGTTAGTTTCATTTATGTAGCAGGCATACTTATGGCCGGTAACTTAACAACTTTGCCAGAAATTTTAACTGTGTTAGGCACAACTTCTTTATTCTTTACTCCAGCTTTAGTGGCAACTTCTTTCAGACCACTTCGTCGCTACACCTTAAATTGGGATCATCGCCTAGAAAGAATTGGGGACTACTTAATCGCCAGTGTGTTAACTGGTTGGACACTTTCTAAAATCATTGCCACGTTCAACGTACTTGCCGGAGTGCAATTAGCAATTGTGGCCGATGCCAACAAAGTTGGCATCGCTATTGGTTTATTTGTGTTTATCAGAATGTTTGCCGAAGACATGGCTACGTATTTTTATCCACAAAGATTAGGAAAAAATATCATCGAGTTTGGTGCTCCAGGCAAAGTGCAACAACTATTTTCTTTAGTTGGTAAAAGCTTTATGTTTCTACTGGTTACGCAAAGTTTTGTCGGGCTTAACTTGCAGTTAGTTATAGGAACCATTTTCTTTGCCGTCCCAATTTTAGTTAAAATTGTGATAGGGCAACGCTTACCAAAAGTGAGATATTTAAATTATGTTTTACCTAAAGGCACAATAAGGTTGATTGTGATGACCCTCAGCGGAACTTTGTGCGCCGAATTTTCTAGTCAATTCTTTACAAATCCTAGAGATCTACTCACTTGGGGATTCGTGATCTTAAGTGTGCCCGGCCTGGTAATTAGCATGCTGGGTTTATTTGCTGATGAAAGCCACAAACTGGATTGGAAAAAATCTAATCCTGGCAAACTTGTTTATTTAGTAGGTGCTCTGGTGGTGTTTTACTTACTATCCCAAATCGCTTTGAATAAGAACCTATTGGTGATTTTTCAAGGGTTACTTGCTTAATTTGTTACCACTAGCAGCAGCTAGTTGAACCACAATCACACTTCTTGCAATCGCATTGTTCTTTTCCACAGCAAACTGTTTCTAATTCAGACATTTTCCTAAATCCTTTCTTTCTCACTTTTCAATATAACTTATCCACAAGCACAAGCAACCCACAGTTTCAATCATCAATCTGACGTGTGGGTTTTAAATGATTCATCATGAGTTATGGACAAATATATTTTCCCCTGCTATATTTATGTCGGACAGTATTCTTGAGAAGAGATCCACTCAAACCTCTCAAGTTTGCTCAATCCTCCAGAAAGCACAAGATAGGTCGAGAACGAATCACATATGTGATCAACACATATGAAGGAGTTTTAGTACCTATCTCCAAACCAGACCAAAAGATAATCTGGATTGGAAATGATCACAAAGGTTTGGAACTAGAAATAGTTGCTTATCTCATGGATGATCACTATTTCGTAATTCATGCAATGCCCAGAATTTTTAGGAGCAAAAATGGCTAAAGAACCAGCTTATATTGATTTGAAGAAAACTATTGTTAGAGATTCTCAAGGGCGAAGAATTACTGATGCATCTATTAGAAAAACTATGAAAGAGATAGAACCTTTACTGCAACAATTTTATGCAGGAAGACCATCTTTATCTGAAGAAGGAGTTACCTCTCCTAGAGTTTCGGTGAGACTGCCAGTAAAGCTTCACAAATTAGCAAAAAAGAAAGCTAAACAAAAAGGATTGTCTCTATCTGATCTGACCAGACTTGCTTTGGAGAAGTACTTAAAAGCAAGTTAAGAACTAAAGGCAAACTCAGCACTAGTACTTGTTTGGGGGCGGCTTAGCAGGGCTTTTTCTTTGTCTATGCTTATTACTATGCTCAAGCGCTTAATTGAAATCTCTCGACCTGTCCTATGGATTAACACCATCGGCACCACTGTCATTGGGATGTGGCTGGGCGGAGACTTGTGGCGCACAGACATCATCCCGTTTCTAATTTGGGTAT
>CAMATO010000088.1 GCA_945861165.1 Bifidobacterium breve | reverse complement strand
CTTTTAATTCGTTTTTCCAATTTTTGCGGGCATATTTACCCATTTCAAGATTTTCCAAAACTGTCATACCTGGAAATATTCCGCGTCCTTCTGGTGCTTGACACAATCCTTCTAATACACGGTTATGAGGAGCGATACTTTGAATGTCTTTGCCTTCAAAATTAATTACCCCAGCTGAAGGTTTTAGGATTCCAGAAATTGTTTTCAATAATGTTGTTTTGCCAGCACCATTAGCACCCACCAGGGTAACGATCTCACCTTTATTTATATTAAGTGAAATTCCTTTAATGGCCTCGATTTTGCCGTAAGAAACCTTTAAATCTTTAACCTCAAGAAGCATGGTCGGCAACTCCTAGATATGCATCAATAACTCTCTGATTATTTTGAACTTCGGAAGGTGTTCCTTCAGCAATTTTTTGGCCAAAATCAAGCACAGAAACGCGATCGGAAATTTTCATCACAAGACTCATATCGTGTTCAATCAAAAGCACGGCAAAGCCTGCGTCACGAATCTTTTTGATTAATTCACCAAGCTCGACTTTCTCCTGAGGATTAAATCCTGCAGCTGGTTCATCAAGCAATAAAACTTTTGGGTCAAGTGCAAGTGCTCGAGCAATTTCTAATCTTCTTTGATCACCATAAGGAAGATTTCTAGCAAGTTGTCCTCCGCGGTGACTAATTCCCATAAAATTTAATAACTCAGCTGCCTTTAGGTGAGAACTTTCTTCATCTCTTCGACTTTGAGCTGTACCAAACATTGAACCAATTAAGCCAACTTTATTTCGAGAATCAGCACCTGTCATTACGTTTTCTAAAGCTGTCATGTCACCAAAAAGTCTGACGTTTTGAAATGTTCGAGCCAAACCTTTTCGGGCAATTTTATGTGGTTTTAATCCAACAATTGATTCGTTATTTAGTAACACTTCACCTGAAGAGGGTGTGTAGTAGCCAGTTGTTACGTTAAAAACTGTAGTTTTACCTGCGCCATTTGGCCCAATTAGAGCCGCAATTTCACCTTTAGATACATACAAATTAACTTCTGATAAGGCTGTTACCCCGCCAAATTGCATTGTTAAATTTCGAACTTCAAGTAAACGATCACTCATCGTGATACCTCTTTACCTGTGTTCTTGTCATACACTTTTTCACGTTTCTTTCTTGGAATTATTCCGTCAGGTCGTATATTCATCATGACAACCATTAGTAAACCAAAGAACAAAATACGAGTGTCTGATAAAAATCTCAATTTTTCTGGGAAATAACCAAGTAAGGCTGCACCAAATGCCACGCCCCATAGATTTCCCATTCCACCAAATACCACGCAAGCAAGAATCATGATGGAGACGTTTAGGTCGAATAATTCAGGAACAATTGAAGTTACTTGTGATGCATAAACAGCACCTGCACCCCCACCAATTGCGCCACCTAATACGAAAGCCCAAAGTTTATATTTAGTTGTTGCAATTCCCATAAATTCAGCAACGTCTTCATCTTCTCTAATTGCTTCCCATGCTCTTCCGGGACGACGTTTTATTAAACGCATGTATGCCCAAATCACAAGCAAAGTCAAAGTTAAAACTAACCAATAATACGGACGAGGATCATCCACTAAGAACTCAACGCCGAAGATATTGGGTGGTGCAGGAATTCCAGCAAGTCCTGCTGCTCCTCCTGTGAAATTAACGTTGATTGCCACAATTCGAACGATCTCACCAAAACCTAAAGTAATGATTGCCAAATAATCTCCACGAAGTCTTAAAGCTGGAAGACCTAGTAATACTCCGGCAAACATGGCGAAAGCCATACCCAAAACAACGTTAACCCAGAAGTTGAAACCAAAACTAAGTGCCAAGATTGCATGTGTATATGCACCGATTGCAAAAAAAGCTACATAACCTAAATCAAGAATTCCACTCTTTCCAACCACAATATTTAAACCAATTGCCATCAATACATACATGCCCATTGGATAGAACAAAACTGAGGAGAAATCTGATTCTGTTGTTCCAAAAACTGGGTTATCTAAGAAAGGCAGAATGTAAAAGAATGCGATTAATGAAACACGGAAGATAATTCTTTGGTTTCTAGTGGTTCCTTCCCACCAGTCACCAAATTTGTCGCGCAAATTGAATTTTGGCATAGAAATTTTTGAGGTACTCATACTCGGGCCCTTTGTATAGCCTCACCAAATAATCCAGTTGGTTTGAACAAAAGCACCAAAACCAGAATCAAGAATGTCACAACATCTCTCCAATTATAACCAAGAATGGCTGAGGAGAATTGTTGAATCAAACCTAATGCAAATGAACCAGCTAAAGCGCCTCGAATATTTCCAATACCGCCAAGAACTGCTGCAGTAAAAGCAGATATTCCTAGTAAGAAGCCAACGTTGAATTTTGTGGCTTCATAAAACAACATATAAAAAGATGAGGCAACTCCTGCAAGAATTCCACCTAATAAGAAAGTGAAGGCAATAACTTTATCAACATCCACACCCATAAGGACCGCAGTTTTCTCGTCTTGTGAAACTGCTCTAATTCCTCTACCAAGTCTTGTTCCTTGAATGATTCGATCAAGTGCAAACATCAAACCAAAGGCACCTATCAATACAACCAATTTGTCTGCGGTGACATATGCGCTGCTTACTTCAAAAAGTGAATTCTTATCCAATAATCTTGGGAAATCCCAATCCTTTGAATCTGTCATTAATCTAAATAGTTCTACTAAGAAAAATGAGGCACCAATTGCTGATATCAGAGAAGAAAGTCTGTTAGCACCTTTTCTTCTCAGTCTTCTATAAGCAACTACTTCCAAAAGCATTGCAGCTGAACCTGAAGCTACTGCTGCAACAAAGGTGATCAAAATAAATGTTACTAAGAAAAGTCCAATGCCAATTGGTTCTTCGAAACCGGTGTAACCAAGCAACATGGTCACGCCTAAACAGGCAAATGTGCCAAGCATGAATATTTCTGAGTGTGCAAAGTTAATTAAACGAAGGACGCCATAAACAAGTGTGTAACCAAGAGCAACCAGTGCATATATTGCACCTACAACAATTCCATCAAGAAATAGTGAAGCGAATTCGCTTACGACTATCGAAAAATCCACTAAAACTCCCTAGATCTTGATGAGGGTGAGGTACTTAATGTACCTCACCCTACAACTATAAATACGTAATTACTTAATTGCGCCTACGTATTCGATCTTGCCATTTTTGACGATGAATTCGTTCATCACCTTAGTGGCTGGTTCACCTGCAGCGTCGAATTTTAGAGTTTGACCAACACCCTTGTATGAGGTTTTGTTGATGTAATCCAAAATTGCTAGACGATCGGTTTTGCCTGCTTTAACTGCTGCAAGGAAGAATCCTGCTGCGTTATATGTCTCAAGGGTGTAAACCGCTGGAG
>CAMATO010000087.1 GCA_945861165.1 Bifidobacterium breve | reverse complement strand
ATCAATGACCCGTTGGTATCTTTCCTGAGGAGATTCGGTGTCATCGGTCTTGATTTGTAATAACGAAACTAGGGCTGTGCTCATTTAATTCAGAAACTTTTGGGAGGTTTCAATTAATCGATCATTGGCTGCTTTTTCAGCAATAGTTACTCGCACGCCGTTATCGGCGAACATGCGCACACTTAAACCAACTTCATCACATTTAGTTGCAAAATCCGTGGCTTTTTCTTTTAAGTCCAGCCAAATAAAATTACCATCTGCCGTAGGAATTTTCCATCCTTGTTTCGTTAATTCTTCAACAACTCTGGTTCGCTCTTCAACTAAATTATTTATCCTTGCCATTAATTCTGATTCGTGATCCATGGCAGCTAGTCCTGCTTCTTCCGCTAAATTTGTTACCCCAAAAGTTAAAGCAACTTTATTTAAAGTTTCAATAACGTGAGGCTGCGCTATACAAAAACCGACGCGTAAACCTGCCATTCCATATGCTTTTGAAAAAGTTCTTAAAATGGCAACATTTTTCTTACCCCATGCATCGCGCAATCCTTCTACTGCTAATTCGTCTCGCACAAACTCTGTGTAAGCCTCATCTAAGACAACTAATACTGTTTCAGGAATCTGATTTATAAACTTTAGGAATGCATCTTTTTTAATTGCTGGACCTGTTGGATTATTTGGACTACATAACAGAATGCAACTAGTTTTATTAGTCACAGCTTTCGCCATAGCATCTAAATCATGTTCAAAAGTATTTGTTAAGGGAATCATCACCGGAGTTGCCCCAGCTACTTTGGTAATTATTGGATAAGCCTCGAAAGATCGCCAAGCAAAAATTACTTCATTACCAACAGTGGATGAGGCTTGGATTAATTGAGTTAGTACAGCAACTGATCCGGTTCCTACTTGAATATTTTCAATTCCTACTTTGTATTTATTTGCTAATTTTGTTCTTAACCGAATTGAGGCTGGATCTGGGTAACGTTGCACACTTTGAGCTGCCTTAGTTATTGCTTCAACAATTGCAGGAATTGGCGCGTAAGGATTTTCGTTAGCTGAAACTTTAAATGTTTCAACACCTGGTTTTGCTTTAGGAGTTGCACCAGCCTTGTATGCGGGCATGCTGGCTAAGTCATCGCGCAGGTGTGGCGTAGTCATGAGTAAAGATTAGGCGTTAGCCCTTGCACTACTCTCAAGTGAGTAAATAGAGCACGAATAAGGAGTTAGTCCTTTGCGTTTACGAAAGATTCTTCCGATAGCCCTAGCAGCAATTAGTGCCTTTGTTGCACTTTCTGTTTGGGCTTTTGCTTCTCCGCCAGGTTCAGCCCCAGATGATGATTTTCATCTGCCGGCTATTTGGTGTTCACACGGTGATGTTGCAGGAATTTGTGATCCAGAATTTGCTGGAGATGGCTATGGAAAAACTCCCACCCCTTTATCGCCTTCTGCAATTTGTTTTGCTTTTAATTCTGAAAACAGTGCTGCTTGTCAAGCAAAACAATTCGATTGGAATAACAAAGAATTAGCAGGTTCTAGAACAAATGAGAATGGAAGATTTCCTAACGGGTTTTATTGGACCATGAATTTACTAATTGGTGATAACACTCTTCAGTCAGCAATGTTGATGAGAGTATTTAACTCATTCCTTGCAATCTTGCTACTAACCATTACTGCAATTTATGCAGCTCCATTTATTCGATTCGCTCTTCTTGGTACTTGGGTTTCTGTTGTTACCCCTTTGGCACTATTTACAATTCCATCAACTAATCCAAGTAGTTGGTCGATTATTGGTTTGGGTATTTACTGGGCTGCATTGCTCTCATTTTTGCGATCAAAAAAGAAAAATTCTTTAGTTATAAATGGGATTTTAACATTTATTACTGGACTGATGGCAATTAATTCCAGATCTGAGGCAAGTCCGTATTTAATTCTTGTTACTCTCGTAATTATTTTCATTCATGCTCCATTCAAGAAATTAATCAAATTAGATTATAAATATTTACTTCCCATAGTCGTAGGTCTAATTGCGCTTTATGAATTCTTAACCACCCCATCAACCCTTGGTTGGTCTTCAGGATTACAAGGTGGCGACCCAAATAGAACTAAAGGTGAATTGTGGTTCAGAAACATTAGTCAGTGGCCAAGATTAATTGATGGATCTGTGGGCGGTTGGCCTTTAGGTTGGTTTGATACTCCAATGCCACCAATGACGAGTTTCTTTAGTTTATTGGTGTTGATCGGTTTTTTCTTTATTGGTCTAAAAGTATCTACTTGGCAAAAAAATATCAGTTTAATTTTAATTATGGGTGCAATATTCTACTTGCCTTTGAGGATTCTTTACTTAGGTTTTAATTTCATTGGAGAAGGCGTGCAGCCGCGCTATTTCTTACCATTACTCATGGTTTTTATGGGAATAGCTCTATTAACTCTCAACAAGGAACAAATAACCTTTAATTTCTCTCAAGCCTTTGTTCTGTATGGATCCCTTGTTATAGCTCACGCTTTTGCGCTTCATTACACAATGCGTAGATACATAACCGGGGTAAGTAGTAGTTTTTCTGGAACAGATAAAACTGATTGGAATCTAAATAAAGATGTGGAATGGTGGTGGACTTTCTTACCTAATCCACTAACAACCTGGGCTATTGGCTCTGTTACTTTTGCAATTGCAGTTTTTTATGTAATAAATTATTTAAGAAAACCAATTAAATTATCGAGTTAACTGCGTCTCTGAATATTTCGGTGTGACGGTCCACATCTGATTCTTTTGTTACCGGACACATTAAAGCCATGTTATGAAATGGTGTCATCAAAATATCTCTATTGATAGTGAACAAATGCATGTATTCATCTAATTCATCATCACTTGCAGCTGCTGAATCACTACCGTTTTGAGGGGCAGGATTTGCAAATCTATATTCTGCTCGTGCACCTAATTGACTAATAGACCAATCAAGTTTTGATTCATCTAAAACCTGTTGGACTTCTTTGGTGAATTTAGTAGCTAATTTAATCATGTGGGAAAAATTATCTTCAGTTAAAACTTTTTCTAAAGTTGCTCTCATCGCCGCAATTGATAATGCGTTTCCAGATAATGTTCCACCAACTCCTCCCACATCAACTAAATCAGCTCCTGTTTGGTTGGTTGCTTTTTCTGCTAGTTCATGAGTTATGCCATAGGCACCAGATGGAATTCCTCCACCAATTGATTTACCAATGGTGACACTGTCTGGATTTAAATTATTTGCTTTGGTCATGCCACCAATGCCTGCCGAAAAAGTGTGGGTTTCATCAATCAACAACAATGATCCGTACTTGGTGGCTAACTCTCTTAACCCTTCTAAAAATCCTGGTTCGGGAAGCACAATTCCAATATTTGTTAGCGCTGGCTCAGTAATTATAACTGCCACATCGCCATTTGATAATGCTTTTTCCACACTGTCTAAATCATTAAATTCAGCAACTCTAGTTG
>CAMATO010000086.1 GCA_945861165.1 Bifidobacterium breve | reverse complement strand
GAGACTTGATGCCTGATCAAGCCGGACCTGAAATAACTGCAGCCATAATTATGAATGAGGCTTCCGGTTATTTTGGTATTTCAATTGATGAACTAATTGGTTCGTCTCGATCACGAACCTTGGTTACTGCTCGACAAATTGCCATGTATTTATGCCGTGAGTTAACTGATTTATCTTTGCCTGCCATCGGACAATCTTTTGGTGGACGAGATCACACCACAGTGATGCATGCGGAAAGAAAAATAAAACTATTGATGGCTGAGCGTCGCGGGTTGTACAACCAGGTGTCTGATTTAACAACCAGAATTAAAGTTCAAACTAAAGCTTCTTAAAAAGAAGTGTCTTTACGTCCCACTAAGCCCTTAAGTTCACACTATTAACAGATGTTGAATAAGTTGTGGATAACCATATACCGGTCATAACGATTTAGTAACGGTTGTGGATAACTTGTGGTTTACTTGAGAGAAGGAGTTAATAAAATTGGGGATAACCCCTCAGATCAGACTTTCTAAAGGAACTCCCTCAAAGTTATCCCAGGTTACCCACCGAATTACAAGGTTTCGACACATTTACCACCACACTTCGCCACCCCCATTGAACTGGGCAAACATCTTTTATCCCTGTTATCCACCAGCCCTATTACTACGACTATCTATATCTATATATAAAACCTAACTACTAATAGGTGTAAGGATAATTTGTAATTCGTTTACCCCTTTCCCTGCGACTAAGAGCATGAAAGCATTGGTCTACATTAAAGAGTTCCAAGAATTACACCAAGGTAAGTCTTGACCTTTTAGGCAGAAAGAAAATACGTGAAATTTCAAGTTGAACGAGATGTGCTCGCCGAAGCTGTAGCTTGGGCTGCCCGCACACTTCCCACCAGACCAGCTCAACCAATGTTGGCTGGATTACTTATCGAAGCAGATAAGAACTCAATAACTTTGTCAGCTTTTGATTATGAAGTTTCATCTCGTGTCAGTGTTGATGCAGGAGTTTCTGAAAGTGGAAAAGTTTTAGTTTCCGGAAAACTTTTCGCCGACATCGCTAGATCATTACCGAATCAACCAGTTACTGGATCAATTAACGGCTCTCGTTTAGAACTTAAATGTGGCAGATCAGTTTTTGCCCTACCAACTCTTCCACCAGATGATTACCCAACTCTTCCACCACTTCCTAAAACTAGTGGTTCTGTAAAAGCAAAAACTTTTTCTGAATCAGTTGCCCAAGTTGCAGTGGCAGCAGGCAGAGACGATTCATTACCAATGCTTACAGGTATCCGAGTTGAAATCGAAGGTGAAACAATTACTTTGGCAGCTACAGATAGATACCGTTTAGCAGTTAAAGAATTTACTTGGAACCCAAATGATCCAAAGATTTCCACTGCAGCACTTGTGCCAGCTAGAACTTTAGCTGAAGGTGCAAAAGGATTTCTTAATTCCAGTGAAGTATTAATTTCACTTGCTTCCAGCAATGATCGATTAATGGGATTTGAAGGCGAAGGTCGTAGGACCACCACCAGATTACTAGACGCAGAGTTTCCTAAATATAGATCTTTATTACCAAGTGAATCTTCGTCAACTGCAGATGTTTCAACTCAAGAATTATTGGATGCTTTAAAAAGAGTTGAACTTGTTGCAGAAAGAAATACTCCTATCAGATTAGATTTTAAAAAGAACGAACTAGTTTTACGAGCCGGTAACGGTGAAGAAGCCACAGCTGAAGAAATTATTGGTCTGACTTTAGAAGGCGAGGGATTAGAGATTGCTTTTAATGCTGCCTATCTGAAAGATGGATTGACCAGCGTTAATGCCCCAACAACCCGATTGAGCTTTACAGCAGCTTCAAAACCAGCAGTTTTAAGCGGAGTCAATAGCGATGGGGTAAACGATGAGTCCTACCGTTATTTGATTATGCCTGTGCGTCTCGCAGGCTAGTTTCTTAAATGCATGTTATTTCTTTAACAGCAGTAGATTTTCGGTCTTATTCATTTGTCGAAATAAACCTGGAACCAGGTGTCACCACATTCATTGGCAGTAACGGTCAGGGTAAAACTAACCTCGTAGAAGCAATTTCCTATTGCTCCACTTTGTCATCTCATCGTGTTTCCCAAGACTTACCTTTAGTTAAATCTGATCAACCCCGAGCCATTGTGAGAACAGGTGTTAAATACCTTGATCGCACAAATTGGTTAGAAGTTGAAATATGGCCTTCAAAAACTAATAAAGCTAAATTGAACGGTTCTGATTGTAAAAAAACAAAAGAGATATTAGGAATATTACAAACCATAACTTTTTCCCCCGAAGATTTAATTCTTGTAAAAGGAGATCCGGGGGAGAGAAGACACTTTCTTGATGAACTACTGGTGCAAAAAAGTTCAACTTATGCAGGAATAAAAATTGATTATGACCGGGTTTTGAAACAAAGAAACGCATTACTTAAAAGCGCTGGACCAGCTAGGAGAAATAATCTCGATTCAATTTTGGCAACTTTAGATGTTTGGAATGATCAACTAATAAACTTTGGTTCACAAATAATTTTAGCCCGACATAATCTTATTAATGAATTATTGCCCTATGTAACTAAATCTTATGCAGAGCTGGCACCAAATAGTAAAATTTTAAATATTTCTTATGCTCCAAATGTAATTTCTGAAAAAATGACACTACAAGATTTAGTATTAACGATGAAAGAAAAACTAATAGAAAGACAAGCAGATGAACTTACACGTGGTTTAACTTTAGTTGGGCCGCATCGCGATGACATGGAAATAACAATTGGTGAATTACCAGCGAAAGGTTACGCCAGTCACGGTGAATCTTGGTCGGTTGCACTGTCACTTCGTCTGGCATCTTTTGATCTTTTGAAAGCTAACTCACCAGCTGGTGATCCTGTTTTAATTCTGGATGATGTGTTTGCTGAACTTGATTCGGCTAGACGAAACCAATTGATTTTGAGGGTAAGAAACGTGGAACAAGTGCTAATTACCGCGGCTGTGCTAGAGGATGTTCCCCAAGAATTAGTAGGAAATAAACTGTTAGTTAACAACAGCAAGGTTGAAAAATTATGACTGAAAATATCAACAAAAGAGATGCTGCCGCTTCAGCTTTAGGTAGAGCCCGGGCTAGAAATTCAAACTTCAGGAACAAACCCACCACTGTTAAGCGTCCTAGATTTGGTAATAGTCAAGAAATTAGAAGCGGAGCTCACCCTGATCAACGAGATCCTCATTTACTAACCAACATAATGAAAAAATTTGTCAAAGATTTTGGTTGGCAGCAACCAACTTCAGTGGCAGATTTAATTTCTAGGTGGCCAGAAATAGTTGGTGAAGAAATCGCCACACATGTTTCAATAGATATTTTCAACGCAGACACAAATGAATTGATTTTGAGAACAGATTCAACAGCTTGGGCGACACAAATTCGTCTTTTAAGTTCTGATTTGAAGCGACGAATTGCCTTAGAGGTTGGTGACGGTGTTGTCAAGACCATAAAAATTTATGGACCAACCCAACCTAAGCAAAAAGGCTTGTGGAGAGTGCCAACTATGGGGAAAAAAGACTACTAAAAACAGCCATCACCTAATTTCACACCTGTAATAGAGCACTAG
>CAMATO010000085.1 GCA_945861165.1 Bifidobacterium breve | reverse complement strand
TAATTAAAGAATTAGCTCTGTATGAAAAAGAACCAGATGCGGTGCAAACAAGTGTTAAAGATTTAGAAGAAGCATTATTTGTTGGATCAAACACATTTAATAATCAACCTGCATGTTTCTCTTTTGTAATTGATGATCAAGAAAGTCCGGGAAAATTATCAGGCTTTGCTCTTTATATGTTGCATTTCTCAACTTGGACAGGCAAATATGGAATTTATTTAGAAGATTTATATGTTAGAGAATCAAAACGTGGTCTTGGGATGGGCAAGGCTTTATTAGAACATTTGGCACAAATTTGTGTGAAGAAATGTTACGCCAGATTTGAATGGTGGGTCCTTGATTGGAATACTCCTGCTTGGGATTTCTATTTAGCTAAAGGATCAATTCCCATGACTGAATGGACTATGCATCGCATGCAAGGTCAAGCCTTAAAAGATTTAGGTAAAAGTTAATTAATAGGGCTTCGCAAAGCCCATTGAATTAATGGTATTTGCAAAGGTAAACGCAACCATGAACCAATTATTAAAAACCAACTTGATTCAAGATTAAATGTCACATCAATTGCATACCACCAATTACCAACCCAAATAACTAATAAAATAAAAGCTGTAAATTTTGGTGCCCATTTTTGTCTAGTTAGTAATCCAATCGCACAAATTATTTCTAAGATTCCGCTTAAAAATATCCAGAAAATCTGCCCACCTAAAACTGGAGGAACAAGCGCTTGGAAAACTCCAGGGTTAATTAAATGAAAACTTCCACTCAATAAAAATAGAAAGATGATGATCTTTGTTCCTATGGGCAGACCTTTTAACCCAACTATTTTCATAGCAACTACTCTATCTTAAGATTTGCCAGTAAGATCTGGCAAAATATTACAAAAAAGAAATAATAATATTAGTACACGGAAACTTGACTATAAATAAAGACTTATTCAAGACTCAAAATGTGTGAAAAATTGCTCTGATTTATTACTTGCCCGCATTTCTACAAGGTTTGCCGTCTGCAGTTGGTGGTTCCCCTGGCTTACATTCAGGCAAGTTTGACATGTCGCCTGGTTGTCCAGGTTGACCCTGCTGTCCTTGTCCAGGTTGTTGGAATTCAGAACTAATTGAATCCATAGGCACATTTGAATTAGCTTTAGCAAGATTCAAATATCCACCAAGTGATTCTTCAAACCCGCCATAAATCATGTAATAAGTGCCATCAGAAGTTTTGAAAATTTCAGGATCGCCAGGAATTCCACCAGGAATTGAAAACGCTAAATATTCCTTAGTAAAATTCAAACCATCAGTGCTGACAATCGCGGTCACCCCGGAAGCAGTTTCAGTTCTATCACCTTGACCATAAAGGGTAACTCCACCCAAATCATTTATCATGGCATAAGGATGTTTTCCGTTACCTTTCAAAGAACCATTTGAATTAGCACCAGAAACCGATCCCACAAATTCCCAATTAAGTGAATCAGTTGATTTGGCAACATAGTAACCATTTTTACTAATAGGTGCACCAGGTTTTTCTAATTCAGAGAAATAACCCAAATAGGTTCCCCCAAGTTTTATAACACTCAATGCTCCTGGTTCAAAACCTAAATCTTTTTTAGCGAGTCGAAGACCTTCTTCTTCAGTAAAATTCACACCATCTTTAGAAAAAGCTGATTTGATTCCATCTCCAGTAACAAAATATAGACGTAGGGTTTCATCATCAAGTTTGAGAATTCTTGGTTGACCCCAAAAAGAATTAGTTACAGGTTCACCTATTGTCCAAGTTTTCAAATCACCAGAACTAGTGGCAGATAAAATTCCTTTTTCTTGAGCAAAGAAATAGATTCTTACTGAACCATCAGCAAGCACAACTGCAGTGCCATCAGCTACAGGTAAACCTTTTTTAACCCCAACTGATTCAGGTGTTAAAACTTTTTCAGCATAAATATCAAAAGAAATCGCTCCGACAGATTGTGGTGCAGCGCCTTCGGGTTGAGTAGTTTGAGGTGACGTATTTGGGTCACTTTCTGTACTAGAACCACCACAAGCGGTCAATAAGAAAAGTGGCACTATCAAAGCGAATATAAAAGTTTTTTTCAAGCAAGCCTCCCGATGCTCGCAGTACTTCATAAGTGTCTCAATTTGTTCGGGTAAAATCAATCTCAACTCGTAACATTTGATCTTGTTGAAGAAATTAGTGCTCTGAACTGCGGAAATGAAAGTGGGCCCTGTCGGGATCGAACCGACGACCCACAGATTAAAAGTTCGTCCCAGCAAGACCACTCTATGCCAGAGTAACCTGATTTACCCACAAGTACCCATTAGGTCAGACCTCTTTGAATGCGTTTAAACTATTTGATTTTGTCTACCCCGTTCGGAAATTGTTCGTAGACTTTACAAAAGTTAGTGCTTTTGATTTATTGATTTCAGCTTATGAAATGATTCCGTCAAAAAAGTTATTAGTTATCGTCTTTTAGAGTACCAACCATTGTACGAGAGGTAATATTCCTTTTACATCTGAATCTAAACTTGCGTAAGATTCTGTGGGTCTTTACCCAGGAATTACTTTCTTAATCCTTTTAGGACTTAATCGACCACTCTGAGTAACTTCCCCAGATTCGTGATACTCAGCGTCTGCGTTGACTAACCAAGGATCCCATTTTTCGCCTAAGAGATTCTTTGCCGCCAAATAAGCTGAAAGCATTGAATGATCTTGGTTGTTATACATGTGCATCCCGTTCCTGCCCACTAATTGAAGATTTTTTATATTCTCGGATAACCAATCTCTTATTGATTGGACATTTTGTTTGTAGCTTTCGTCATAAACTGGATAAGCCTTTGGCATTCGAACCACAGTCCCATCCAATAACACATCCCTGTTTGTGATACCAATTTTTGTGATTTCTTCTATCCCTAATTCAACAAGTTCAGAATCTGGCATGTTCCATAATTCATCTCCAGTGTTACAGAAATATTCCAACCCGAGAGCAGTTTGTGATTTATTAGGGACCATTTCTATGCTCCAATTTTTAAAATTCTGAATACGCCCTAATTGAACTCCTGGCTCGTGAATATATATCCAGTTATCGGGAAATATCTCATTTTGATTTAAAATTAAAACAACAGTTAGAAAGTCCCTATATTTCAAGGCATTCGCTGCAGTTATTATCTCCTTTGGCGGATTTGGGTTTACCATGTTGATTAAGTTTTTTATCGGTAGAGTGCTTATAAAATTCTTACCAAATTCCTTTCTTTGCCCCTGATTTATTTCACAGTTAACAACAATCTGGTCTTTTACAATAATTTTGGTGACTTTACTCGATAATTTAACATCACCACCTAAAGATTCAATTTTCTTAGAAGCTGCTTCCCAAAGCATTCCTGGTCCGTAAATTGGATAATCAAACTTATCAATTAGTGTCTTTATAATTTTATTTTTTTTATTTTTTCTTTTCGGTAATAAATCTGTAACTGCGTTTTTTATTGCTCCGGTTAAAGAGAGTCCTTTGATTCGCTGAGCCGCCCAGTCAGCAGAGATCTCTTTACAGGGAATTCCCCAAACTTTTTCAGTGTATGTTTTGAAAAAAGCTAGATAGAGTCTTTTCCCAAAATTATTTGTAACCCAATCT
>CAMATO010000084.1 GCA_945861165.1 Bifidobacterium breve | reverse complement strand
TTTGTTTATGCTGCTTGGCAAACATTTAGAAATCCAGCTAAAAAAGGTGATGGCCCCAGAATATTTATTGGGGTAAGTGCGATGTTGATTAGCGTTTCAGGCTTATGGCATTTATTTAAAGGAGTACCAACACCAGGTGATGGCGTAGCAGCAATGCAAGCAGGAGCCGGTTGGTTGGGTTGGGTGGTTGCTTCACCAATTGTTGGTTTAACAAATGGGATTATTGCAACTTTGTTACTAATTTTGTTTGGATTCTTTGGAACCTTAATTACTACTAAAACTCCTGTTACGACGGTGGGTGAAAAGATAAGAAACCTGATGGGTTTTATTTCCTTTAGACGTAACAAGCATGATGAATCAGAAATTGATGACCTGGATCAAGAATTAGATATGTTAATTTCTTCTGATTATGAAGAAGATTTAGAAGAAGGAGATTTTGAAGAGGATTATGATGAAGAAGTTGAACTAGTTAAAAAAGGAAATGTTTTAACCAGATGGTTGGGTCGCTGGTCTAGCAAAGATGAAATAGTAGAAGATGATGAACTATTAGTTGACGATATTCCATTTGCTGCATCCCCTGTGATCACAGATCATGTTCAAGGACTTGAAATTGATTCAACTCAACCGATACCAATTATTTCTTCCCTGGATTCAACTCAACCTATTCAAATTGTAAAAGATAATGTGGTGCAATTAAAACCAACTATTAAACCTGTTGCTAAACAAATGGCTTTCAAAGCCGTGAAGAATTACAAACTTCCACCTGCCTCAAGTCTGAAACCAGGACCTATTCCTAAAACTAGAAGCAAAATTAATGACGGAGTTGTTGATTCATTAACTAAAGTTTTCTCCCAATTTGATATTGATGCCACTGTGTCAGGTTTTTCACGCGGCCCAACTGTGACCAGATACGAAGTTGAACTTGGTCCGGCAGTAAAAGTTGAAAGAGTAACTGCTTTAAGTAAGAACATTGCTTACGCTGTGGCTAGTGCTGATGTGAGAATCTTGTCACCAATTCCCGGAAAATCAGCTATCGGAATAGAAATTCCTAACCAAGATCGTGAATTAGTGGCGTTATCTGATTTATTGAATTCCCCAGTTGCATCTGAAGAAAAACATCCTTTGATTGTTGGTTTAGGAAAAGATGTGGAAGGTTCAGTAATTTGTGCAAACTTGGCAAAGATGCCACATATTTTGGTGGCAGGTGCTACCGGTGCTGGAAAATCTTCTTGTATTAATGCTTTAGTTACTTCAATTTTAATGCGCTCAACTCCTGATGAAGCAAAACTTATTTTGATAGACCCTAAACGTGTTGAATTGGCAGCTTATGCTGGTGTGCCTCATTTAATTACTCCTATTGTGACAAACCCTAAGAAAGCAGCTGAAGTTTTGCAATGGGTTGTGAAAGAAATGGAAGTTCGATACGACGCACTACATGCACACGGTTTTAGACATATTGACGATTACAACAAAGCAGTTAAAGCTGGGAAAGTTAATTCAATTGGAGACAAACCAAATCCTGAACCCTATCCTTATATATTAGTAGTCGTTGACGAATTAGCAGATCTTATGATGGTAGCTCCAAGGGATGTCGAAGATGCCATTGTCCGAATCACCCAACTTGCTCGTGCTGCAGGAATTCATTTAGTAATTGCCACACAACGACCAAGTGTTGATGTGGTAACTGGTTTGATAAAAGCAAATGTGCCCAGCCGACTAGCTTTTGCTACCGCAAGTTTGGCTGATTCCAGAGTTATTTTGGATCAACCTGGTGCTGAAAAATTGGTTGGCCAAGGAGATGGGTTGTTCTTACCAATGGGTGCTTCTAAACCCACCAGAATTCAAGGAGCTTTTATTTCGGAAACTGAAATAAGAGCAATTGTTTCTCATTGGACTAATCAAGCAGCACCTGAATATCGTGATGATGTTTTGCATGTCAATCCAACTAGATCAAGTGTAGAAAATGATATTGGTGATGATCTTGATTTATTACTTTCAGCTGCAGAGTTAGTGGTTTCCACCCAACTTGGATCAACCTCAATGTTGCAAAGAAAACTTCGAGTTGGATTTGCCAAAGCGGGTAGATTAATTGATTTGATGGAAGATCGAGGCATCGTTGGGCCCAGTGAAGGATCCAAGGCGCGTGAAGTTTTAGTGAAACCAGACGAATTAATTCAGACCTTAACCTCTCTGCGGGGAGAAGTTAACGCTTAATTCATCTCCCTGGCTTGAAATTGCCTTGGATTTGCCCCTAGATTTGCTCACGCTAGTAACTTCTGTCCCATTTGCCGCCCCTCTGAGCATGGGTGATAGCGTTAGCACAGTCTTATAGGAAAGGTTATTTATGCAAGATTCTGTAGGAAGCCGTTTACGTTATGCGCGTGAGGCTAAAGGTCTATCAATATCTGATTTGAGTGCTCAAGTTCGCGTGCGTGAAGTTTTGTTGAAACATATTGAAAAAGATGAATTCGATAAAGTTGGGGCAGATGTTTATGTTCGTGGTCACATTCGTGCCATGGCCCAAGTTTTGGGTTTAAACTCTGACGAATTAATGGCACTTTATCCCGTTTCGGGAACCGGTGATTCCCCTTTAGCTGAACCGGTGCTTGCACCGGACACCCAAGTATTAGAAGTTGCTTCGGGCTTTGTGAAACAAAAAAGTGATTCGCAATCACTTAGTGCAAGTTTTTATAAACCATTAGAAAACTTTCGTTCCAAATCAAGTAGCAACTGGACTTTGTTGATGGCTTCCACCCTTGGAATCATCACAGTCATTGCTATTGGATCAGTCGTGGTTTCGGCTCTTCAAACCCCAGCACAAGTTGTGGTTAAAGAAACAGCGCAACCCACCCCAACTCCTGCTAAGACAAAAGCAGCCCAAGATTTAACGGCTAATGTTCCTGCGCCAGGTGTTGAGGTTTTATTAAAAGCTGACGGAAATAGCAGTTGGGTTAGAGCAACAGATCTAAACGATGTGGAACTTTTTGAAGGAATAATTAAAGTAGGTCAAGAGCAAAGAGTGGGCAGCACTGAAGGTGTGAAACTTCTGTTAGGAAACGCTGGTGCCATTAACTTGACTGTGAATGGTCAAACTTTAGGAAAAGCAGGTGGCAGCGGAGAAGTTGTCAGAGTTGAATTTGGACCTGAAGGTCCAGTTCAGTAAATACTTAAGGGGCATTCATACCTGGCGGTATTTGCCCCTAAAGCAATTTCTTAGGCTGTATTCATAATGTCAACTCGTGTAGCCATTGTTACTTTGGGATGTGCTCGCAATGAAGTTGATAGTGAAGAGTTAGCTGCTCGTTTATCTAAAGATGGTATTGAATTAGTAACTGAACCAAGTCAAGCTGATGCAGTTTTTGTAAACACTTGTGGATTTATTGAAGCAGCCAAGAAAGACAGTATCGATACTCTTTTAGCTGCCAACGATTTAAAACAAAACAGCAATGTTAAAGCAGTTTTAGCTGTTGGTTGCATGGCCGAGCGATACGGCAACGAATTAGAAAAAGCTTTACCTGAAGCAGATGCCATTTTAGGTTTTGATGATTATGAAAATATCACCGCAAAATTAAACGAAGTGCTAAGTGGCAATAGACCAGCTGCCCCAATTCCGCAAGA
>CAMATO010000083.1 GCA_945861165.1 Bifidobacterium breve | reverse complement strand
AACAAACAGTGAAGCAGTCGCGGCGCGACCTCTTAACTTTTGTGTCATTAATTCTCTCCTTCTTTAGAGACCTGTCTAGATGTTAATGCATTTAAGCAACCTTTTAAATGGTTACTTAAAATCGTTGGCTATTTGTTATCATTTACCGTATTTTCGGGCGCTGGCATGAGCAATTCGGTCAATCATCACTCCTAGGAGCAGGATAGAAAACCCAGCGACAAGCCCTTTTCCCTGTAACTCAGGTTTCGATCCACCAACTATAACGAGATAACCCAATCCACCTGAACCCACAAAACCACCAATTACTACCACGGCTAGAACAAATATTAAACCTTGATTAGTTGCAAGTAATAAAGATTTTTTTGCCGCGGGCAGTTGAACTTTTGTAATTAATTGCCAAGTATTAGAGCCTGCTGATGTTGCAGCTTCAATCATTGTTGTTGAAACACCCTTAATTCCTTCACCCACAATTTTTACAACCACAGGAATGGCGTAAAAAATTCCGGTGACAATCGCGGTAAATCTTGATGGACCAAATAAGCCTAGAATTGGAACTAAATAAACAAACGCCGGCAAAGTTTGCCCCGCATCAAGAAATGGTCTAAGAACTTTGTCAGCTTTTTCACTTCGACCAATCCAGACTCCCAGAATAAGACCCAGAATCATAGTTAGCATTGTTGCAACAAGTGTTTGAGTAAGGGTAACCATAGTTTCATACCAAAGGCCACAAGCAACAATTAGCAACATCAATCCAATAGCTAATATTGTAACTTTTCTTCCACCTAGTAAATAAGCAATCAATGCAATCATTGTAATCGTGATAAACCAAGGGGAGTCAGCTAATAAAGTTTGAATTGAATTTAGGACATAATTCGAGATAAAATCTTTAAAACTTACGGTTATAAACCTTAAGTTATCCGTGGTCCAATCGGTTGCTGTATTTGTATAACTTGCCACAATCTCTGATATATCTAATTGTTTAGGCCAAATAGCTGCCCACAAAACATTTCGGGAAAGCCAAATACAAATAATGGCAAAAATTCCCATACCGGCGATAGAAATTCTTCTTCTTTGTATTTCCTTCTTTGATGGAGGAATGAATGTTTGCTTTGTTTTCGCAGCCGCACTTGTGCTTCGATCCAACATGATGGCTATAAAAACAACTGCAAGGCCGGCAACAAATCCATCTCCTACATTTCTAATGGTGAGAGCACTAACAATTGGCCCACCTAGACCAGGAGAGGCAATTAGTGCAGCAATTACCACGAAGGAAAGCGCAGCCATTACGGTTTGGTTAATTCCAAGCACAATCATTTGCTTACCCATTGGCAATTGAACTTTTGTTAAGGTTTGCTTTCCGGTTGCACCCATTGAAATGGAAGCCTCAATAGGGGAATGACTCAAACTTCTTATTGCATGTGAAGTAATTCTTATTGACAAAGGAATGCTGTAAACCATGGTGGCAATTGTTGCTGAAGCGGTTCCAATTAGAAAAAATAAAGCCAATGGAGCAAGGTAAACAAGAGTTGGAAGAATTTGTGCTAAATCTAAAAATGGTGTTAAGACTTTTAAAACCCGATCAGATAATCCAGCCCAAATCCCTAAAGGAATTCCGATCGAAAGAGAAAGTAGAACGGCCGCTAAGGTCATAGCAATTGTGTCCATACTGTCAGTCCACATTCCCAACAAACCACAACCAAATAAAAGCGAAACCGCTAACAGTGTTGTTCTGAAATTACTAGTGAGAAAAACAAAAAAAGCCACAACACCAATTACTCCCAACCAACCTAAAACTGGAATTATTGAATTTGGAGCAGGAATTGCAATTAACATTCTTATCAATTCAACAAACCCACTTATGACAGTTCTAATTGGGTTAAAGAAATAAACAAATGCTGTACTTTGGGTTCGGTTGCCTCTAATTGATGCAGCAGCGTCACTAGCAGTTTGTGTTACAAGAGTATTTTGATAAGTAGCAAGTTCAAGAGTTGCTACGCCTTTAAAAATTATTGCTAAAAATGCCCAAACACTAAAGATTATAAGAATTAAATATCGAGTTTTAATCTCTTTTATAGCAGAAATCAACGAGCATCACCAGAAATTAATTTCAAAATATCTTCACTTGAAACTATTCCTAATGCTTTTCCGTTCTCACTTACTCTCACGGGTTTCATATGTTGTGAAATAACTTGGGATGCATCTATAATGATTGTTGACGAATCAAGTTCAGGTCCATCTGTTGCTTCACCTGGTCTAGCTGGTCGAGCTAAATAGCGAAGCGTTAAGACATGAGATTTTGAAATATCACGCATAAAATCTGCAACGTAAGAATCGGCTGGTTTACCGATTAAATCTTCAGCAGTTCCCATCTGAACCACTGCGCCATCTCTCATGATGGCAATTCGATCTCCAAGTTTCATCGCTTCTGACAAATCATGGGTAATGAAAATCATCGTTTTACCAACTTCTTTGTGAAGTCTTATAACCTCTGTCTGCATGTCGCGTCTTATTAATGGATCAAGAGCAGAAAATGGTTCATCTAGAAACATAACTTGAGGATCTACTGCTAATGCTCTTGCTAATCCAACTCTTTGTTGCATTCCACCAGAAAGTTGTTCAGGGTAGGCTTCTGAATATCCGTCTAGACCAACTAGTTCAATAACTTCTTGAGCTCTTTTATGTCTTTCAATTTTCTTAACACCATTAATTTCTAATGAATAAGCAATATTGTCAATTACTTTGCGGTGGGGTAGAAGACCAAAATGTTGAAACACCATAGAAAAAGCAGTTCTTCTTAATTCTCTTAAACGCGCAGGATTTGCCTTTAAAACATCTTCACCGTTAAATAAAACTGAACCTGCAGTTGGTTCAATCAAACGGGTTAAACAACGAACCAAAGTTGATTTACCAGATCCAGATAAACCCATCACCACAAAAACTTCACCAGGAGCTACATCAAAAGAAACATCTTTTACTGCTGCTGTGTTTCCAGTTTTTGCTCTTAACTCTGATTTGGAAAGATTGGCATCAGCAGATCCCACAATCTTTTCTGGATTATCACCAAAAACTTTCCATAAACTGCGCACAGAAATAGCAGAAGAAGTGTTATGTAAATTCACTTACTGCTCCTTTCCATCAAACCAATTTGATGGACCTGGTTTGAGATTGTGCCAAACATGCTTGGCTTCTTGATACTCTGCCAATCCCATTGGTCCTAATTCTCGACCAAAACCTGACTGTTTGAATCCGCCCCACTCTGCTTGAGGCACATAAGGGTGATAATCGTTTATCCAAATAGTTCCATGTCTTAATTGGCTAGCGACTCTCTGAGCCTTGTCAATATCTCTTGTCCAGACAGCTCCTGCTAATCCATAAATCGTGTCGTTAGATAAAGCGATGACTTCTGCTTCATTTTCAAAGGTTTCCACAGTTAAAACTGGGCCAAATGATTCATCTTGCACACATTGCATTTTGGCATTGCAGTTATCCAGCACGGTTGGTCTGAAATAAAAACCATTTTGCAAATGAGGTTCAGTTGGTCTTTTACCACCGGCTATTAGTTTGGCACCTTCTGAGATTGCATTTGCTACGTATTTTTCAACTTTGTCTCGATGTGCAGCACTAATAAGTGCACCGGTTTCTGCAAATGAATCTTCGGGGGAACCTAATCTAATTAGATCTGAACGTCTTGCTACTTCATTTACAAAGTTGTTGTGA
>CAMATO010000082.1 GCA_945861165.1 Bifidobacterium breve | reverse complement strand
TAATAATGACATGCAATCAACCTCGCTTTTGCTAAATCATCATGGTTGTCAACTTCAACCCAAGATACTTCCCCAATTGGTTGTAGCGAAATTGTACCGCCGCGTTTCACATATTCTTGGTAACCATCTTCATAATAAAGATCAGGATTAGATTTCCAGGTTGCTTCCAAACTAGTTGCTAAATCTTTAGCTGCTGACGGTTCAACAAGTGTTAATCCAATGTATTCACCATAAGCAGTTTGTGGATCCATCAATTTAGTGATTTTTGCTAAATGTCCTGCTTCATTAATAGTCAGCTTCATTTCTTCCTCAGCAAGTTTTTTAACAGTGTCAACTGCTAATAAAATTGCTGGTCCTCTGTTTGCTAATAAAGTTTCTTGTACATTTACTGGGTGAACGGTGTCACCATTTGCTAATAAAAATCCTTGGGAAAATAAATCCCGGGCACACCATAGTGAGTAGGCGTTATTCCACTCTTCTGCTTTGTCGTTATAGACAAGTTCTAAAGTAACTCCATGTTTTGCTTCTAGGTCTTTTTTTCTATCTTCAACAGCTTTTGATTTATAGCCAACAATTACTGCTACCTGGGTTAACCCAACTTTGGAAAAATTACTTAGCGTTAAATCTAGAATCGTGGTTTCTTCGTCTATCGGAATTAGTGCCTTGGGCAAAGTGTCGGTAAAAGGGCGCAGTCGTCGTCCGGCACCAGCGGCTAAAACCAAGCCCAGCATGATTGCCCCATTCAATAACTAGAAAATAACTACTTTTCTTGTGCCTTTAGTCTTTCACGCACATCTTCGCACTATATATATTGAGTAGGCTCATAATCACCATGGCAATTAAACCTAGACGCTTAGACATTAACTCCCGGATTTTGCAATTTCGTCGCACGGCTGGAGCTGCCTACCATGCCTGGAATGCAAATGATCCTGATGGAATCTTGGAATCAAGGGAATTAAAAAATCAACCAAAAGACCTAGAAGTGATGGCATATTTTGGTGATGATGTTTCACGTAGCTATCAAATAGAGCAATGGTTACCTGTTTTTGAAGAATTGAATAAAACTCATAAAGTTTCAATTATTAGTAGACAATTTCCTACCACTAAAAAGTTAAGAAAACTTACCTCTTTGTCCGTTAATACAGTTTATGATTTTTTTACTTTAACGGAATTAATCGATTCAAATAATTATAAAGTTGTTCTCTATGTAAATAACTCATTTTCAAATTTTCAAGCAATGGCAGCAAAAAGAGCTTTTCATGTGCACTTAAACCATGGTGAGTCCGACAAAATGAGTATGACCTCACGACAAATGTATGCCTACGATGTAGTCGCAGTTGCAGGACAAGCTGCTAAAGACAGATTGAAAAATTCCCTAATTGTTAGTGATGAAAATAAAGAAGTAGTTATCGGTAGACCACAATTGGATTTATTGCAAAAACCATTAGAAGTTACTTCTGGTAGAAAAGTTTTAGTCTACGCCCCCACCTGGGAAGGTGATCAGGAAGCAAATAATTATTCCTCAGTTGATGTTTATGGTAAAGAAATAATCTCAGCAATGTTACAAGTCCCAAATGCAACTGTTTTGTATAAACCCCATCCAAAAGTTGTAACCTCACCGATTTCAAAAATATTAAAGGCTCATAAAGCAATAGTTGCTCAACTTGATGCGGCAAACTCGAAAGATTCAAAGGCAAAACATACATTTGTGATGGGTGATCCAATGCCAGTATTGCAAGTTGCAGATCTGTTGGTTTCTGATGTTTCAGCGGTATCCATCGATTATTTATATCTCAAGCCACAAGGTGCCATGTTGATGTGTGATAGAAGAAGTAATATAACCGAATTTGCACAAGTAGCACCCATTTCAAAAGCAGTGACCGTAATAACAAAAGAAAATATCAACAGTATTGAAAAAATAATTACAGAGCATATTGCAGGAAAAGTTGATAGAAGTTCTTATGATTCAATGCGAAATTATTATTTCGGGGAAACAAAACCAGGATCTAGTATTACTAGATTTGTAAACATGGTTGATGACTTAATCAAACGTCGTGACAGCCGTGTTTCCCAAATGCCCACGGCAATTAATTAAATAACCCCGGCCGCTTTAGCTCAGTTGGTAGAGCGTTGCTCTCGTAAAGCAAAGGTCTCGGGTTCAATTCCCGAAAGCGGCTCATATAACCGTAAGTCAAATTTGTTTACTAAAAGAGTCAAATTATGAAGACTTGCATTTGTGGAATAGGACATTTATATACATTTAGATAAAACTAGTTGTTGTGGCACTACAGTTTAAACATGAACAAGAAGCTTATTTCTTATGTAATAGTTTCGATTTCATTAATTTTTTTAACTGTCGGTTGTGGTGGTGGCGTGGACCCAGTCTTTGAACAAGCCAGACTTGAAAATCCTTGTAAATTACCAGTAGCTGATGGCCGTGGCGATATTTCTATAGGTGGTTGGCCCAGAATTAATCAGCGCATGAGAGCAACAGGTACTGTAATTTCCCAAGTAATAATGGTTGATTTTCCAGATGCTCCAGCAAAAATAACACCACAACAAGCCTTCGAAAATATTAAAGGTGTAACAGAAACTTTTAACGAAATGTCTTACGGAAAATTTAATTATTTGGTGGAGCCCACCTATAAGTGGTATCGAATGAGCAAAGATGCAACCGAATATGATCCACTGGGTCCCACATTTGAAAAGCACCGCGCCTATCTTGAGGAGGCTTTGAAATTAGCTGATCCTGATGTTGATTTCTCTAAATCTGAAAGTTTTATTGTTTTGACTGATCCTAATAATGTTCCTTTTGTTGCTGGTCCAGCATTTTCGGCTAATGATCAACCAAT
This sequence comes from Bifidobacterium breve, assembly GCA_945861165.1. Classification (GTDB taxonomy): domain Bacteria; phylum Actinomycetota; class Actinomycetes; order S36-B12; family UBA5976; genus ATZT02. Next base: position 894 of record CAMATO010000082.1, on the reverse strand, counting down.
AACACTTGATAACACTGATTTTTATAATGGAACAGGTTCTGCTGCTGATTTAGCCACGTGGGGATATATCTGGGCAAACCATGAACTAACTCACACGCTGGGACTTCCTGATTTATATGCGTCCGAGAGTGAAGATACAAATAATTATTACGACGTTTTGAGATTTACTGGTCAGTTTAGTTACATGGCAGATACTTCTCCAGATTCTTTCGCACCGGGTTTATTTGCCTTTGAAAGATGGAATCTTGGTTGGTTAGAAGATGACCAAATAATTTGTTCAACAGCAAATGAGATTACCCAGTTAATAACTCCGGTAGCAGAAAACGGTGGCATAAAAGCAGTTATAGTTCCAATCACTAGCACCAAAGTAGTTGTTGTGGAAAGTCGCAGACCAATAGGAATTGATAGCAATCTGAAAAAAAGTGGCGCTTTAGTTTATGTGGTTGATTCAGCCGTGCAATCTGGTTTAGGACCAATAAAGATTTTCCCCGTTGACACCAAAAATGATCCACAATTTACCCAAGCACCTAGAGCTGCGGGGGAAAATATAGAAATTGAAGGATTAAATATAAAAGTCATAAATAGTACTAATGATGGCGACACTGTGACCATTAGTAAAAAGATGTAAGATTTCTTATTATGAATGCTAAACTTCTTCTAGCGTTAGATAAGAAAAATCTAACTTTAGAAAATCGGAGACGTTATTAATTCTTATTTGGCTTCTAACGCAATGACAATAAGTGCAATAGTTTTGTTGATTTGTGGAATTTACGTATTATTGAGGTATTTAAATAGAAAAAGTGAAAACGGAAAGATTTGTCCCAGATGCGGAAAAGGTCCAGCCCTAGAAACAGTAAAACTATGTGTTGAGTGCTTCAAGGAGTGGCAGTAAAT
>CAMATO010000081.1 GCA_945861165.1 Bifidobacterium breve | reverse complement strand
GCATCCCAGGGAAACTTGGCATCAATTAAAACTTCGCCACCCCCTGCTAACAAAATAGAAATATCGGGACGAGCTACCCCATCAATTCCTGCTCTGGAATCTTGTCTTTGAAAATGTGTTCCTTCCAGTAAACCTGCATGTTTAAGTAGTTGCTCTAATTGCATTTCACCGTATTGGCCACGAGTTTGACCTTTACCCATGGCTGAAGCAATTTGTCTGGTGGCAACTTCTAAAGATTCGTTTCTTTCTCTAACTAATTCCATTTCTGTTTTCAACATTGATTCAGCCATACTGCGACGCCTATCAGCGTCTTCAGATTTGGTCTTTAATTCCGAAAGTGCTTCTTGCACCGGTTTTAGCATTTGATCAATGGTGGAGGAGGCCAAACTGGCTTTCTCTAAAGCAGTATTTCTTTCTTCTAAAGACTGCACTTTGCCACTGAGTAATACAGATCTTTGTCGACCAATAAACCAAGCAAAAGGTGTGGCAATAACAACACCAATCACAATTCCAAGAATTAATGACGAAGTTTGCATATATATAAGTCTGTATTAATGGGCTGACAATTTCATTTTGGCCACGCCCGTAAGATGGTGCATATGGCATTGTCAGTGGGCATCGTTGGCTTACCCAATGTTGGTAAATCAACCCTTTTCAATGCACTCACAAAAAACAATGTTTTAGCGGCTAATTACCCCTTTGCCACCATTGAACCAAACGTGGGAATCGTGGGTGTGCCCGATGAAAGACTAAAAACTCTTGCCACAATTTTTGAATCAAAAGAATTATTACCAGCCTCGGTTTCATTTGTTGACATTGCAGGAATTGTTAAAGGTGCATCAGAAGGAGCAGGGTTAGGAAATAAGTTTTTAGCAAACATTCGCGAAACAGATGCAATATGTCAAGTAATCAGAGTTTTTGTTGATCCAGACGTTGTACACGTTGATGGAAAAGTTTCACCCCTTGATGACATTGAAACAATTAACACCGAATTAATACTTGCCGATATTCAATCAATTGATAAAGCAATCCCTCGTTTACAAAAAGAAGCTAGAGGAAACAAAGAAAAGACTGCATTATTAGAAGAAGCAGAAAAAGCTCGCAAATTCCTTGATGAAGGCAAAACTGTTTTTGCGGCCAAACTTGATATGGAACTATTAAAAGAGCTATTTCTTTTAACAGCAAAACCATTTTTATACGTTTTCAACGTTGATGAATCAGGTTTAGGAAATGAAGCACTCCAAGCACCTTTACGAAAATTGGTGGAACCCGCTGAGGCCATATTTGTGAATGCAAAGTTAGAAACTGATTTAGCTGAATTATCTGAGGAAGAAGCAAAAGAATTGTTGGAATCTGTTGGGCAAAGTGAATCAGGTTTAGCAAGACTGGCTAGAGTTGCCTTTGACACACTTGGATTGCAGACTTATTTAACGGCCGGGCCAAAAGAAGCAAGAGCCTGGACAATTCATAAGGGAGACACCGCACCTATGGCTGCGGGTGTTATTCACACTGATTTCCAAAAAGGTTTCATTAAAGCAGAAATAGTTTCCTTTAAAGATCTAGTTGATGCCGGTTCTATGGCAGAAGCAAAATCAAAAGGAAAAGTAAGAATGGAAGGAAAAGATTACGTCATGCAAGATGGTGACGTAGTTGAATTCAGGTTCAACGTCTAAAGGGATAAATGACAAACATTAAAACAAGAGATGACATAAGAAATTTAGCAATTATTGCCCACGTTGATCATGGCAAAACAACTTTGGTTGATGCGATGTTATGGCAGTCAGGTGCTTTTAGAGCTAACCAAGACGTGAACGAACGAGTCATGGACTCAACAGATTTAGAAAGAGAAAAAGGCATCACAATTTTGGCAAAAAATACTGCCATTAATTACACAGATCCAGAACTTGCCCCAAATGGCGTAATCATCAACATCATTGACACACCAGGCCACGCTGATTTTGGTGGCGAAGTTGAACGCGGACTTGAAATGGTTGACGGTGTGGTTTTGTTAGTGGACGCAAGTGAAGGACCACTGCCACAAACAAGATTTGTGCTAAGAAAAGCTTTCCAAAAAAGATTGCCAGTAATTTTGGTAATTAATAAAACAGATCGTTCAGATTCTCGAATCGAAGCAGTAGTTAATGAAACCTATGATCTTTTCATTGATTTAGCTGATGATTCTATGGCACACGTTTTAGATTTCCCAATTATTTATGCTTCCGCAAGAGCTGGTAAAGCAAGTTTAACTAAACCAGAAGATGGCACAGTACCTGATTCAGAAAACTTAAGACCATTGTTTGAAACAATTCTTAAAACAGTGCCTGCACCAACTTATACAGAAGGTGCTCCACTACAAGCCCACGTGACAAACCTTGATGCTTCTGCTTATCTTGGTCGCTTAGCGCTATGTCGGGTAAGAAATGGTTACATCAAAAAAGGCCAAACAGCTGCCTGGATGAAAACCAATGGCGAAGTAGTGAAAGTAAAAATTAGTGAATTGCTAATCACTCAAGCATTAGAACGAGTGCCAGTTGATCAAGCTGGTCCGGGAGATTTAATTGCAGTAGCAGGAATTGAAGAAATCACCATTGGTGAAACTTTGGCAGATCCAGATAATCCTGTTGCTTTGCCACTTATCACAGTTGATGAGCCAAGTATTTCCATGTTTATTGGAACTAACACTTCTCCTTTAGCAGGAAAATCAGGAACCAAAATGACTGCCCGTTTGTTAAAAAACAGACTTGATTCAGAACTAATCGGTAACGTTTCGTTAAGAGTTTTTGACACCGATCGTCCAGATACTTGGGAAGTTCAAGGTCGAGGTGAATTACAACTTGCAATTTTAGTTGAAATTATGCGTCGTGAAGGTTTCGAATTAACAGTAGGAAAACCACAAGTTGTGACTAGAACCATTGATGGCAAACTTTCTGAACCAGTTGAAAGATTAACCATTGATGTTCCGGAAGATTATGTAGGTGTGGTAACCCAATTGTTAGGTTTAAGAAAAGGTCGCATGGAACAAATGACAAACCACGGCAGTGGTTGGGTCAGAATGGAATATTTAGTTCCCGCTCGAGGCCTGATTGGTTTTAGAACTGAATTCTTAACTGAAACTCGTGGAACCGGATTAATGCATCACGTCTTTGAGCGTTACGAACCATGGCATGGTGAAGTTAAAACCAGAGCTAACGGATCATTGGTGGCAGATCGCGCAGGAGCCACAACTGCTTACGCAGCATTTTCAATCCAAGAACGAGGCTCACTATTTCTTGGTCCCGGAATTGAAGTTTATGAAGGCATGATTATTGGTGAGAACTCTCGTGCCGATGACATGGATGTCAACATCACAAAGGAAAAGAAATTAACCAACATGAGAGCATCTGGTTCTGATGACACAGTTCATTTAGTTCCAGCTCGTAATCTTTCCTTAGAACAAGCTCTGGAATTCTTAAGAGAAGATGAATGTGCTGAGGTAACACCGGCGACGGTGCGTATCCGCAAGGTTATTTTGAATGCTGGCGAGCGAAATCGTTCTCGCGGTAAAAATAAATAGTTTAAGCACAACACTCGAGGATAATTACTGTTATGTCAGATAAGCGACTCTTATTAGTTCATGCTCATCCTGATGATGAAACCATTGGCACAGGAATCACCATGGCAAAATATATTGCCGCTGGGGCAAAAGTAACTTTAGTAACTTGTACCAGTGGGGAAGAAGGAGAAGTTTTAGTTCCTGAACTTGCCCACCTGGCATCAAATAAAGAAGACAAACTCGGAGCACATCGAAGAATTGAATTAGCAAACGCCATGTTGTCTTTAGGGGTAA
>CAMATO010000080.1 GCA_945861165.1 Bifidobacterium breve | reverse complement strand
GATGTTAAATATAGCTTCGCTTTAAGCATTCCTAGCACCTATGTATTTGGATTCAATCAAGCATGGAACATGCATTTGACAGGTTTTATCCTCGGTGGCATTACGGCCATCGGATTGATGGTTTTCAAAAAAGTTCCCAAAAATCATGCAATTGCTTTTGGTCCGTTCATGTCAGTTTCATATTTTTTGTTTCTTGTGCTTAATTTGTAGGGGGATTACTAACTCAATGTTGGGATGATGAAACAATAAATATATGATTCGATGGCTAACAGCGGGTGAATCCCATGGTCCAGCTTTGGTTGCCACAATTGAAGGATTACCAGCAGGTATATCAATTACTTCACAAGATATTCAAAATGAATTAGCTCGAAGAAGACTTGGTGTTGGTCGAGGAGCTCGACAGAAATTTGAACAAGACGAAATTGAAATATTAGGTGGTATTAGACACGGTTTAAGTATTGGTGCACCTATTGCAATAAAAATAAATAATTCTGAATGGCCAAAATGGCAAGACGTAATGTCTGCTGACCCAGTTGATGAAAAAGTATTAAGCCAACAAGCAAGAAATGCAGCTTTAACTAAACCAAGACCTGGTCATGCCGATCTTGTGGGAATGCAAAAGTATGGTTTTGAAGATGCCAGACCGGTTTTAGAACGCGCCAGTGCCAGAGAAACAGCAGCACGAGTTGCCCTAGGAAGTCTGGCTAAAAAGTTCTTAGCTCAAGTAGCCGATGTAGAAATAATGAGTCATGTTGTGCAATTGGGAACAGTTAAATCACCAGATGGAATAATCCCCAGCCCAGGTTCATTAAACAAAATTGATGAAGATCCAGCAAGATGTTTTGATCCCACAACTAGTCAATTGATGCAACAAGAAGTTGAAGCGGCACATAAAGATGGTGACACTTTAGGTGGAGTTGTGGAAGTTGTGGTTTATGGTTTACCACCAGGTTTAGGATCTTATGTGCATCACGATCGTAAAATTGATGCCAAATTAGCGGGTGCACTTATGGGCATTCAAGCAATTAAAGGTGTGGAAGTAGGAGATGGTTTCACAACAGCATCACGTCGTGGTTCACAGGCACATGATGAAATTGTTAATACCAAAGATGGCGTGAAGCGTTTAACTCATCGTGCTGGTGGCACCGAAGGTGGAATGACTACTGGTGAAGTCTTAAGAGTTAGAGCTGCGATGAAACCAATTTCAACAATTCCTAAAGCGTTGCAGACTATAGACACCACAACTGGTGAAGCAGTCAAGGCACATAACCAAAGATCAGATGTTTGTGCAGTTCCTGCAGCAGGAGTGATAGCTGAATCAATGGTGGCACTTGTGTTAGCAGATGCATTTTTAGAAAAATTTGGTGGAGATTCAGTTTCTGAAACAAAAAGAAACTTCGAAAACTATATTTCGAACCTAAAGGTTCGATAAACATGTCACCCCGTTTAATTTTCGTGGGTGCTCCCGGATCAGGGAAGACAACTATCGGAAAAATTGTTGCTAAAAATTTAGACTCTGATTTTATCGATGTTGATCATGAAATTGAAATGGATGAAAAGGTAACCATTTCTGAGATTTTTGTGCAAAAAGGTGAATCATATTTTCGTCAATTGGAAAGAAACAAAATAAACGAATTACTCAATTCATTTCAAGGGGTTTTGTCATTAGGGGGAGGCTCAGTACTTGATGAAACAACTCGACTGGCTTTAGCCATTGCTCCAGTGGTTTGGTTGAAAGTCTCACCAGGGGATGCTTCATCCAGAGTCGGTTTAGGACTGTCTCGACCAGTTTTAATGGGAAATGTTAGATCTACTTTGGTGAAACTACTTGAAGAAAGAACTCCTTTATATGAAGAAGTGGCAGACTGGGAAATAGATACCTCAGGAAAAAGCATTGAAGAAGTAGTCCAAGAAGTAATTTTAAAAACAAGTGAGGCCATTTAGTGGGAATTCATAAAACCATCACGGTTAATGCCCAACCTAATTATGAAGTAATTATTGGCAATGACATTTTAGACACAATCAAAATTAACGAGACAGTCAATCAAGTAGCAATTATTTACACAAGTCACGTAGAAAAAATTGCCAAAAAAGTAAGTAAACTAATAACAAAAATGGGCTTTGTAGTAACCGAAATTAAGGTACCTAATTCTGAAATTGCTAAAAACATCGATGTTATAGGAAATTGTTGGAACAAATTAGGTAAAAGTAAATTCACCCGTTCAGATCTGGTTGTTGCCATAGGTGGCGGAGCTACCACTGACTTAGCAGGCTTCGTGGCTGCTACTTGGTTAAGAGGAATAGATTTTATTTCCATTCCGACCACATTGCTGGGCATGGTTGATGCTGCTGTGGGCGGAAAAACGGGCATAAATACTGCATCCGGAAAAAATCTAGTTGGTGCCTTTCATAATCCAATTCAAGTAATTGTTGATCTTGATAATTTGAAATCTCTCAATAAACACGACTTCACAACTGGCATGGCAGAAGTTGTTAAATGTGGGTTTATTGCTGATGAAAGAATTTTGCACATTATTGAAAACTATCCTCAAGAATGTAAGAAATATGATGGGGTGGAAATACCAGAACTAGTCACTCGATCTATTCAAGTTAAAGCAGACACAGTTGCAAAAGATTTCAAAGAAACTTCAAGTTCTAAAACAGGAAGAGAAATTCTTAATTATGGTCATACCTTGGCTCATGCCATTGAAAAAAATGAGAAATATAAATGGAGGCACGGAGATGCAGTCTCTGTGGGTATGGTTTTTGCCGCAGAACTAGCTTTAGCCGATGGGAAATTAGCACCAGAAATTGTTCAACGCCATAGAGATATCTTGAAATTAGTGGGACTACCCATAAGTTATAAGTTTGGTAATTTTAAGAAGTTAATTGAAATCATGGCGCTTGATAAGAAGAGTCGTGGGGCAACATTAAGATTTGTAATACTAGAAGACATTGCTCAACCGGCAAGGTTAGAAAATCCTAGTTTTAAAGTATTAAATCAAGCTTGGGAAAGGGTGTCTAAATGATCAAGGTTTTGATACTTAATGGCCCAAACTTGCAAAGATTAGGTACTAGAGAACCAGAAGTTTACGGTTTCGAAACTTTTGAAGATTTAAAGAATGCTTGTTTGGAATTTGGGAAAACCCAAGATTTTGACATTGATTTTCGGCAAACAGATGACGAAGCCACCATTATTAAATGGTTGCATGAAGCTGCCGATCAAAAAATTCCTGTGGTAATTAATCCTGCCGCCTTCACTCATTACAGTTATGCCATGAGAGATGCTGCCGCCATGCATACTGCCCCCTTAATCGAAGTTCACATATCCAATCCACAAGCCAGAGAAGAGTTCAGACATTTTAGTGTGCTGGCTGGTGTTGCTGATGGGGCAATTGCGGGATTTGGAATTGATAGTTACCGTTTAGCACTAACTGCACTTAAAAAGTTGGTTAAATTATAACTATGGTTGATTACTTAAAACGAAGAGATTCACTTCGAAAAATTCTTGCTAACAATGCCCAATCAGCAGTTTTCTTAGATCCCATCAGCATTCGATATTTGTCAGGTTTCTCAGGAAGTAATGCAGCCCTGGTAGTTGGTGAAGAAGTAGACGTTGACTTGCTTTTAACTGACTCTCGCTACACCCAAAGAGCTAAAGATGAATCACCTGATATTCAGATTGAAATAAATGGCGAATTTATTAAATTAATTCATAAGCGTCTACAAGATAAATCAGTAAAACAAATAGCAGTCGACCCACTTTTGAGGAACATTTCCCAAGGCGAGGCTGTAGCTGATGATGGAAAATTTGAATTAATAAAAATGAAAAACGTTTTGACACCACTTCGAAGTATAAAAGATGAATATGAGATAGCCCAAATCAGAAAAGCGTGCGCCATTACTGCAGAAACTTTGTGGTTTTTAATCAATGATTTAAGACCCGGAATGA
>CAMATO010000079.1 GCA_945861165.1 Bifidobacterium breve | reverse complement strand
ACCAAGGTTCGTGATCGAGACGAACCAATTAGTTCATCAATTGAAATACCAAAATAACCGGAAGCCTCATTCATAATTATGGCTGCAGTTATTTCAGGTCCGGCTTGATCAGGCATCAAGTCTCGCAAAACAGCTTCAGCTAATTCCATTTCAACTGGGGATCTGTTCAAGTTGGCATAGGCACTAATTCGAATTAAAGCACCTTCTAATTCTCGAATATTGGTTGTTACTTTGCTAGCAATGTATTCCAACACTTCAGCTGGCACTTGAAGTTTTTCTTGTCCAACTTTTTTTCTTAAAATTGCGATACGGGTTTCAAGTTCTGGTGGTTTGATATCAGTGATTAATCCCCACTCGAAACGTGAACGCATTCGGTCTTCAAAGTCTTGTAATTGTTTGGGGGGCAAATCTGAAGTAACCACAATTTGTTTATCAGCATTATGCAAAGTATTAAAGGTGTGAAAAAACTCTTCCTGGGTTTGAACTTTTCCACTTAAGAATTGAATGTCGTCAATTAACAAAACATCAACATCTCTATACCGTCTTTGAAAAGCAGAAGCTTTATCGTCACGAATTGAGTTAATAAAATCATTAGTAAATTCTTCGGAAGAAACATAACGAACTTTAGCACCGTTATAAAGATCTCTTGTGTAATGTCCAATGGCGTGCAATAAATGAGTTTTTCCTAAACCAGATTCACCGTAAATAAATAACGGGTTATAGGCACGGGCAGGCATTTCAGCTGTGGCCACAGCCGCAGCGTGTGCCAGTTTGTTTGAAGATCCTGCTACGAAAGTATCAAAAGTATATTTTGGATTGAGTCTGGAAGTTTCATCTTGTTTTGAAACCGGGCCACCACCACCTGGTCTTGCTGCACCACCAATGGCATTTAAAAATTGTGGCACCTGAATAACTGATTCAGCATAAGTAGCATCGGCTAATTCATCTGTGGCATCTTCATCTAAATTAGGGGCGATTGATGAATCAACAGAGATTGCTAAACGAACTTCTCGCCCAATGGCATTACTTAATGCGCTCACAACTAATGGACGAAGTCGAGTTTCCAAAACATCTTTGGTGAATTCATTAGGGGCAGCAACTAAAGCTGTGTCTTCCACTAAAGCTAAAGGTCGAGTTAAAGAAACAAAAGCTCTTTGTTGGGGAGTTAAGGCATCATCACTTAATCCACCAATTGCTTTGGCCCACAGCTCAGTGAAATCAACAGTCTCTTCCACAAAGCCTCCTACTATCCACAAAGTTATCCACAATATGTGGAGATTCAGGCTTTATGAGGCTAAAAAGCACTCAAATTTGCCCTGCCTGTGGACAATACCTGTTGGTTGCTTGATCTAACAAGGGGGATTGGCACTTACTGTGGATAACCATTTAAAGTTGTAAAACCGGTTTATGTGAGGGAAAACAGACCCTTGTGGCAGAGGTGTGAACACAGTGGTTTATGTTTAAGATTCAAAGTTTGAAATAGGAGTAACTAAAGTGAAACGCACGTTTCAACCAAACAATCGTCGCAGAGCCAAAGTTCATGGCTTTCGTGAACGCATGAGAACTCGTGCCGGCCGAGCTGTTTTAGCAGCACGTCGCCGTAAAGGCAGAGTTTCCGTTTCCGTTTCAACTCGTTAATCACCAAACCTCTTAGAGGGGCATTTAAATGTTGCCCAGATTAAATCGTTTAACTTCAACTAAAGATTTTCAAAACGTAACCAAATCAGGTGTCCGAATTTATAGTGATGTTGCTGTTATTTACGCTTTAGCAAATCCCACCTCCCAAAAAAATTCTCAAATAGGTCTAATTGTTTCTAAGGTTGTGGGCAACTCTGTTGTTAGGCACAAAATTTCTCGGCAACTCAGAAACATAGTCAAAGATTTATTACCTACAATTCCTAGTAATATCCAAATAGTGATAAGAGCTTTACCAACGATTACTGAAAAAGAATATATAGATATTAATCAGACTCTAACTGAAAGTATTAATAAATCAATTGTGAAAGCAAATGTCTAAAAAACCCTTATTAGATAAGGCTTTTTTAATCATTTCAGAATTACCACGAAAAACATTTTTACTAATTCTTTTTCCTTTTATTTTTATTTACCAAAAAACAATCTCACCACTTCTTGGTCCTCGTTGCAAGTATTATCCAAATTGCTCAAACTATTTTGTGAGCGCAATAAAAGTTCACGGAATTATCAAAGGAACTATTTTGGGAGTGTTAAGAATCGTGCGCTGCAACCCATTTAGCGGAGGAGGGTTTAACCCGATACCTTCAAAAAGAAAATGGTTTGCTGATGTTTATCCCAATGGGTCACCCCGGGGCTAGCGTAAAAACCGATTACGTGGGACGATTTAACTCTTGAATGACTTTCCTGAAACAAACCGTAATAACCCTCAAGTCTTGGAGTTAGATTAAATGATTGATACCTTGCTGGCCCCCCTGGAATGGGTTATTTCAGCTCTGCTCTATTTCTTCCATAAAGGCTTTTCTACAGTCCTTGATCCAACAGCTGGTATTACTTGGGCATTGTCCATTGTGGGCTTGGTAATTGTGGTCCGAATTTTGATCATCCCTTTGTTTGTGCGCCAAGTTAAGAGTCAAAGAAACCTGCAGCTAATCCAGCCTCAGATGAAAGAACTGCAAAAGAAATATGCAGGAGATCGCGAAAAACTTGGGCAAGAAATGATGAAGCTTTACAAAGACACGGGCACTAATCCCCTAGCTTCCTGCTTACCAATCCTGTTACAAGCCCCTATCTTTTTTGCCCTCTTCAGAGTGCTGCAATACGGAATCTCGCAAGAAAAAGCTCTTGGTTATTTTGCTAACCATCCAGGATTAGTGAACATGGCCCATGATGCTGAACTTCTAGGTGTGCCACTTTGGGGCTACTTCCTAGGTGCAGCTCAAACCCCCAGCCCAAATGCCACCATGGTTTTAACAGTTTGTTTGGTGCTACTCATGACTGCCACAACTTTCTTGACTCAACGCCAATTAATGGTCAAAAATATGCCTGCTGATAATCCGATGGCCCAGCAACAAAAAATCTTGCTTTATGTGTTCCCAGTGATTTTTGCGGTGGGTGGAGTTGGTTTTCCTATCGGTGTTTTGATTTATTGGTCCACCACCAACATTTGGTCCATGGGGCAACAGTTCTGGATCATCCGCAATAACCCCACCCCAGGAACCCCCGCTTTTGATGCCTGGGAGAAACGTAAAAGAGCTAAACAACACCAATCAAACGTCCTTGAAGGGGAACAACCCCCGAGCGAGGTAGAAGTACAAAAAAGACAACAACCCAAAAGAATCAGTCGTAAAAACCGTAAAAAGTAATACGTAATGTTCCACGTGGAACATTGAATACCCAAATTTAATTAAAGGAGTCCGAAATGACCGAAAATTCATCAGAATTGATTGCCCAACTAGAAAAAGAAGGCGATATTGCCGCCGACTACTTAGAGGGATTGCTAGATATTGCAGATCTTGACGGAGACCTAGTAGTTGACGTGGAAGGCGAAAGAGCTTTAGTAAGTATTACTGGAGCAGATTTGTCCAATCTGGTGGGACAAGAAGGTCAAGTATTAAACGCGATTCAAGACCTGACCCGCCTAGCTGTTACCAGGGAAACTGGGGAACGCTCCCGTCTCATGATCGACATTTCAGGTTATAGGGCTGCTCGCAAAGTTGCTTTAGCTGAACTTGGTTTAGAGGCTTGCGAAAGAGTTAAAAAGACCGGCGAAGCTGTTGCCCTGGAAGCAATGAATCCTTTCGAAAGAAAAGTGGTCCACGACGCTGTGGGCGAAGCAGGATTGAAATCTGAATCTGAAGGCGAAGAACCAAACCGCTACGTGGTCGTCTTACCGGCGTGACCCAAGGGCCAAATGTTCCACGTGGAACAAAGCCAACAAAGTCTCAAGAAGTAGCACTAGGTGCAGGTCTTTCTAAACTTGCACAATATGCCGAAATATTAGTTAAAGACGCAGTTCGCCTAGGGATTATTGGTCCTAGGGAAGTAGACCGTATTTGGGATCGACATATTTTGAATTGTGCAGCTTTAACCGAGTTAATTCCTGATGGCCAATCCATTATTGATATTGGCTCTGGGGCGGGATTACCTGGCATAGTTTTAGCCATTCTTAATCCAAACTCTGCTGTCAC
>CAMATO010000078.1 GCA_945861165.1 Bifidobacterium breve | reverse complement strand
TAAAACTAATGACAACTGAGACCACAAACACCCAAGGTGTTTCATTAACCGATTTTGCAACAACCAAAGTTCGTACCCTTTTAAGTCAAGAAGGCAGAGACGACTTAGCTCTTCGAATTGCTGTGCAACCAGGTGGCTGTTCAGGCATGCGTTACCAATTATTTTTTGATGATCGCTCCCTTGAAGGAGATGACACACACGAATTTGGTGATGTGAAAGTTGTAGTAGACAAAATGAGTGTGCCTTACTTAATGGGTGCAACTATTGATTTTGTTGACACTATTGAGAAGCAAGGATTCACGATTGATAATCCAAACGCCGGGGGATCCTGTGCGTGCGGTGATTCTTTCCACTAAATCTTCCATTTAGTTAAATAAACAGTATTCTTACTTTTTGTGACTTTGAATATTGCAATCACGGGCTCTATTGCCACAGATCATTTAATGAGTTTTCCGGGAAAATTTACTGACTCTTTAGTTGCCGACAAATTAGATCACGTTTCTTTATCTTTCCTGGTTGATGATTTACAAATTAGACGTGGTGGCGTTGGAGCTAACGTTGCTTTTTCCTTGGGCAAGATGGGGCTTCGACCAATTTTGGTAGGAGCAGTTGGAAAAGATTTTGCAGAATACAGATCTTGGTTAGAAAGACACAATGTTGATTGTGAATCAATTCATTACAGCGAAGATAAACACACTGCCAGATTTGTGTGCACCACTGATGAAATGGCTAACCAAATTGCTTCCTTTTATCCAGGAGCCATGAGTGAATCAAATCAAATTGAACTCGGACCAGTAATTGATCGTTTAGGAAAAATTGATTTTGTATTTGTCGGACCCAGTGATCCTGAAGCCATGATCAAACACACTGAAGAAGCAAAACAAAGAGGCATTGCTTTCATAGCTGATCCTTCACAACAAATGGCCCGCATGGATGGAAAACAAATTGCCCAACTCATTGATGGTGCCACTTATCTTTTCACGAATGAATATGAATCATCTTTAATTGAGAAAAAAGTTGGTTGGAACACTGAGGATTTAATGAAACGAGTTGGCACTGTGGTAACAACTCTTGGTGCTAAGGGTGCACGAATTCAAAGTAAAAATGAAACTATTGCCACAGTTGCTTGTCCACCTGAAACAGAAAGAATTGATCCCACAGGTGTGGGGGATTCATTTCGAGCAGGTTATTTAGCAGCACATTCATGGGGCTTAGATCCAGAACGTTGCGCACAAGTTGGTTCTATGTTGGCAACCTATGTCATAGAAACAGTTGGCACCCAAGAATATTCATTTACCAATGTGGAATTTGTAGATCGATTCTCGTCCTTTTATGGCAGTGCAGCTGCCGCTGAAATCAAAAAACACTTAGTCAAGTAATCCCCATGCCCACACCGCTTAATGATTCGGTTTGGGATTTTCCTACGCCTAGTCAAATGCCTAAAGATGATTTAGTTATTTTAGGTGCAGATTTGCAACCAGAAACAATTCTTGATTCTTACAAAAATGGAATATTTCCCATGCATATTGAAATAGAAAATAAAATTGAACTTGGTTGGTGGTCACCACAATTTCGAGGAGTGATGCCATTAAACAAAATAAATATATCTAATTCGTTAAAGAAATCCATGAAAAAGTTCACTGTCACTTTTGACCAAGATTTTGATTCAGTAATTGATGGGTGTGGTGATGATAAAAGACCTAAAGGTTGGATCAATAAAGAAATAAAAAAAGCCTATAGAAAACTATTTGATTTAGGCTATGTACATTCTGTGGAGGTTTGGAATAGTGAAAACCAATTAGTGGGTGGACTTTATGGAATAGAAGTAAACGGATTATTTGCTGGTGAGTCAATGTTTCATAAAGAAACCGATGCTTCTAAAACTGCAATGGTTCATCTAGTCAACAAATTAAAAAATGCCGGGGGAGAAAGAATATTTGATGTGCAATGGCAAACTCCTCACCTGAAATCTATGGGAGTTGTGAAAATGAGTAGAGCAAAATATATTGCAACACTTCCTGAAGTAATGAATACCCAACCAGCTTTTAATTAACTGGATTTTATTTCATTGATAGTGGCAAGTAACGCTGTCACAAAATCTTGAATATCAGTACTCGCAGCATCACAAGGTAGGGAAATTCGGATATTGATTTGTTCCCCCAATCCCATGGCATTTAAAACATGTGATGGTTTAACTTGATCTGGAGTGCAAGAAG
The DNA here is from genome assembly GCA_945861165.1 of Bifidobacterium breve. GTDB lineage: Bacteria > Actinomycetota > Actinomycetes > S36-B12 > UBA5976 > ATZT02. The sequence continues at coordinate 1,990 of CAMATO010000078.1, read as the reverse complement.
AACCACTTGAAATCGCAAAACCTCTTTTACTTAAACCACTTACTAAGGCTTCACCATCAACATCTTTAATCACTGCGGCAAGAACATGAGGCAATCTGATAGTTGGATCACCTAGCAAAGAGATATCTAAATGACTTGATAAAAGTTGTCTTAATTGAGTAATCAATGAATGTAACGATTTAGCTATTTCTGCTCTGTTTAAAGTAATGTCTTCAAAACTTGCTCCGATGGCAACAGCGTGAGGAATTGAAACATTGTTTGAAAATTTATGATTTTCTCTACCATCATCCAACAGCACCGATTTGAATCTTATGTTTCTTCGCACCGCTAGGACATCTAAACCAATCGGTGCACCCCATGTAGCAGGTTTGAGCAGTAACACATCCCACTCAGATCCAAGGTTTACTAATCCTGCAGTCATAGTGGCATCAACCAAGAGGGGAATGTTTAATTCTTGGCATTTTTGATAAACCTGAGCTAGCGGTTGTTGTGTACCAACTTCATGGTTTGCAAATTGCAAAATTGCCAAACCAGGTTTGTTGATTTCCAAAGCGTATAAGAATTGGTCTTCGTTTACTCGGGCGTTATTATCAACAGCTATTTCGAAAGTTGAAAAATCTTTTAATCGCTCAATTATTGCTTTTTGTTCAACAGCTGAATAAACCACAGTTTTATTTGTTAAGGCATTAATAATGCCACTAATTGTTAAATCAATGCCAGCATTGCCAGAGGGAATAAATGAAACTTCATCAGCACTAACTTTGAGCCGGGCCGCAATTGAGGCCCGAGCGCTGTCTAGTAAAAGGCGTGCTGAGCGAGAATCGTGGTAGAGCTTGGTTGGATCAACAAAGGCATATTCAGGAAGTGAACTTAAGGCTTTTTTACTAGCCGGATGAATTGGATGAGAACTTAAAGTGTCGAAATTGTGCGCATGTGCATTTGTGCTTGAGGACATGTGTCAAACGTTACTTGCCCTTGTTTTCCTCACGATGCCTCGAGTGTACTAACGTTGCATATATACAGTGCAATCTTCCTCATAGAAAAGGGTTTCGTGCGCAAATTACGTGCCGGGCTAATCCTTAGTTCTCTTTTCCTTCTTTCTGCCTGCTCCAAAGCTTCCCAAGATGAAACATTGCGCATTGGTTTTCCAGAACCAGTAACCACTGAAGGCATACTCATACTTAATCTGTGGCAGGGAACATGGATTGTGGCTTTAGGTGTGGCAGCACTTGTACTTGGTTTACTATTTGCAGCACTTATTCTTTATCGTCGCCGAAGCGATGCAGATGTTCCTAAACAAACCCGTTACAACATTCCATTAGAAATTCTTTACACAATGGTTCCCTTAGTAATTGTGTTAGGACTTTTCTTCTTTACCGCACGTGATCAATCAACTTTAATTAAATTAACTGGAGAGCAAAAACATACAGTTAATGTAGTTGGATTTAGATGGTCTTGGATTTTTAACTACAAAGAAGCTGGTGTTTATGAAATTGGCACCCCAGCACTTCCTCCAACTCTTTACTTACCGGTGGACGAAAAAGTTAAATTTGAACTAACCTCACCCGATGTGATTCACTCTTTTTGGATTCCTGCTTTCTTAATGAAGATGGATGTTGTGCCCGGAAGATTAAACGCTTTCGAATTAACCCCTACCAAAGCAGGAGAGTTTGTGGGCAAATGTGCTGAACTTTGTGGAGTTGATCATTCTCGGATGTTGTTTAACGTCAAAGTTGTGTCTCGCGCCGAATTCAACCAACATGTTGCAGATTTGAAAGCGGCAGGTCAAGTTGGTGCTTTATCATCAGACAGAATAGAAACAAGTGGTAACCCAGATTGCTTAGGTAACCCTGAATTAGCCGGATGTAAGGAGAAGTAAGCATATGACCCTAATTGAAGATCGCCCCACAGTTTCTTCCCACGCCCATGCAGTTAAACCCAACAAAATGGGAAGTACATTTGTCAAATGGATGACCTCTACTGATCCTAA
>CAMATO010000077.1 GCA_945861165.1 Bifidobacterium breve | reverse complement strand
AACCCCAATTGCGTTACGGGTCACAGTGGAGCGTCGCGCGTGTGGGGAGATTTTCATCGTAGGTAAACGGTATCGTGCGTTTTTGTGACTAACTCCTCCACACCATCTATTCCCTTAAAATTCAGAAGCGATGTAACCGTTGAATTGGTTAAACATTCTGCTTCGGATTCTGATGTGGTTTGGGCTGCTCGAGTTTCAACAGCAGGGGAGCGATCAAATGTTGATGCTGGAAAAAACCAAGATGCAAGTGAGCACACTGGCTTAGTTAATTTCTTAATGCGCGAAAGACATGGGACACCTTTTGAACATTCCATTTTTACTTTTTATGTCAAAGCACCAATTTTTGTGTGGCGTGAACATATGCGCCATCGCATTGCTTCTTACAACGAAGAATCTGGCAGATATCGCCAACTTGATCCAGAGTTTTATTTTCCAAATACTTCCAGAAATTTACAACAAGTTGGAAAAACTGGATCTTATACTTTTGAACCAGGAACAGCAGAACAATACAAATTAAGCGAAGTTGAGTTTAAGAAGTCTTGTGAAAGTGCTTATGTTAGTTATGAAAAAATGTTGCAAGCAGGAGTTGCCAGAGAAGTTGCTCGGGGAGTCTTACCGGTAACTATTTATTCCAGTGCTTACGTAACTATGAATTCCAGAGCTTTAATGAACTTCTTGTCTTTGCGCCGTATTGCGGAAGGTTCCCATTTTCCTTCCTATCCACAACGAGAAATTGAAATGGTTGCTGAGAAGTATGAAGAGCATTTTGCAAAAATAATGCCAATTACTCACGACTGCTTCATCAAGAATGGTCGAGTCGCTCCCTAAGCGCTAATCTTTATCCCATGAGTCATGATCACCGTCCTTTCGGCACGGTATTAACAGCAATGATCACTCCCTTTGCTAAAGATGGCAGTGTTGATGTTGAAGGTGCTGGAAAATTAGCCGAACATTTAGTTGCCCTAGGCAATGATGGAATTGTTGTTAACGGCACAACCGGTGAATCTGCGACCACAACTGAAATTGAAAAGAATCAAGTCTTAAAAGCTGTCCTAGATGCAGTTGGCAATAAAGCTAAAGTAGTAGCTGGTGTTGGAAGTAATGATACCGCACACACTGTTGGGTTAGCAAAAGACGCAGCCAAACTAGGTGCACATGGTGTTTTGGTGGTAACGCCTTATTACAACAAACCTTCACAAGCTGGTGTTTATGCCCATTTTAAAACTGTGGCTGATGCAACTGATTTACCATTAATGACCTATGACATTCCAGGCAGAGCTGGTGTACCAATTGAATCTGAGACTTTAATCAGATTAAGTGAACATAAAAATATTGTGGCAAATAAAGATGCAAAAAATAATTTAGAATTAGCTTCCTATGTTATTAAGAAAACTGATCTTGCTTGGTATTCAGGCGAAGATGCACTAAATCTGCCGCTGCTTTCAATTGGAGCAATCGGTTTTGTTAGCGTGTGTGGACATTTAGTAGCGGATAGATTAAAAGTGATGGCGGCAGCATTTTTTGCCGGAGATTATAAAAAAGCTTTAGAAATTCATCAAGGACTACTACCTGTTTACACAGGTGTGATGACTCGAATGCCAGGAGTGATGTCAATTAAGGCAGCACTTGGTTTACAAGGATTACCGGCAGGCGCAGCCCGTTTGCCACTCGTCGATGCTGACGAAAAACAAATAACACAATTAAGAGCAGATTTGCTCGACGGAGGAATAAAGATTTGACGTTAACTACCCACGAGTTTCCGCTGCCAAATAAATTAGCGCCGGAAACTCTCCGAGTCATTCCCTTAGGTGGGATTGGTGAAATTGGTCGAAACATGACCGTCATGCAATACAACCAAGACATTGTCATTGTTGATGTTGGTGTTTTGTTTCCAGAAGAAAATCAACCAGGTGTTGATTTGATTTTGCCTGACTTTGAATACCTAAGAGATAAATGGCAAAAAGTTAAAGCCATTATTTTGACTCATGCTCACGAAGATCACATAGGAGGTGTTCCTTATCTGCTAAGAGAAGCACCACACATTCCTATTTATGGATCAAAATTAACACTTGCATTATTAGCAGAAAAATTAAAAGAACATCGAATCAAATCAGACTTAAGAATGGTTAAAGAAGGTGATGTTGAAAAAATAGGCGAATTCAGTGTTGAATTTATTGCCGTTAATCATTCCATTCCTGATGCTTTAGCTTTGGCTATAAAAACAGGTGCTGGCACCCTTATTCATACTGGGGATTTCAAGATGGATCAATTGCCTCTTGATGGACGAATCACAGATTTAAATACATTTGCACGTTTAGGTGATGAATGTGTTGATTTAGCTTTAGTAGATTCCACTAATGCAGAAGTTCCAGGTTTTGTTCCGCAAGAAAAAGATATTGCACCTGTTATTGAAGCAATTATGTCTCGAGCGCCTAGAAGAGTAATTGTGGCAAGTTTTGCTTCCCACATCCACAGAGTGCAACAAATTATTGATGCAGCTAAACAAAACAAAAGAAAAGTTGCTTTTGTGGGTCGCTCAATGGTTAGAAATATGGGAGTGGCAAGAGATTTAGGTTATTTAACAATTCCACCTAATGCCACTATCAACATTGATGATATTGAAAACTATGCAGATAACGAAGTTGTTTTAATCACCACAGGTTCACAAGGCGAACCAATGGCTGCGTTATCAAGAATGGCAGGACTTGATCACAAAATCAGAATTGGTGATGGCGACACAGTTATTTTGGCATCATCGTTAATTCCTGGAAACGAAAATTCTGTCAATAGAGTTATTAACGGTTTAACTAAACAAGGTGCTAATGTTGTGCATTCTGGTAACGCTAAAGTTCACGTTTCAGGACATGCAGCCAGTGGAGAGTTACTTTATTTTTATAATTTATTGAAACCAAGAAATGTGATGCCTGTGCACGGTGAACCAAGACACTTAAGAGCAAATGCGGCTCTGGCAATTAAAACAGGTGTTAAGAAAGAAAATGTTGTGATTACCGCTGATGGCATAGTAGTTGATTTACATAATCGCAAAGCAAAAATTGTAGGAGCTGTTCCTTGTGGTTATGTTTTTGTTGATGGGTCCAGTGTGGGTGGGGTAGCAGAGGATTCTTTGAAAGATAGAAGAATACTCGGTGAAGAAGGATTCATCTCTGTTGTAGTAGTTGTTGATTCGGTAGAAAACAAAGTCGTGGCTGGCCCAGAGATCCATGCTCGAGGTTTTGCGGAGAATGATGCAGTGTTTGATGATGTTATTCCTATTATTAGAGCTAGTTTAGAAGAAGCAATGAAGAATAATATTTATGATATTAATCAATTGCAAAAAGTTGTAAGAAGAACAACAGGTAAATGGGTAAGTGATCAACACCGAAGAAGACCAATGATTGTCCCAGTCGTGGTTGAAGCATAAGGAGAAACAAATGAGCGAAAAAGTAAAGATCACAGTGAAACCAAATGGATCAATTCGAGTTGAAGGTGACTTTGAATTGAATTACACCAAACAAGGTGAAAGCGAAGTAACCACCGAAGTTGTGGATGCTTCCGCAAAATCTCTATGTCGCTGTGGCCATTCCAAGGAAAAGCCATTTTGCGATGGATCTCATAGAGAAGCTGGTTTTCAGGGTTAAACCTAATAAATTGGGTCAGAAGTAACGACACGCACTAAAAGTCACTGGTGATACCCAAGTAACAGGTGTTACACGAGGGTAACCTCTATTTATGGCTACTAGCACGCCGGCACGCTCGCGTGCCCGCAATTATAAATCCTCACGAAAATCACGTGGTGGAACTTTAGTGCTTTTATTTGGTCGCCTTTTATCTTTAGTGGGAATTGCTTGGGGTGTTATTGCCAAAGTTTTTGGTGCTGTGGCACGCGCTATTGGTCATGGAGCTAAAGAAATAGATCACAAACAAAGACGTGATGGATTAGGACTACTCTTATTAGCTTTATCTATCATTGTGGCAGCTCAAAGTTGGTTTGCTACCCAAACAGTTATCACTAATTATTCCAAATTAATCATAAGTGGCGCAGTTGGTAGCTTAACAATATTTTTGCCTGTTGTTTTTGTTTATGCTGCTTGGCAAACATTTAGAAATCCAGCTAAAAAAGGTGATGGCCCCAGAATATTTATTGGGGTAAGTGCGATGTTGATTAGCGTTTCAGGCTTATGGCATTTATTTAAAGGAGTACCAACACCAGGTGATGGCGTAGC
>CAMATO010000076.1 GCA_945861165.1 Bifidobacterium breve | reverse complement strand
TGGCCAAGAATTCCACACTTTGATTCTAAAGATGAGAAACTTTCAGGAATTTGGGCAAAAGTTGCAAAATTTGTTGATAAGAAAACTAATCGCGCAGGTTGGATAACTGGAATTGTTCTATTGGCTTTGGCTGGTTATTCATCCCAACTTGACGCAAGTGGTTTATCTCAAACTGAAACATTTGTTGGTAAACCTGATTCAGTTATAGGTCAAGAAGTATTAGGAAAACATTTCCCAGCAGGGGAAGGAAATCCTTCTTACATTATTGGGCCAGTTGATAAAACTCCAGAATTATTGAAAGCAATTACTGACACCCCAGGTGTGGGCGAGGCTTACCCAATTCCTGATGGTCCAGTAATTGCTGGAAAACCTTTACCAAATCCAAAGGTTATTAACGGTCAAGTGTTAATCAGTGCAACTTTGGAAAATGCAGCAGATTCTGCTGAAGCAAAAGCAACGGTTGTCACATTAAGAAATAATCTTGATGCGGTCAGCGTTGATGCTTTAGTAGGAGGATTCACCGCTGTTAATGAAGATATTGCAGAAGCAAACGCTCGTGATAACAGAAGAATTATTCCAACAGTGTTGATAATTATTTTCCTGATCTTGGCCTTGCTGTTAAGAAGCATTTTGGCGCCACTGATGTTGATGTCAACAGTTGTCTTGTCATTTGCTGCAACTCTTGGTGCCTGCCAACTGGTATTTGAAAATGTCTTCAAATTCCCAGGTGCAGATACCGGATTCCCACTCTTTGCTTTTGTGTTCTTAGTGGCATTGGGTATTGATTACAACATCTTCTTGATGACAAGAGTGAGAGAAGAATCAAAGAAGTTAGGTACCAGAGCTGGAACTCTAAAAGCCTTAACCGTAACTGGTGGAGTAATCACTTCTGCAGGCGTTGTGTTAGCCGCAACATTTGCAGTCCTGGGCTTATTACCACTGGTGTTCTTGGCTGAACTTGGATTCGCTGTGGCATTTGGTGTATTACTTGACACCATTTTGGTCAGATCAATTTTGGTACCAGCATTAACTATTGGTATCGGTAAAAAAGTCTGGTGGCCAAGCAAGTTAGCTCAAGGAAAAAATTAGAAATAAAATACGGCTGGGTGCACCTACCGCACCTAGCCGTATTTTTTATTTCCTATAATCCCAAACTTACTTTGACTAAAGTGGCAGCATTCGTACCACTTATCAAGGCTCCTTGAATTGAAGAGGTTGCTCGATGATCTCCTGCCACAAATAAATCACTGTTAATTTGGTTTGAATCAATCAGTGAATAAGGTGGAGTCATTGCCGGTAAAGCTTCTTTGATCTCGTATTTCTTGATTAGTTCCCAATCATCTGTTGGCACACCAAAAAGCACAGCAAGATGTTTTTTTACTTCGATAAGTTCGGCATGCTCATTAGGGGATATTGCTGAAGCAGCAACTAATACTTGCCCAGTGGGGGCATAACTTGGTGCAGCGTTTGTTAAAACAACAGCATTTGTTAACGGACCTGATTTTTTGCCGTCCACAAATAACAGTGGTTTGCTTCTAACTATTGAATTGACTTTTTGGTCTGCCTTGAAATACCAGGTGGAAACGGAGTGCATTTCTTTAACTTCTAAATTTAGCCAAGAAATGGCAGTGCTTGGATCAGTTGCTACCACAATTTTTTTGGTTTCAATTTCACCATCTGGAGTAATTAATTTGTTTCCTTCGATTCGTAAGACCTTGGTATTAAGGGAGATATTTTCACTGGGAATCTTGGCTGCTAATTGATTAGATATTTGTTGCATACCTTGAGCCGGAAGACTAGGTATTCCTCTTAGGAATGTTTTTAAAACTGTATCGAGAAATTTTCGTGAAGTGTTTAATTCTGATTCCAGAAATACTCCTTGCAAAAATGGTCGAAAGAGTTTCTCCAGTAATGATCCCTTTATTCCAGATTTGGTTAAGGATTGTTGAGCAGAAATATCGGCAGAAACACTTATTTGAGCATCTGCTGTGATCAAATATTTTAGGAAATAACTTAGTAACCCTAACTGACTAAATATGGATCCGGGAAGGTCTTTGAGCAATCGATATCTGAAATCTTTGCTTCTAAACGGATCAACAACAATGCGCAAGCTTTTACCATCTCTAATAGCAACACCGGGGGTAAAAGGTTTCAAATCAAGTGCTTGGTAATCGAGTAATCTTTGGCCTTCTGTGTAGCTAGGGTTATATAACTGAAAACCTCGATCAAGAATGAAGCCATCAACAATATCTGATCTAACTCGACCACCTACGCCGTCGGAAGCTTCAAAGATTTGAAAATCTATCTTATTTTTTTGTAATTCAAGTGCGCATGCTAATCCTGCTAAGCCCGCACCAATTATGGCAACTTCAACTTTCTGTTTCATTAATATTTACGAGCAGAATTCAAAGTTTTTAAAATATCGGGTTGTTTGAATGAAAAGCCAGATGCTAACAATTTTGACGGTAAAACTCTACTGGAACCTAGAGCTTCAATTGAGAATTCTCCTAGAGCGATACGTAACGCAATTGCTGGCACCTTAAAAAAGGCCGGTCGTTTCAATACGCTGGAAAGTGCTTTTGTAAATTCAGCATTGGTAACCGGAATTGGGTTTGTTAAATTAACTCCACCACTAAGTCTGACATCGTCAATTAAGTGAAAAATTGCCCTAACTTCATCTTCTAATGAAATGTAGGACCAGTATTGTTTTCCATTTCCTAATTTTCCACCCAGCCCAAAATAAAATAATGGTAAAACTTTGCGTAACAATCCGCCCCGCTTACTCATAACTAAACCGGTCCGAGGATGAACAACTCGGATTTTATTACTTCTTACTCTTTGAGCCGCATACTCCCAGTTGAATACAACATCACTTAAAAATCCTTCGCCTAATCCAGCATTTTCATCAACTGCGGTATCCCCAGTGTCGCCGTAAAAGCCAACAGCTGAACCTGAGACAAAAACTGAAGGGGGAGTTCTTAAATTAACAATCGCATTTGCCAGTGTTTCGGTTGATTTAACTCTGCTACTTAATATTTCATTTTTATATTTTTTAGTCCAGCGATGATCGCCCACTCCGGCTCCAGCCAGATGAACAATAGCTGTGGCCTTTTCTAAAACATCTAGATCAACTAATCCTTTGGTCGGGTCCCATTGAGATTCTGTTTTATCTTTAGGTTTACGTCTGACTAATTTAACTATTTCAATGTTTTTTTTCTCAGCTGCGCGAACAAGTGCAGAACCTATTAATCCGGAAGAACCGGTAACTACTAATTTCATAGTGTTGTTATAAACCTAATTCAGCTTCGAAGTTTGCTTCTTCTAATCTAAGCTTCATGGCCGATAAGAATCTGGCAGCATCTGCGCCATCAACAAGTCTGTGATCATAAGTTAGAGCCAAATAAACCATTTGCCTAATAGCTATTTGATCATTGCCGTCTTCACCTTTAATAACAACTGGTCTTTTCACAACAGCTCCCGTGCCCAGAATTGCTACTTGTGGTTGATTAATAATTGGAGTGTCAAACAGAGAACCGCGACTTCCAGTGTTGGTCAAAGTGAAAGTTCCACCACTTAATTCATCAGGTGTTACTTTGTTGTCTCTGGTTCTATTGGCCACATCTTGAATTTTTTGAGCTAAGCCTGCGATTGTTAAATCTCCAGCATCTCTAATTACTGGCACTAATAAACCTCTTGGGGTATCTACCGCAACTGCTAAATGAACAGCATCGCTATATGCAATCTGGGTTGCATCAGCTGAAATAGTGGCATTAACAATTGGAAATTCTTTCAAAGCCTCAACTGAAGCTTTGGCAAAGAATGGTAAGAATGAAAGTTTAACTCCTTCACGAGCAGCGAAAGATTCTTTAACTTTGTTTCGAAGTGAAGAAATTTTAGTGACATCTACTTCCACAACACTTGTTAGTTGAGCTGAAACGTGAAGTGAATGCACCATTCTTTCGGCAATAACTCTTCTTAATCTTGTGGTTTGTTCTACGCGTCCCTGAAGTGGTTGTTCAACAGTTGGGGCAACCGATTTAGCTGGAGGAGCAACTGTAGCTGCTGCTGCAGGTGGCGTTACTGCAATTTGAGGAGTAGGAGTGGTGCTGACAACGCTGCCAGAATTAGTGGAACTTAATAGATCTGCTTTTCTAATGCGACCATTTTCTCCACTGCCAGTAATTTTGGAAAGATCTATTCCTTTTTCGCGTGCCATTTGGCGAATTATTGGTGTGGTGTAGGAATCTTTATCACCATTTTGAGTTGAGGCTGCCACAAATGGAGAAGCACTTGGTGTTGGACTAACTGGTGGAACAGAAACTGTTTGTGGGGCAACCACAGTTTGTACAACAGGTGTAACTGGTTGTGGTGCAGCAGGT
>CAMATO010000075.1 GCA_945861165.1 Bifidobacterium breve | reverse complement strand
CAAGATAGTGATGTGGGGATTAGGACAACTGCTGTTTGGTTAGGAGTTAAGGGAAGTTCCTACTGGGTTGGTATTTTTTGGCTCATCTCAACTGTGTTGTTTGCCCAAGTAAACATCCCAGTTGCTGTTGTGAACTTTTTAATTGCCGGTTATCTGACCATTTCAATTTTTAGAAACCCAGTTCCAGAAACCGGACGAAAGCTTTACCGGTTGTCTATATTTTTTCCATACCTTGCTGGAGCACTTGCCGGTGTTCAGTTGGCATCCTAAATGGTTTTAGTTCTTTAATCGTGAAACCAAAATCTATAATCGTTTTGGGTGCAGGCATTTCAGGTCTTGCCACTGCTTCACTGGTAGCAAAAGCTGGACACCATGTCACACTCATCGAAGGATCCAGTTGGATTGGTGGCAAGAGCAAAAGAATTATTGTTGATGGCCAGCGCATGGACACAGGTCCTGCCCTTGTCACTTTTCTTGGGGTGTGGGAAGAATTTATTCGTCGCTACGATTTACTGGGAAACCAAAACAAAAAAGCAATCGAGATTGCACCAATCACCTTCGAACCACTTTCCGAAGTTGGCGAATACTTTTATAAAGGAGAAAAGTGTCTGCTTCCAGTTGAAAAAGGCAACAAGTGGTATGAGCCTTGGGTTAGGTTTGAAAAAATTCACGGCAAACTTGGTAAAGAGATCACAACACTTTTAACTAACACTTCCATAAGTTTGAAAGCTATACCGGCAGGTAACAAGCTGATTTCAAACTATGGAATCCGGTTCACCACTAAAAGATATTTAAACGGATTGAAGTGGTTGCCAGAAGGCCTCAAAGAAATCATTTCGATACACACTTTGAATGCTGGTGTTGGCCCAGAAAAAACCCTGGCATTGTTTGCAACAATTCCAGCAGTGATGGCAACTCAGCAGGTAAGAGTTCCAGTTGGTGGAGTAAACGAAATTCCACTAACACTTGAAAAGCTAGCCCGTTATGCCGGTGTCGAAATAGTGATGAACGAGAAAGCAATAGCTATTTCCAAAAACAAAGTCACCACCGAAGTACGCGAATATCAAGCAGACATCATCATCTCAAGTCTTGATGCCAAAGTCACCCAACGCTTACTTGGAAAAACCACCAACGAAACAAACCGAAAGATGTCTTGCTCAGGGGTTGCTATCTACGCAGTTTTGGATGAGGACCTACCAATTAATACCAAGACCCACTCTGTGATCATGCCCGAAGATCCAGCTGCAATGCACACAGCACTTGGTAAAAACCAACTTCCAAAAGAGTCAATGGTTTTTGTGAACTACTACCAAGCAGGACACATTTACCCAAACAACAAATCAACAGTGGCAGTTTTAATTACTGCACCAGCCGATGGTAAGCACTACAGCATCGAAAGTGATTTTGCCAAAGCTGAACTGGAACGAGTATCAAAAGTTATGGGGCTACCAAAAAATATTAAAGAATATTTTGGGGCCTTTGAAGTTTTAGATCCCGAATACTTCTCGGGTTGGGGGGCAACCGGAGGAGCGCTTTACGGTGAAGCAAGAAAGATTTGGCAGTCTGGCCCGCTACACACACCGAAGCACTCATCATTTTTGCGCCCGTGGCTTTGGAGGGTGGGCGCATCCACCCATCCCGGTGGTGGAATTCCAGCAGTTTTGGGTGGCAGTCTTATTGCTACCAAAAAACTGTTAAGACACCTGGGCAAATAGTTTAATGGGATGTTTTTTAAATGATTTACCAGAGCAACACAAATATAAAAGTAATACTTAAAACTTTCAACTAATAAAACTTACTTGTAATCTTTTTGGTTTATAACTTATGGGTCTTTTTGCATTCATCAATCATTTCTTTTTGATGAGGCAAAAGTGTTTGGTCTTTTCTAGTTGCAGCTTCACTGCCAGTTGCCATGATGTCAATGATTCCTGAAGATTTACCCAGGAATGCTTCTAATACGGCCAGGCCACAAAATGGTACATAAACTTCTGAATAGCCACCTTCGTGAGTTGTCACAACTCGACCTTGGGCATATTTATCAGCCATTTCTAATACTTGATTTGCCATCCAATTGTAGGTGTAAGCATGAACTGCCATACGAGAAAGTGGATCATAATAACTAGCGTCAAATCCTGAAGCAATGAAAATAAATTCTGGTTGAAATTTATCAATTGCTGGTTTAACCACAGATTCAAATGCGTATCGATAAGCACCATCACCTGATCCTGCTGGCATGGGAATATTTATATTAAAACCAAGGCCTGCACCTTCCCCAGTTTCAGTAATTTTACCTTCATGTCGTGGATAAAGTTCGTCTTGATGCAAAGAAATAGTTAACACACTTGGATCGTTATAAAACACAGCTTGGGTACCATTGCCGTGGTGCACATCCCAATCAATTACTGCAAACTTTTTTAAATCTGTGGTTTTCTTTAAATGTTCTATGGCCACACCAATATTGTTAAACATACAAAAGCCCATGCCATGATCTTTAACAGCGTGATGTCCTGGTGGTCTAATTAAGGCATAAGCAACATCAACTTCACCTTTATAAACAGCATCAGCTGCAACAATTGCTCCACCTGCTGCTAAACAACCAATTTCATAACCGAAGGGACCAAACACAGATTCATCATCACCAGTTAGGCCTCCCTCGTTATCAGACAGAGTTTTCATGTTTTGAATATGTTTTGGATTGTGAATTCTTTCTAATTCTGCAACTGTTGCTTTTCTAGGTTCAATATGAATTAGATCATTTCTTAAAGACGAAACATCCATAAGACCTTTAAATCTTCTTTTTGATTCAGGGGATTCATAATGTTTACCAGGTTGTAAGAACTCCCCTGGTTTATGACTTCCGGCGTAAGTTCCGGTGTCATGCCAAAAGTAATACTCGTGGGTGACCCATCCAGTTTTTCTTTGCTTTGACATGAGCACAAGCCTACATATTTATAGTCCACACTGTCTATTGCAACTAAGCAAACAATGGCAATGATCCAAAATGAACCATTGCCATCGCTTGTGTGCCCTCGAGGGGATTCGAACCCCCAGCCTTCCCCTTCGTCACGGGGGCGCTCTTTCCATTGAGCTACGCGGGCAACACAAACAGAGTTACATTTTTCAAAAGATGTTGAGGAAAATTGATTTCTAATTGTGGATAACTAAATGGTGTGGATGAATAAAACCAAAAGGATTACTTTTCATTAAATTATTTGTAATTAATTTGGATTTGTGTTAACTTAATATTCCTTCGTCACAGGGGAAAATCTCTATCCGTAATTGAGTAACCATCTCGTAGAAATACCCCGCTTAATTGCGGGGTATTTCTATTTAAACCAAAAGGATTACAAATAGTAGAAAAACTTGGCTAACTCTTCAAATCATGTTATGTTTGTATTCCTGAGTCATGGGAGCAATATCCGTAATTGAGTAACCTTCTCGTAGAAATACCCCGCTTAATTGCGGGGTATTTTTATTTATCTCCCAGATTTGTCATAGTTTCCTAATACAATAGAAATATGAAATTGAAAGAAAATAAAATAGTCAAGATAATCACTAAAAGAAAAATCTGGATCAGACAAATCCTGGTGGCATCAATTGCTTCAGCTTTTGCATGGTTTCTTGGTGATCTCTTAGTTGTTAATGGTGGTTTAGTTGCAGCCATTACTTGCAGTTTAAGTATTCGAATTTCTTTATATAAATCTGTACGTGAAGGTTTTGGTCAAATTATTGGAACAGTTATTGGTGCTGGAGTTGCTCTTGGCACGGTGTTTTTATTTGACTTTGGGATAATTGCTATTGGTACCACAGTTTTATTTTGTGCGATTGTGGCAAGAGCATTAAGGCTTGGTGAAGTAGCTTCAGTAAATGTGCCAGTAACTGCCCTGATTGTTATTGGACCCGGTTTAAATGAAAACACGGCAGTTCATAGATTGTGGTCAACTTTAATTGGCGCTGGTGTTGCTATTGCATTTTCATATTTTTCTCACGCAAAAACTCCTGCGGGAAGAACCCTTGATCAAATCATCAATATAGGTAAAAAGATTTCCGCATTGTTTTCTCAAATGTCGCAAGGATTAGATCAAGGCTTAAATCAAACTAACGCCAGTATTTGGTTAACGGAAGCTCGTTTATTAGTTGAAGAGTCACCCAAAATTAAATCTCAAGCATTAGAAGCAAAAGCTTATGCTCGGTGGTCACCCTTAGAAGAAGTTGATGAAGCAGAATCTTTGTATTTAAAAGCAGTTGCTTTTGAACATATTGTGGTGCAAATTAGAACTATTGCTCGAACCATTTTTGATTTAAGTGTAGATCGGAATTTACCAAAACTTGCTCAACACGAATTATCTTCAGGCTTATTTGCTGCCGCAAAAGCGGTGCGAAGAAAAGTTGATGTGATCAAATCAGATGATATTTTTTCAGCCACAGATGA
>CAMATO010000074.1 GCA_945861165.1 Bifidobacterium breve | reverse complement strand
ATAAAGTTTCTTCAAAAATTAGATAAAAAATCGCTTTACCGAATCCAAGGTGCGATTGAATTACTGGGAGAAAATCCAAGACCTCCTAAATCGAAAAAGTTAACAAACGAGAGCTATTGGAGAGTCCGGGTTGGAGATTATCGAATAATCTATGAAATCAGGGATAACCGATTACTAATTGTTATTATTAAAATAGCGAAACGAAGCGATATTTATAAGTTTCATAATCGGTAATCAACCCGACCGTAAAGAATATGTAGCGGCCTAGTTGTGACCTAGGTTCGAACCAAAGGCGGATCATTTATCGGCTTTAATGATAATTTCTCGATACTTATCCTATTTTACCTTTCCCTGGCACTAAGCATGACTCTTTAGCAAACTGGTCTGCCCTATAGCCTAAAATAGAAGCAAAACAAGGAGAAGATAATAAATTGAATAAGTACCTAACCCCAGCGATTAAAGCTGTTCAAAAGTGTTTGCAAAATTATGCTGTTTTTCCAGGTCGTGCCTCCAGAAGTGAATTCTGGTATTTCTTTCTCTTCTTTTATGCCGCTAACCTTTTGGGAAATCTAATTGCTGATTTTGTGGGCTCTTTAATAACTCTTGGTTTACTTCTTCCCTACATATCAGTAGCAGTGAGAAGAATTCATGATCGCAATAAAGCTGGTTGGTATTTATTAATCCCATTATTGAATATTTATCTTCTGGCTACCCCTGGAGATTCAGGAAGTAACAACTTCGGTGGCAAACCAGAGAAGTTCTAATTAATTAAAAACCTTATAGAATGCTCTTATGGTCTTTAATTTAAGTCATAAAACAGCAATGGCCTATTTTCTCAAATTCTCACCTCGGTTGGGACAAAGGAAAGAGTAAAGATGCGGATGACTCCTGCTGAAAGTAGACTATTTATATTGCTTAGATATAACTTCGTAGCTTTAAGAGAGAAAAATGCCAGCAATTACAGTCAGTGACATCACGGTTCTTCCTAGAGTTATTACTCGTAGCAATGACAGCGTGCGAAAAGTTGTGAAAATAACAACTGCTCCCCAAGGTTTTGAAGGTGAAGGTTTTCCAGTAAGAAGAGCTTTCCAAGGTGTGGCCACAACTGATCTTGATCCATTTATTCATCTTGATCAAATGGGTGAAGTTGAATATTCTCCAGGTGAACCTAAAGGAACTCCTTGGCATCCACATCGTGGTTTTGAAACAGTTACCTACATTATTGATGGAATTTTTGATCATTACGACAATCACGGTGGTGGTGGAACTATTAGTGATGGTGACACTCAATGGATGACTGCTGGTTCAGGAATTTTACATATTGAAACTCCCCCAGAGCATTTAGTTGTTTCTGGTGGTTTATTTCATGGTTTTCAATTGTGGGTGAATCTTCCTAAGAGTAAAAAATGGAGTCCACCCAAATATCAAGACTTAAGAGCAAAAGATGTAAAACTATTAACTTCACCTGATGGTGGAGTTTTAATCAGAGTTATTGCCGGAGATGTTGATGGCCAAGTTGGTCCAGGTTCTACTCAAACTCCCATCACTATTGTTCACGCCACTTTGCAACCAGGAAGTGAATTAAGACTTCCGTGGAAAAAGGAATACAACTCTCTTATTTACACCCTTAATGGTTTTGGTTCTGTTGGTGAAGAAAGACAACCTGTGCAAATGGGTCAATTAGCGGTATTAAAAGATGGTGATCTTTTAGTTGTTAGAGCTGATAAAACTCAAGAATCAAGATCTCCTGAAATGGATGTGTTAATACTTGGTGGTCTTCCTATTAATGAACCTGTTGCTTGGATGGGACCTTTTGTGATGAATACCAGAACAGAAGTCTTGCAAGCATTTGAAGATTTCCAAAAAGGAAAACTAGGAATCATTCCCCCTAATTGGAGTAAAAAGATTAGACCTGATGGAACACCTGGTGATATTGCTGGAGTTCATGGAACTCCTGAAGGATTAATCGAAGGTTAATTAGTTTTAATTAATTTAAAACTTATCTTTTTGCAGAATGTATTGCATTAACAATTGTGCTTGCCTTAATTAAGGGCTTGAATCCAAATAAGGATTCAAGCCCTTAATTATTTTTAAAAAAATTAAAAACCAATTCTTGAAAATAACCAAGCTTGAACTATCACAACTAAAAACAGAGAAAAAATAGCGAAAGATATTGCCACATTTGTTTCTATTTTGGTAACTGAGTTATTAGATTTTCTTTCCCGCAGGCTTTGTTTTAAGGATATAACTGGTAGCACAAAAGGGATAACTGTGAGAAGAGCCATTATTATTCCTGTGATTATTCTGGTCCACATCGGATTTGGATCAATTGATTCAAGAATAATCATGAATCCTAAAAAGAAAGCTAAAAGTTGCACCCAAAGCAATATTGGTGTGATAACTAAAGTGATTATGCTTAAGACGATTGGATTTTTTAAAGTTTTTATTTTCTCTACTTACTCTTGAAAATCTCCACCACGGCCACTGACTTTTCGGACATTTTTTAGTTGTTTGTTTTGTTTTCTAAAAACAAATAGAAAGGCAAATGAGACAGCAACTAATACTGCAATAAGTATTACAATATCCATCTCATTTGCCGTTTCTACTAAATTCTTTTACTTACCAGATTGCGCGAAACATAAGAACAAATAAGCCAATTCCAAATATCACCATAACAAATTGGGTTAGTTGCAAATAAGCACCTGAGGCAGCAATGATTTTGCCGGTTTTGGTTTTAGCTTTAGCTAAATCCTTAACTAGCATGCTTGCTTCTCTAATGATTGCTAATTGAGAAATCAATGACAAAATCCCAGTTGTACCAACTGCTGCTAATGCCATGATCTTGATGTCATCTGATGCAGTTGCAAATTTTCCGGTAACCACAAGAGCCACCACGGTTGCAATTATGATCACTGAAACTATTTGAGAATGAGCAATAGCTGTTCTCTTGGCGTTCCACATGTTTATTAGTGTTTCTTCGTTCATAATTTATCTTTACTCGTTTCTTGGATTATTTGATTCGGGCACCTTCGGTGCCTGTTAGGTCTTCTTTATAATACTAAACTCATTTTGGGTATGAAGCACTCCTAAAAAACTCGATTTAGGTCAGGTTTTACTCAGAATTAACCCAACGGGCACCTTCTTTTTAATCATGTTATCTTCGAATAAGGCCTTTTTACTCACCAAAAAGAAAGGTAAATATGAAGATAAAGAGATCTCTCCTTGTATCTTTTGTGTTTCTTTTTTCTTTTTCTTCCCCAGCCTTTGCTGACATTGATCTTGATATTCAAACGATGAATGCTTCCAAAGCCGCAACTAGAGCAGGCAATGGGGACAGGGGGCCAGCTTTAGCGGTACTTAAAAATGGCAACTTAATTCTTGGTGGTGGCAATAACGGCGGAACACTATTTCTGGGAGACGGTCAAAAAAGAGCAGTTATTACATTGGGCGAATTAATTGCACCGGGTGATAGACAAAAAGATTCTAGATTTGCCATCACTGACATTGCAGTATTAAGTGAAGGCACAAATTCAGCTAAATTACTTGTTTCTTATCCAAGACTTGGTACAGGTAAGAAGTGTGTGGAAGTAGTAGTAGATCAAGTAGATGCCAACTTTAAAACTAACAAAATAATAAAGAACAAAACCTGGTTTGTTTCCAAACCCTGTGTGCCCATCAATGCCGTGCAACATGCAGCAGGACGTATGGAAAAAATAGATGCAAACAATGTTTATCTAACAATTGGAGATCTTGGTTTCACCAAGATCAATGATTTACAAGCCCGTGGCGATTTAGGTTCAGTTTTTCAAATAAGTGCAACAACTGTTAAAAAGATATCCACAGGACATAGAAATGCTCAAGGCATAGTTTTACTGGCTAATAAAACTCTTTTAACAGCAGAACATGGTCCACGTGGTGGGGATGAAATAAATATTATTAAACCAAATACAGATTATGGTTGGCCCTTTGTTACTTTTGGTAAACCCTACACTTCAACTGATTATGTAAAACCTGCTAAAACTGGAACTCACGCAGGTTACCAACAACCAATTAAATATTGGGTTCCATCCATTGCTCCAACTGAATTAGTGCAACTGCCCGATAACTGGGGTAAGTACTCCAAACAACTAGTAATGGGAACTTTAAAAGAAGAATCATTAGTGTTTATGACTATTAATGCTCAAAATCAAATCACTAGTGAAGAACGAGTCAACGTGGGAGAAAGAATCAGAGACCTAGATGTTGATGAGAACAGATCCCTGGTTGCCACCACCGATAGTGGCAACATCATGGTCTTTAAGTTGAACAAATAAGTTATCGACTAAATTCTTCTTCTCTCAAAAAAGATTTGCGGATTAGCAATTAGTGGGTACCATTAAATTTATGAGAAAACAAAGAATTATCACCACACTTATTTGTGCCACCTTACTTTTTGGTCAAGCACAGTTTTCTGCTCAAGCAGCAGATGGGGATAACCCAGCTCCAGCTGCAACCAAAACTGCCAAGAATGTGGAT
>CAMATO010000073.1 GCA_945861165.1 Bifidobacterium breve | reverse complement strand
CTGATCCCCCACCAACAACAGAAATAATGGAAGCACATTCAGTATTTTTCAACACATCTGCCACTGAAGCTTTTTGGACGTTTAAGATTTTTCCTCTAATTGGTAACAGCGCTTGGCACTCAGAATTTCTTGCCACTTTGGCAGTACCTAAAGCAGAGTCACCTTCCACAATAAATAATTCTGTGTGTTCAATGTCATTTGAGCGACAATCTGCAAGTTTTGCTGGCAAAGATGATGATTCAATTGCATTTTTTCTTCTTTGCACATCTCTTTGATTTCTTGCAGCTAATCTGGCTCGAGAGGCGTTGGCGATTTTTTCTAACAGTAATTTTGTTTTGGCCTTATCCCCACGAGGTGGGTTCTTAAACCATTTATTGAATTCCTGAGTTACCACTGTTGTAACAATTTTTTGAGCAGCAGGAGTACCTAAGATTTCTTTAGTTTGACCTTCAAATTGTGGTTCAGGTAGGCGCACACTGATAACTGCTGTTAAGCCTTCCAAAATATCTTCCCTCAGCACACTTTCTTCATTGTTCTTCAAAAACCGTTGAGCTTTTAATTGATCGTTAACAACTTTTACGATTGCTCGGTCAAATCCAGTAACGTGAGTTCCACCCTTAGGTGTGGCAACAACGTTGACGAAAGATTTTAATTCATTGTCATAGCCATTACCCCAACGAAGTGCAATATCAACTGCCATCTCTCGTTCAATTTCTCGAGGTCTCATGTGGCCTTGATCATCTAGCACCGGAACATTTTCAGTGAAGTGACCGTTTCCTTGCAATCGAATCACACTGGTGACTGCTTCACCGGTAGCCATGTGTTCAACAAATTCGGTGATGCCACCTTTAAACTTGTATTCAACTTCAGTTTTTTCTTTATCTCTCAAATCAGAAACAGCTACTGCTAAACCAGGAACTAAGAAAGCAGTTTGGCGAGCACGTTGCATAAGAGCGGCTGCATCCAGGTGTAACTCTTTAACAAATATTTCAGGATCTGGCCAAAACCTAACTCTGGTTCCAGTTCCTGATTTCACAGCTTTACCCGCAACTTTTAGACCAGCTTCTCTAGTGAATTTTGCGTTTGGGCCTTCACCTTTGAAAACTCCGGTAGCACCTCTCTGGAAAGATGCGGTGTGAGTTTTGCCGCCTCTGTCTACTGCCACATCAAGTCGTGCACTTAAAGCGTTAACCACTGATGCACCAACACCGTGCAAACCACCAGATGCAGTGTAGGAACCTGATCCAAATTTTCCACCAGCATGAAGTTTGGTCATAACTAATTCCACGCCACTTAGTTTTGTTTTGGGTTCAATATCAACAGGGATTCCTCTACCGTCATCAATAACGGTGACAGAATTATCAGGCATCAATTTGATATGGATTCGTTTGCAATGCCCTGCTAAAGCTTCATCAACCGCGTTATCAATTAATTCCCACACACAATGCATTAAGCCCCTGCCATCGGTTGAACCGATGTACATACCGGGACGTTTTCTTACCGCATCCAAGCCTTCCAAAACTGAAAGATTCTTGGCGTTATATTCGGCGTTATTTGTATTGGATGCAAGACTCAATTTTTCTTTTCCTTTTTGGTAATAATCAAATTTCTACGACAAAAAAGTCTGTTTGTTTATTCTCGTAGGTTTTAGGGGTTTTCCAGGGCTACGGCACGCCTGTTGGGCTGGGTGATTGGGCTGGGCGACACACCCACACCATCCCCAAGTTGCGGCAAAGCCTTTTGCAAGGATGATTGAAGTATCACCTAATGAAATGAAACGAGGCCCTACGTTGAATACGACCCTAACCGCAGGACCAGCACTAACCGCCGCTGATCGATGCGATCGTTGTGGAGCTCAAGGCTATGTGCGCGTAACACTGCCAACAGGTGGAACCTTAATTTTTTGTGGGCACCATGCCAAGAAGCATGAAGAAAAACTAAAACTTATTGCTGCTGAATATGTAGACGAAACAGATCGTCTGGGCGCAACTAACTAATTAGTCTAGATAATCGCGTAACACTTGGGAACGCGATGGATGTCTTAGCTTTGACATTGTTTTAGATTCAATTTGTCTAATGCGCTCTCTAGTAACTCCATAAACCTGACCTATTTCATCAAGGGTTTTAGGTTGACCATCGGTTAAACCAAATCTCATTCGCACAACGCCGCGTTCGCGTTCACTTAAAGTATCAAGCACGCTGTCTAGTTGTTCTTGTAACAAAGTGAAAGAAACTGCATCACTTGGAACAATTGCTTCTGAATCTTCAATTAGATCTCCGAATTCAGAATCTCCATCTTCACCAAGTGGGGTGTGTAAGGAAATAGGTTCACGGCCATATTTTTGAACTTCCACAACCTTTTCAGGTGTCATATCAAGTTCTCTAGCTAATTCTTCGGGAGTAGGTTCTCTTCCTAAATCTTGTAACATTTGGCGTTGCACGCGTGCCAATTTGTTAATAACTTCAACCATGTGCACAGGAATACGAATAGTTCTAGCTTGATCGGCCATCGCACGGGTAATGGCTTGTCTAATCCACCAGGTTGCATATGTTGAGAATTTGTAGCCTTTGGTGTAATCAAACTTCTCAACCGCACGAATCAATCCGAGGTTACCTTCTTGAATCAAATCTAAGAACAACATGCCACGTCCGGTGTATCTCTTCGCTAAAGAGACCACCAGTCGAAGATTTGCTTCTAGTAGATGATTTTTAGCTCTTTGCCCATCTTCAGAAATCCATTCCAAATCTTTTCTAAGCTTACGATCTTTGATCCCACCGGCAGCAATTTTTTCTTCGGCAAACAAACCAGCTTCAATTCTTTTAGCTAAATCAACTTCTTGTTCAGCATTAAGCAAGGCAACTTTTCCAATTTGTTTCAGATAATCTTTAACTGGATCAGCGGTTGCTCCTGCTACGGTAACTTTTTGAGTAGGCTCATCAGCATCATCAGTGTCTGAGATTATGAATGCTTCAGATTCGTCAACTGTGGCACTGGTTTTTGTGTTTTCTTCTGAGTCTTCCTCTACTTCTTCAACTTCAGCAATTTCTTCGCTTAATTCAGCTAAACTTTCCTTTTCTAATTCTGCAATTGCTAGTAATTCCGCTGGATCTACTTCATCGACTTCATCAACGGTAATTAGTTCACCGTCAACCATTATTACTTTGGCAAAACCTTTATCCCCTTTTCCTTTAGGTGCGGGAATTGCTTTAGCTCCCTTTACAGGTTTGGCAGGTTTGGCAGGTTTGGCAACCTTTACCGGCTTTGTTTTTTTGATTGGTTTGGCAGCAGGTTTCTTAGCAACTGGCTTCTTAGCAACAATTTTTTTCACTGCTGGTTTCTTGGCAGCAGGTTTCTTAGCAACTGGTTTAGCAGCTGGTTTTTTTGCAGCTGGCTTCTTAGCAACAATTTTTTTCGCTGCAGGTTTCTTAGCAGCAGGTTTCTTAGCAACAGGTTTAGCAGCTGGTTTTTTTGCTGCTGGCTTAGCAACAACTTTTTTTGCTACAGGCTTAGCGGCAGGTTTCTTAGCAGCAGGTTTAGCAGCTGGTTTTTTTGCTGCTGGCTTAGCAACAACTATTTTTGCAGCTGGTTTCTTGGCAGCAGGCTTGGATAAGGTTTTTCCGAGATTTGCCACAAAGACAACCCTTCGAAGTGATGACGCGCTTAAGGGCCTGTCAAATTGACCGGCCCGATTTCCTATTCTGTCACGACTTAACACTTTCTGCCTGTTTTGGGTCAACGATTCAGCGTGTGAGGACTCCTGCGGCTTCGTGAGCGATCAAGGAAAAAGTTGTGGTTTGGGTTAATGATTTTCCGGGCACCGCAACGCTAACTTTTGAATGAGTTTTCCAGCTTGCATTCCAAGTAGTCGTTACAGAAATTGTGTGTAAGCCTTTGGTGCTAAAACTGTGTTTTATTGTTCCTGCTGGATATCCTGCACCTGAATCAGTTGTATTTATTACTGTTCCGTCTGAAAATCTCCAAACCCAACTTGCATTAGCACTGAGCGTAACTGGAATTCCTGTAACTATGACAGTTTTAGGACCAAAAGAATTACTTTGATTACTCAAAAAATAAACATCAACGTTGACTAGCACATTTTGTGTTGGTTGTGTACTGGGAATTAATTGTGGTAAATATTCAATTGTTTTTTCTTTAAGTGTGTTTGTAAGTTTTTCAGGAGTGCTAGGACCCTTTGGTCCAACACACATGAACCCCACCACTAACCAAGGTTCATTGGTACCAAGTTTTCGCCAAATCTTTTTTTTCTCCCCCAGGGTGTTCTCTACGGTTTGACACTCGGTTTGGTTTGAACACGTGCTGATTACATAGTTTTCATCAAAGACAAAGCAAATAGCACTAACTAGCCAGGCACAACCAAGACAATTAGCGCCTTGCTGTTGAGTATCAGTAGATCCAGTGAAGGTGTCGTCCAATAAAATTTCACCACTAATTAGATAACTTCCAGATTCCTGATCTGCTTGCACTGAAGTGTCTGCTTGAGCAATATTGATATTCAAAATCAATATGCAAAGTGTTATGGAAATAATTTTTAGATTAAACACTAATTGATAATGCGATGTTTCAACATCATGTGCAACACAGGTGGGACAGATATGTCCCTTAATTAATTAACGAAACTGCTTTCTCTAACGTCTTGGTAACTATCGGAGCAACTAGATCAATCTCGATCAGAAATCCATCATGACCAAAAGGTGATGAAATAACATTTAATTCAGTTTTTTGTGGCAACGCGGAAACTAAATCTGCTTGCTGTCTGATGGGGTATAAACGATCAGAATCAATTCCTGCCACCACAACTGGTGCTGTAATTCT
>CAMATO010000072.1 GCA_945861165.1 Bifidobacterium breve | reverse complement strand
GGTTAATCGTACGATTTATTCCAGGATTTTTCTCATTATTCGACTAGCGTTGCTATCAAAGAGTTAAAAAGTGGGGGGATTAATGTCAGAACCAGCAGTTTCTGTGATCATCCCTGTTCTAAATGAAGAACGATTCTTAACTCAATCTGTACAAGCTATTTTGAACCAAGACTATTCAGGTCAGTTAGAAATAATTTTGGCCCTTGGTCCATCAAAAGATCAAACCAATAAAATTGCGCAAGAGTTAGAAAAAGATCCCAGAGTCAAATTAGTTGACAATCCCTCGGGAAGAACTGCCAGTGCGTTAAATAGTGCCATAAAAAAATCCAATTTTGAAATCATTGTCAGACTTGATGGTCATGCTCTCGTTGATAAAAATTACATAAAAAATGCGGTCTCAACTTTGTTGGCAACCGATGCTGACAATGTGGGTGGCTTAATGCAGGCACAGGGCACCAATACTTTTGAAAAAAGTGTGGCTGCAGCGATGACTTCAAAGTTTGGCGTTGGTAATGCCCCGTTTCATGTGGGAGGAAAAGCAGGTGAGGCAGACACAGTTTATTTAGGAACGTTTAAGAAGTCAGCCTTAATAAGAGTTGGATATTTTGATGAATCATTTATTAGGGCACAAGACTGGGAAATGAATTATCGGATAAGGAAAACTGGGGGAAAGATTTGGTTTAATCCAGATCTAGTTGTTACCTACCGACCCAGAAAAAATCTTTTTGAGTTAGCTAAACAATATTTTCAATATGGTCAATGGAGAAAACAAGTAACCAAGACTTATCCTGAAACAGTTTCGCTAAGATATTTAGCTCCACCAATTACAGTAAGTGGCTTAATAATTGGTTTAGTAATGATTTTACTTTCAAATATTTTAGATACTTGGTGGTTACAATTAGGCTGGATTGCACCAGCACTTTATTTTTCGGTAATTCTGCTGGCACTATTTTCTATTGGAGCCAAAATTAGTCTGCTCAGTCGACTACTTTTGCTGGTGGTTTTGCCAACTATGCATTTGTCATGGGGCGTTGGTTTCTTGAAGGGAAGCAAACGCCTGTAACCTAGGTTGTAACGCGATTGCTTCTGATGAGCGTGGAGGAGAACGAACCCTTTGGGTAAGTTTGCTGCCTTTCGAATTTTGGTTTATCGAGATTTACAAATTAGATATGCCGGAACCTGGCTTGGTTATTTATGGACACTTCTAGATCCATTAGCAATGTCCATTATTTATTGGTTTGTATTTTCCTACATTGTGGGCTCAAATTCAATTGGTGAACAACCCTACATTTTGTTTTTGTTGACAGGAATCCTTTCTTGGACATGGTTCAACGGTGCAGTCACTGATTCAGCTCGATCCCTTGTTGTCGAAAGCAAAATGGTTCGTTCCATCGCTATTCCAAGATTCTTATGGGTTATTAAAAGTATTGGCGCTAAAGGAGTTGAATTTGTCTTTGCTTTACCGATTTTGGTTTTAATTTCAATAATTGCTAAAGCTGAAGTCTCAATGCAGTTATTGTTTATTCCCTTGGCTTTTGTGGTGCAATTCTTACTTCTTACTGGAATCGGCTTGATTCTGGCACCACTAACAGTCTTGGCTCGAGACACCACAAATCTTTTACGTATTTTATTAAGAATGACATTTTATTTAACACCAATTATTTATGGAATATCAGATATTCCTGCCCAGTTTCACACTATTGCATATTTAAATCCCATGACTGGAATTATTTCCATGTATAGGGCAGGTTTTTGGAATGATTCAAATTTAATTACTCCAATTGTTTTCTCAATTATTATTTCCTTAATAATTTTCATATCCGGTATCGTTTTCTTTAAAAAAGTTGAACGATCAGTATTGAAGGAAGTTTAAATGAGTGTAGTGATTGAAGTAAAAGATATTGGGGTAAGTTTCAGACGTAATAGAAAAAGAAATTTCTCAATTCGAGAAATGTTATTACAGCAAAAAAATACCTCACCTAAGGGTGAGTTCTGGGCTTTAAGAAATATTAATTTCGAAGTAAAAGCTGGTGAAGCTGTTGGGCTAATGGGTGCCAATGGTGAAGGAAAAAGCACACTGCTTCGATTAATGGCTGGTGTTTTGTTACCTGATGAAGGAAGTGTCAAAGTTAACGGGGGAGTTGCTCCGCTTATTGAATTAACTGGTGGATTAAAAATTGATCTAACAGCCCGAGACAATATTTCCTTAGTTGCAGGATTGCACGGTTTAAGTAGGAGTGAAGTTAGAAACAGATTCGACAGTATTGTGGAATTTGCTGAAGTGGGGGATTTCTTAGACACCCCTGTAAGACACTTTTCAAGTGGTATGCAAATTAGATTAGGTTTCTCAATCGTTACATCCATTGATGAACCCATAATTTTAGTTGACGAAGCTTTGGCTGTGGGTGATGCGGCATTTAGAGAAAAGTGTTACATCAGAATGCAAGATTTGCTAAATCAAGGTAAAACACTTTTCTTAGTTTCACATAAAGAAAGAGATTTGACAGAGTTTTGCACTAGAGGTTTATATCTGAAAAATGGTTCCCTAGCTTTTGATGGAGCATTGTCTGAAGCATTAAGTGCATACAAAAAAGATGTAGGGGGTTTTCATGACTAACTACTCCATTGCACAAATCAAGGCACTGGGACAACCACCAGAAGTATTGAATCGAAGAGTCGCTGAACACTGGTCTGGACCGTTATATATGAGAAAGATTTCTCCATATTTATCTAAAATTTTATTAAAATTTGGTTTGAGTCCAACTGCAGTGACTTGGTTAATGGTTTTTTCCGGATGGATTGCAGCGCTGAGCGTTATTAAGACTGGAATTCTGGGAGCGGTGTTGGCAGTTATTTTTTCGCAACTGCAAATGCTTTTTGATTGCTGCGATGGAGAAATGGCTCGGGTAACTCAAGAATATAACCCAGCAGGAATCTTCATTGATCGTTTTGGCCACTATTCAACTGAAGCCCTGTTAGCAATCGCATTTGGAGTTAGAGTTTATTTGGAAAACGGGGAACGAGTTAGTGCAATAATTTTTGGCTTAGTTTTTTCACTTTTGATTACATTCAACAAAGTTCTCAATGACATGGTGCATGTGGCAAGAAGTTTTTCTAACCTAGCTAAACTTTCTGAAGATAAAAACGTAGCTATTCCTCGCAATGGACTTATTGCAATAATTCGTTCCTTATTCAGATTTTTCCCCATTCATAAGATTTATCATTCTGTAGAATTGAGTATTATTATTTTGCTTTCCGTAATATTCAATGTTTCTGACACAGTCTTAATTTTCTTAACCTGTGCAGCATTTGTGACAGTGGTTGGTCACTTAGTGGCAATACTTACCTCTTCGCGTCTACGCGCTTAAAATATGAATGAATTAAAACCAACTTTTGGTTGTGTTGTCTTAACTCAAGGAAATCGTCCTATTCAACTAAAAGCTGCACTTTCGTCTCTGTTAGGACAAGTTGATATTGAAGTGGATGTGGTGGTAGTTGGTAATGGTTGGCTACCAACAGACTTACCAGCTGCAGTAAAAAGTGTTCACAGCAAAGAAAATTTAGGTATTCCAGCTGGAAGAAATTCAGGCGTTAGCAGTGTCAAAGGAGATTTACTTTTCTTTCTCGATGATGATGTGATTTTAGAAGACAACGACACATTGTCTCGTATTTATCAAAAATTTATTGAAATGCCAAAAGTTGCCTTGATGCAACCTCAACCCAAAGATCCAAATGGTTTAGCAACTCCTCGAAGATGGATCCCTAGATTAAATACTAAAAATCCTGATCGACCTTCACATATTTTTGCTTTATGGGAAGGTGCTACAACTGTGCGACGAGATGTTTTTGAAAAAGTTGGTTCCTGGCCAAGTGAATTCTTTTACGGACATGAAGGTGTTGATTTAGTTTGGAGAATTTGGGACGCAGGATTTAGATGTTGGTATGCAGGAGATGTAGTGGTGGCTCATCCTGCTGTTGAACCAGAAACTAGACATCAAATTTATTATCAATATCAAGCCAGAAATCGAGTTTTATTAGCCAGAAGAAATCTGCCTGGATTAATTTCTTTTCTGTACTTGCTCAACTGGAAAGCTATTTCACTTTTTCGTTTACGCAGTAATTCTGAGGGTAAAAAAGAATTTAACAAAGGTTGGCGAGAGGGAAAAAGAGTTGATTTAAGTCCACAAAAGAAATTGTCTTGGTTTACTGTTTTAAAAATGACGCTGTTTCTTCGCCCACCAATTATTTAAGGCAACGGACAGAACAAACCACTTTCAGGTGCAGCAATCGCAGCAGGTGATGGGGTGGGAGTTGGAGAATTGGTTGGGGTAGCCACCACAACAGGAGCAGTGGGCAGCACCCAAGTAGCAGGGGCGTTATTTCCTAAAATCACAACAACATCAGATCCAGTTAATTCAGGATCTTCAGCAACATTAGTTATTCCCAAAAGTTGTGCAATAACTGCAGCTTTCAAAGCGTTACCGCTGGTGTGCACAATAACTGTTTCAGCAGTGTCTTTAATGGGGGCGTTGCCAACCTCGACAATATTTACGCCCTTATTTTTTAAATAATCTCCTGTCAACGCTGCAAAACCAGAACGTCTAGTGCCATTTAAAACAACTGTTGCTACATCACTGGGCTTAACCACAATGTTTTCTGTTTCCGGACTCGCACTAGGACTTGGTACACCCTCAATTGGTGGCCACCCAGTGTCATTTATTATGGCGCTCCACAAATCTGTGGCAACTGTTGTCCATTGCACGTGGTTTCCATCCGCAGTTCCTTCAAAAGGAACAGTTACAAATGAAATATTCTTTGATCCCATGCTAGATAAACTTGTGGAAAGAGTTACTAGTGAATCTAGATCTGAAAGGCCCGGATCCATTCTTAGTGAAGAAGTTGCCGCATTTAAAACTTTATATAGGGCAGGCAGATCTGTTATTAAATTCATTTTTGTAACTTGATCAATTGTTAAAGAAAGTAATTCCTGTTGTCGTTCAATTCTTTTAAGATCACTACCATCGGC
>CAMATO010000071.1 GCA_945861165.1 Bifidobacterium breve | reverse complement strand
TCCTATCACTCCACGTGGGCGAAAACGGTATGAACTCTCAGTGACAACTTTGATGCCATTTCTTAACAAAGCTGCAGAAAGTGGTTCACCTTTATTACCGTGATACGTAACACCATCAAAAGTAAATTGAACAGTACTCATTGAGGCCTACTTGGTTGTTTTGTAAAAGGTTTATAACTTGGTCCAAATTCATGATTCACAGTGTTTCGCCAAATATTGAACCAACGTCGACAGCCAACGTTATGAACCCAACGTTCAGCAAACCAACCTTTGGGATTATTGCGATAGAAAATGTATTCTGCCCATTGTTTATCAGTTAAGTCTTCTGGTTTTTCGGGATAACCAATGTGTGCTTCGCTTCCGTAATGAAATTCTGTTTCATCTCTTGGTCCACACCATGGACAATTAATAAGTAACATTAATCATTTTCCTCAATGTGCCACACCGGCTGCGCCGTGTTCGTCAATTAAATGTCCAGTAACAAAACGATTTAGTGAATATGGTTTCACTAAATCATGAGGTCGGTTATGTGCAATGGTGTCTGCAAAAGCCCAACCAGATCCTGGTGTTGCTTTAAAGCCACCAGTGCCCCAACCTGAATTTATGTAAAGATGTTCAACAGGTGTTAAACCTAAAATTGGGGAAGCATCAGGTGCAATATCAACAATTCCACCCCAAGTTCTTAACAAATGTGCTCTGGAAAAAATTGGAAATAATTCAAGTGCTGAAGCTAACTGATGTTCAATAACATGAAAACCACCGCGTTGGGCATAAGAGTTATAAGCATCAGTACCTGCGCCCATTACTAATTCACCTTTATGGGCTTGGCTTACATAAACATGAACTGCACCACTCATAATTACGGTGTCTAAAACATGTTCTAACAGTTCTGAAACTAAAGCTTGTAAGGGTCGACTTTGCAGTGGAACTCTAAATCCTGCCATCTCAGATAAAACAGAAGTGTGGCCAGCTGCTGCCATGGCAACTTTGTTTGCAGAAATAAATCCTTGATTAGTATCAACACCCACAACTTTTCCATTTTCAACTTTAACTTTTTTAACTTCGCAGCCTTGAATTAAATCAACACCTAAATCACTTGCAGCTTTGGCATAACCCCATGCCACCCAATCATGTTTAGCAATACCGCCTCTTGCTTGGTAAGTAGCACCTAAAACGGGATATCTAACATCTGGAGAAATGTTTACAATTGGTGCAATTTTCTTAACTTCTTCAGGAGTTAACCATTGTGAGTCAATATCGTTAACAGCGTTGGCATAAAAGTTTCTTTGTTTGCTACGAAGATCACTCACGCTGTGAGCAAGAGTCATCACACCTCGTTGGTCGAAAAACATTTCATAACCAACTTCTTCTTCTAATCCTTCCCAAAGTTGAAGTGACTTTTCATAAATTCCAGCACTTTCATCCCATAGGTAATTTGATCTAATAATGGTGGTATTTCTTCCCATGTTTCCACCAGCAAGATAACCTTTTTCTAATACAGCAACATTGGTGATTCCAAAATTCTTAGCTAAATAATAAGCAGTTGCCAAACCATGGCCACCTGCACCAATAACGATTACGTCATAAGACTTTTTAGGGGATGGGTTTTTCCATAAAAAGTCTGGATGCTCAGGTAACTCTTCTGTGTGTCTTCTTTTGATTGTCATTAAATTTAGGATTTCAATCTGGTCATGTCAGGATCAAATTGTGGATCATTGCCAACTTTAGCTTTAACCAATTTGTCAAAGTATTGGATTTCAACTTTGGTGCCAATTTTAGAGTGTTCAATTGGTAACCAGGCATAAGCAAGTGGGGCACCGACACTATGTCCGTAATAAGCAGAAGTTGTGTAGCCCACAACTTTGTTGTTAACCAATACTGGTTCTTTACCCATAACTACATCTAAGTCTTTTTCTATAACTAGGCAACTTAATTTACGAGTGATATTTTCAGGATTTATCTGAGAAAGTGCTTCATGTCCAATAAATCCACCAGTTTTTCTAACAGCAAAACCTAAACCTGCTTCGAAAGGGTTGTGTTCACTGGTCATTTCAGCACCATAAGATCTATAGCCTTTTTCCAATCGCATGCTGT
Source organism: Bifidobacterium breve (assembly GCA_945861165.1). Taxonomy (GTDB): domain Bacteria; phylum Actinomycetota; class Actinomycetes; order S36-B12; family UBA5976; genus ATZT02. The sequence continues at coordinate 2,933 of CAMATO010000071.1, read as the reverse complement.
TAAACGCGCCTCTTCCCGCAGGAATTAGTCCAAATTTCTTTCCAGCCTTAAACAATGTGTCCCACAGTTTTAAAGCCATGTCAGCATCTGCATAAATTTCAAATCCAAGTTCACCCACATAAGACAATCTCCAAAGTGTTACTGGGACTTGACCTAAATATGTTTTTTTAGCTTTGAAGTAGCCAAGGGATTCATTTGATAAATCATCTTCACAAATTGATTGGGCAAGTTGTCTTGCTTTAGGTCCAAATAAACCTAAACCAATAGTTCCTGAAGTTATATCTCTGACGTGAACGTCATCTGGTGCAGCATCTTGTAATCTGATTAAGTCAACATTCCCGTTGGCGCCGAGTATGAATTGATTTTCACCAAGTCTGGAAACAGTAATGTCACTGATAATTCCGCCATGTTCCGTGAGCATTAGGCAATATGTAATTGATCCAATAGGTTTATCTAATTTTCCCGTGGTTTGTTGTTGCAAGAAATTAAGCGCACCCTTACCAGAGACTTCAATTCGCTTTAAAGAAGTTATATCAAATAGACCCACATGTTGTCTCACATATTGAGCCTCAGCACCAATGATTGGTGACCAATGTTTAGCAGCCCAAGGATTTCTTTTTGGTGATTTAAATTTTGTCACAAGTTTCTTGTTGCTTTCATACCATTGTGGTCTTTCATAACCAGTTGCTTCAAGAAAATATCCACCCAGTGTTTTTTGGCGAGGATAAAAACCAGTTGTTCGAATTGGTCTTGGTTCTTTCATTGGTTCTAGAGGATGCAAGATGTCATAGACTTCTACATAATTTTGTTTTCCACGCATTTCAATATGTTCTGATCCAAGTTGATGTTTTTCAAATCTGTTTACATCAGATTCGTGAACTGAGAGAGATGGATGACCATCAACCAACCATTCAGCTATTGCTCTTGCCACACCTGCAGAATGTGTAACCCAAACAGCTTCTGCAGTCCAAAATCCTTTTAATCCGGCCCATTCACCCATTAAAGGAAAATTATCCACAGTGAATGAGAACAATCCATTCATGGCAGTATCAATTTTTGATTTCTTTAATTCAGGAACAATCTTTCCTGAGTGTTGAATAGCGCCTTGCCATTCCTTTTTGGTGAATTCCAAAACAGAAGGCATCACTTTGGCTTTATCAAAAGGCAAAATGTCTTTAGCCTTTATTGGTAATGGTTTATGGCCATACCAACCAACGCCTAAACTTTTATTTCTTTGTCGGTAATACAAGTCTTTATCTTGATGTCTAAGTAATGGCAAAACTGCTTCTTCTGTCTGATCTGCTAATCCAGGTAAATCTTGCATCCACGCAAGTTGATGAGCAAGAGGTTGAATTGCTGTTGGCATACCAATCATGTCGCCAACTTTTGGTCCCCAAATACCAGCACATGCAATAACTACATCTGCAGCAAAATCTCCTTTATTTGTTTTTACTCCCGTTACTTTTCCGTTTTCTTTCAAAATATCTAAGACTTCATGGCGATCTAAAAATTTTGCTCCGCGAGAAATTGCCAATCTTCCCATCGCTTCATCTGCTCTTACGCCTTTTGCCAATCCATCTGTCGGTACATGAAGTGCTCCAAGAATCGCTTTTTCTTCAAGTAAGGGAAAGAGTTTCTTAGCCTCTTTAGCACTAATTACTTTGGCGCCTATTCCCCAAGCAGTTGCCAAACTGGCTCTGCGATGTAATTCTTGTAATCTTTCTTTACTAGTTGCAACTTCTAAGGAACCAACTTGAAGAAAACAAGGTTGACCATCTACATCAAGTGAACATAATTTTTCAACGGTATATTTGGCATAAAGAGCTAAAGATTTACTTGCATTTGTTTGGAAAACTAAACCTGGGGCATGAGAAGTTGAGCCACCAGCAGCCCACAGAGGACCTTGTTCTAAAACAGTGACATCAGTCCATCCACGTTGAGTTAATTCATCAGCAAGTGCGCAACCCACAATTCCTGCACCAATGATGACAACTTTTTTTGACATTTATGAAACACTTTCGGCTGGTTTTAATGCGTTTCGCATTATGAAACACACTTACTTATTCTTAACGATAAACCCTTGCTTATGCAAAAGGGGCAGGCACGTCATGTGCCTGCCCCAAGTTGTACTTAATTACTTAGCCTAACCAGGCTTTCACCTTGTCAGGGTTTGCATCAATCCACTTTTGCGCGGCTGCTGCAGGATCCATGCCACCTTCAATATCAGCGGCAACTCCGTTTTGGTCGTCGTTAGACCATTGGAAGTTTTTAAGCAATGTTGCAAATGGTGATCCAGAATCCATTAATTTCTTTGAAGCTAATTTGATTAATGGTGTTGCTGGATAATCTGTTAAACCACTTGCTTTTTCTGCATCTGCCCAGTCGTTAGCAGGAAAATTAATTCTCGCTAATTCAACTTGTGCATTGAAATATTGTGGTGTGTACCAATATCCAAGAACAGCTTTTTTATTCTTTTGTCCATCAGTGAAAGCATCAATCAAAGCTGCTTCTGAACCGGTATTAATTGCCTTGAAGTTCAGTTTGTTTGCTGCAATCATTTTTTCACCGATTGTGGTGTAGCCCGGAGGACCTTCTAACCAAGCACCTTTTCCACCTGAATCTGAAGTCTTAAATAGATCAGCATATTTGTTTAGGTTTGCAGAATCTGTGATGTCTGGATATTCATCAGCCATCCACTTTGGTACATACATACCAATTAGACCTTCTTGTCCGTTAGGACCAAGAACAACAACTGTTCCGCGATCAACCCATTCTTGCCAACGTCCACCGCCCCAGTCTTCAACAACTACGTCGACTGATCCAGCTTCCATTGCATCATAAGTTACACCAGCTTCAGCTAATTCAACTTGATTAACTGTGCAACCAAATTCTTTCTTTGCAATTTCAGTTAGCACGTTTGCAGTTGCTGTGTA
>CAMATO010000070.1 GCA_945861165.1 Bifidobacterium breve | reverse complement strand
GAACTTTCTGTTGAAGTTGGTGCATCTGTTGCAAACGGTGCGGTATTGCTAGAACTTAGGGATCTTTCTTAAGTATTTCTTGTGTGACATTTCACATCGAAATGAGCAACTTTTGACTATGCAGCCCCGTGGGGGTCGGCACTAAACTCGAGCCATGGCGATTAGCTCAATGGAACGCGGAGTTGGCTCAGCCACCCGTGCCAAAATTGGCTTAAGACACTTAAGAGTAGACAAGTGGTGGGTTCAACCCGCTATTTCTGTTTTTGTTTTAGTCTCTTTCATTATTTATTCCACGATCAGAGCTTTTGAAAATAAGTACTATTTTGCTGAACCATTAATTTCACCTTTCTATTCCCCATGTCTTGCTACAAGTTGTGTTGAAGGCGCTTCGCACTTAGGGCAGCCATTTGGTAGCTGGTGGATTTTTTCTCCAGCACTACTTATCTTGATTTTTCCACTAGGTTTTCGTATGACTTGTTATTACTACCGAAAAACTTATTACCGCGCATTTTGGTTATCTCCTCCTGCTTGTGCTGTAGCAGAACCTCATAAGTCTTACTCAGGAGAAACAAAGTCTCCCTTGATTTTGCAAAATTCTCACCGATACTTTTTTATTGCTGGATTAGTATTCAATGTTTTACTCACCTATGACGCATTAATTTCTTTCAAGAACGCTGAAGGTCAATGGGGACACATGAGCGTTGGCACACTTGTTTTATTAGCAAACGCAACTTTTCTTTGGTTATATTCACTTTCTTGTCATTCCTGTCGACATATTCTGGGTGGAAGATTAAAGCATTTCAGTAAGCATCCTATTAGATACAAGACTTGGACCATAGTTTCAAAACTAAACGCACACCATCCAAAATATGCTTGGATTTCACTAATTGGTGTTGCGATGTGTGATTTTTATGTACGACTTGTAGCAAGTGGTTCAATCACTAATTTATATTTCTTCTAAAGGGGAATCATGACCGAAATTGAACGTCACGACTTTGATGTTGTGATCATAGGAGCAGGTGGCGCAGGTTTGCGTGCTGCTATTGAATCTCGTGCTAGTGGTTTAAGAACTGCAATTATTTGTAAATCACTTTTTGGTAAAGCTCACACCGTTATGGCCGAAGGCGGCATCGCTGCCTCAATGGGAAATGTTAACTCAAATGACAACTGGCAAGTACATTTTCGTGACACCATGCGTGGTGGAAAGTTTCAAAATCATTGGAGAATGGCTGAACTTCACGCTAAAGAAGCCCCTGATCGAGTTTGGGAATTAGAAACTTATGGTGCACTATTTGATCGAACACCAGATGGAAAAATCAGTCAAAGAAACTTTGGTGGACACGAATACCCTCGTCTAGCTCACGTTGGTGATCGCACAGGTTTGGAACTAATTAGAACTTTGCAACAAAAAATTGTTTCTTTGCAACAAGAAGACTTCAAGGAGTCTGGTGACTACGAGTCAAGAATAAAAGTTTTTGCTGAATTAACTGTCACCGAAATCCTTAAAACCGACGACAAGGTTTCTGGAGTATTGGGCTACTGGCGTGAAAATGGAAAATTTGTAATGTTTCAAGCCCCTGCAGTTGTGTTAGCAACTGGCGGAATTGGTAAATCTTTCAAAGTTACTTCCAATTCATGGGAAGGAACTGGCGATGGTCATGCATTGGCGCTAAAGGCTGGCGGAAATTTGATGCACATGGAATTTGTGCAATTTCATCCCACCGGCATGGTTTGGCCACCAAGTGTTAAAGGAATTTTGGTAACCGAATCAGTTCGTGGTGATGGTGGAGTTTTACAGAATTCTGAAGGCAAAAGATTTATGTTCAATTACATTCCTGCCATATTCAAAGATAAATATGCTGATACTGAAGCTGAAGCAGATGGCTGGTATGAGAACCCTGATTCAAATAGAAGACCACCAGAATTATTACCTCGAGATGAAGTTGCTCGTGCAATCAACTCTGAAGTAAAAGCAGGTAGAGGTTCTCCTCATGGAGGAGTTTTCTTAGATGTCTCAACACGTTTGAAACCAGAAGTTATTAAGAAAAGATTGCCTTCCATGTGGCACCAATTCAAAGAATTAGCAGATGTTGACATCACACAGCAATCAATGGAAGTTGGGCCAACTTGTCACTACGTAATGGGTGGAGTTCAAGTAGATCCTGATACCGGTGCAGCCATTGGAGTGACCGGATTATTTGCAGCTGGTGAAGTAGCTGGAGGCATGCACGGTTCTAATCGTTTAGGTGGAAATTCACTTTCAGATCTATTAGTTTTTGGTCGCAGAGCAGGAGTTGGTGCTAGTGCTTACGTTAAATCACTTTCCACTAAACCAAAAGTTAATGAAACAGATCTCGAAAAAGCTCTTAACTCAGCCCTTGCTCCATTTAATGGCAATAGTGGTGAAAATCCATACACCGTTCACCAAGATCTACAGCAAGTAATGAATGATCTGGTGGGAATTATTCGTGACGGCAATGAAATGCGTGAAGCAATAACCAAACTTGAAGGTTTAAAGAAACGTGCTAGAAATGTAACGGTGCAAGGTGAAAGACAATTTAATCCTGGTTGGCATTTATCACTTGATCTAGAAAACATGTTGTTGGTAAGTGAATCAATAGCCAAGAGTGCCCTAGTGAGAGAAGAATCTCGCGGTGGTCACACCAGAAACGATTTCCCAACCATGGACAAAAATTGGAGACCAAAACACGTTATTACTTCCTGGAACGGCAGCAGTGTTGACACCAAAATTGAATCAATTCCGCCAATGCCCAAAGAATTAGCTGGACTCTTTGAAGAGGAAGAATTAGGTAAATATCTGTTACCAGAAGAATTAGTACAACTTGGAATGGGAGCATAACTAATGGGTTATCTAGCGAAATTACGAGTTTGGCGTGGCAATAAAGAAAGAGGCGAATTAGTTAACTACAACGTAGAAGTAAGCGAAGGCGAAGTGCTACTTGATGTAATTCATCGTTTGCAAGCAACCGATAGTCCAGATTTAGCCGTGCGATGGAACTGCAAAGCCGGAAAATGTGGATCCTGCAGTGCTGAAATTAATGGTAAACCAAGTTTGATGTGTATGACCCGAATGAATACTTTCAATGAAGAAGATGAAGTAACCGTTACTCCCCTAAGAGCATTTCCAGTTATCAAAGATCTAGTCACAGATGTTTCCTTTAATTACATTAAAGCTCGCCAAGTTCCAGCATTTAAGGGCCCTGCAAACTTAAAACTAGGTGAATATCGCATGCAGCAAGTTGATGTGGAGAGAAGTCAAGAATTCAGAAAATGTATTGAGTGTTTCCTCTGCCAAGATGTTTGTCACGTTGTTCGTGATCACGAAGAAAACAAAGAAAGCTTTGCTGGCCCAAGATTTTTTATACGTCTTGCAGAACTAGATATGCATCCGTTGGATGAATTAGATAGAAAGCGTGAAGCTCAAGAATCTCATGGTTTGGGAATGTGTAACATCACTAAATGTTGTACCGAAGTTTGTCCTGAACACATCAAGATTACTGACAATGCGATCATTCCTATGAAAGAACGTGTGGTTGACACTAAATATGATCCATTAGTTTGGTTGGGTAAAACAATTACCCGCCGCAAATAATTAAAGCTTAAAAACCAACTTTTTCATAAACACTTTTTAATGTTGCTGCTGCAACTTTTTCTGCTTTTTGAGCGCCATCATTCATTAAAGAATTCAACTGATTTTCATCAGCCAATAAAGTCATAGTCTTTTCCCTAAACGGTTTAATAATCTTTTCCACTACTAATTCCCCTGTATAAATCTTTAAGTCTCCATAACCTTTATTTACAAATTGTGACTCAATGGTTGTCATGTCTTCATTAGTTACCGCTTTAATAATGCTTAATAAATTTGAAATACCAGGTTTGTTAGTTGGATCATATTTAATTTCCTTACCACTATCTGTGAGAGCGGTTTTGAATTTCTTCATAACTACATCTGGTTCATCTAAGATAAATACGCAACCCTGCGGAGAAGATTTACTCATCTTGGCAGTTGGGTCTTGTAAATCAAGAATCTTGGCAGATTCTTTAACAATGAAAGCTTCCGGTACCACAAAGGTTTTACCAAATTGATTATTAAATCGAATAGCTAAGTCTCTAGTTAATTCCAAATGTTGTCTTTGATCTTCGCCAACTGGAACACTTTGTGCTTGGTAAAGCAAAATATCAGCAGCTTGTAAAATTGGATAGGTAAATAAACCAACAGATGATCTTTCTTGTCCACCTTTTTGTGTTTTATCTTTAAATTGTGTCATTCTGCCTGCCTCACCAAAACCAGTGAAACAACTTAAAACCCAAGCTAGTTGAGCATGCTGTGGAACTTGGCTCTGCACAAATAGCGTGCTTTTTAAGGAATCAATTCCAACAGCTAATAGTTGTGCAAATGATGTAAGTGTTCTTTTCTTTAAAATTTTTGGATCAAATTCAGAAGTTATGGCGTGTAAGTCCACCACTGTATAAAAGCAATCGTGGGTGTCTTGCATTTGAACCCATTGGCGTAGAGCGCCAAAGTAATTACCAATATGAAAAGAATCAGCAGTGGGCTGAATTCCTGATAAAACACTTGGTTTTCCCATAGGTCTTATTGTCCACCATGCTTACTAGTTCCGGGCTCAATTCGACTTACCTTGACTCGTGAAATTCGTCGCACATCCATGCTTAAGATTTCAAACACGCATTGTTCAGCAATAATCGATTTTCCAATTGCAGGAAGCGTTCCAAGTTTAGAGATAACAAAACCAGCTACTGTTTCATACGGTCCTTCAGGCAAATGGATATGAGTTGAGTCTGCAAAATCATCCAGATTCATCAAACCCTCAACTTCCACTTCGCCATGGAAATCTAAATCACTTACTTCATTTTCTGGTTCATCATCTTCATGCCTAATATCACCAATTAGTTCTTCGACTAAATCATCTAAAGTCACAATTCCTGCAGTGCCGCCATATTCATCAGCAACAATTAATAGATGTTGGTTTCCATTTCTCATTTGCGCTAAAGCGCTTAATACTGAGGTAGTACCCGGAATTGATTCCACCGCAATTGCAATATCTCTTAATTGTTTATTTGATTTTCGTGCCTCTAATGAAAGTAATTGACGAACGTGAACAAAGCCCACAACTTCATCAGCAGTTTTATTCATAACTGGATACTTAGTATGAGGAAGTTTTTCAACGACCAAAGCTGCTTCTGGAATAGTTGAATCTGCATCAAGAAATTCAACTTC
>CAMATO010000069.1 GCA_945861165.1 Bifidobacterium breve | reverse complement strand
AACATGGTGCGATCAGGAAGCAACAGCCATGGTGCCCAACCAGCTAAGAACAATAACAAAATAGTTCCGGAACGCCAATTTCTTGATCTCAAAAAATTAAGCAGCACTAAAATTAAAGCTATTACCCCAAGCCACCAAATAAGGGGATTACCAATTGCTAAAACTTCAGCAGCACAATTACTGCTGGCACAGTTTGGTAGGTTCTCTTTATAAAAAAATGAAGTAGGACGAAGCAATATTGGCCAACTCAACGCATAAGATTCATAGCTGTGATCGGTAACTAAGTTGATATGAAAATTCCAAATTTGTTTATGATATGCGAATAATGATTTAAAATTATTTACTAAACCGGTGCTCTCAGGATTTCTACCCCAACCACCTGTGGTGATAATCCAACCTGTCCATGATGCTAAATAAACAAAGAAAGCAGGAACAAGTAATTGAATTTTTGCCCACCAAGTATCAATCAACAATGTTCCACTTAATGGTCTTTTTGCCAATCGTTTTTTTCTAAATGAGTATTCCCAAATAACAGTGAGAATTCCAAGACTTGCTAAATACCACAATGCAGACCATTTAGTGGCAATTGCTAAACCTAAGAAAATTCCGGCAGGAATTCTCCACGGATGCCAAGTAAATCTACCTCCGTATTTAGATTCAGGATTTAATTTTCTTGATAAACGATCTCGGGCATAATCTCGATCAAGTATTAAGCACGCAACTCCCAACATCACAAAAGTTGCCATGATGCCATCAAGTAACGCTGTCCTACTCATCACAATTGCTAAACCATCAATTGCTAACAAAAATCCAGCTAAAGCACCAAACCAAATTGATCTAAGTAATCTGATTGCAACACGAGTAGTCACCAAAACTAAAAGAGTTCCCATCACAGCAACTCCGAAACGCCACCCAAAAGAATTCAAACCAAATAGATGTTCACCTGACGCAATAACCCATTTACCTAATGGTGGGTGGGCAACAAAAGATCCCACAGTTTGGAATACATCAGTTCTACCTTCCAAGATAAATTCATTTGCTTTTTCAAGTGCTTCTCTTTCATAACCATTAGTAAGTAGAGCGTAAGCATCTTTGATGTAATAGGTTTCATCGAAAATAATTTCATTGGGCACATTTAATCGGGGCCATCTCAACAAGGCAGCTAAAGCGGTAACAAAGAGAGTCAAACCCCAACTAAGCAAGTTATGGCGCGGGGCAATATCGACAAATTCGTTGGTCAAATGAATGTCTGTTTTTTTTCTGGCATGCGCCGGATTAACTTTCCCCACGGCTGAAAGATTACGACTAACTTGCTCCTGAAAGGATAAGGCGTATGAGTGGCGGGCAATTAATTTTGGCGGCAACACCTTTAGGCAATGTTTTGGATGCTTCCCCGAGGTTAAAACAAACATTGGAACAGGCAGACTTAATCGCTGCTGAAGACACCAGGCGAGCTAAAAGATTATTTGCTGATTTAAACCTAGAAATCACAGCACCAGTTATTTCACTATTTGAAGAAAATGAAATAGAAAAAATCCCAGATATCATCGAGAAACTTAAAAACGGTGCCAAAGTAGTAGTGATAAGTGATGCCGGAACCCCAGCAATAAGTGATCCCGGATATCGATTAGTCAGCGCAGCAATTGCAGAAAATATCTCTATTACTGTTATCCCGGGACCCAGTGCTGTTATTTCAGCATTAGTGCTTTCAGGATTACCCACCGATCGTTTTTCATTCGAAGGATTCATTGCTCGCAAAGGTAAAGAGCGAACCGAAATACTAAATAATTTAAATACCCAATCACGCACCATGGTGCTATTTGAATCACCGCGCAGAACTTCACAAACATTAGAAGATATTCAAGAAATAGTTGGGCCAGATAGAAAAGCTGCGGTGGTAAGAGAAATATCAAAAACTTATGAAGAAGTAATTAGGGGCAGCATAAAAGAATTAGTCACCTGGGCTAATTCAAAAGAGGTTTTGGGTGAAATCACATTGGTGGTTGCGGGTATTGAAAATGTAGGTAAAAAAGAAGTTGATGAAGAAGCGATCAAAAATGTTAAGCGATTAGTTGATGCAGGATCTAGCTTTAAAGACGCAGTCCAAGAAGTTTCAACACAACGAGGATTGTCTAGACGAGAACTTTACGAAGCTTCCCTAAGATTGGACTCATGAGTAACAACAAAAATACTTTCTATTTATCTACCCCTATTTACTATGTAAATGATGCTCCTCATATTGGTCACGCCTACACCACAACTGCTGGAGATGTTTTAACTCGTTGGCATCGTCAACGAGGTGAAAAAGTTTGGTTTTTAACTGGCACTGATGAACACGGCACCAAGGTGCAAAGAACAGCTGAAAGTAATAATTTTAGACCCCAAGATTGGGCAGACAAATTAGTAACAGAAGCTTGGCTGCCAGTGTTAGAAACAATTAATGCTGCCAATGATGATTTCATCAGAACAACATCGGACAGACACATCAAAGGTGTGCAAGCGTTTTGGGAAAAAGTAAAAGCAAATGGTGCTGTTTATGAAGGAAGTTATGAAGGACCATATTGTGTGGGGTGCGAAGAATTTAAATTACCAGGTGATTTATTAAAAGAAAACGGGCAAGAACTTTGCCCCACACATTCCAAACCTGTAGAAATGTTAAAAGAGAAGAACTGGTTTTTTAAACTTAAACAATACCAACAAGCATTAATTGATCACTACACCAAAAATCCTGAGAGCATTCAACCCCAATCTGCTTACAACGAAGTGATGGCTTTTTTAAAACAAGGACTAGATGACATCTCAATGTCAAGATCTGCTGTCTCCTGGGGAATCCCTTTGCCTTGGGATAACAAGCAAGTGGTTTATGTGTGGTTTGATGCACTACTTAATTACCTAACTGCTGCCGGTTATGGCGCACCAGCAGATAGTGAAGAAGGAAAACTATTTAAGAGCGTTTGGCCAATTGATGTTCACTTAGTTGGTAAAGACATTTTACGATTCCATGCTGTTTATTGGCCAGCAATGTTAATGGCTGCAGAAGTTGAACTACCTAAATGTGTTTTCGCCCATGGCTGGTTACTAGTAGGTGGCGAAAAAATGAGCAAAACAAAACTAACCGGAATTGCTCCTGCTCTGATTGTTGATTATGTCGGCGCAGATGCTTTCCGCTATTACTTTTTATCAGCAATCAGATTTGGTACAGACGGATCATTTTCTTGGGAAGATTTAACAGCTAGATACACCAGTGAATTAGCAAACGGCTTAGGAAATCTTGCTTCCAGAGAAGCTGCCATGATTGAAAAATACTTTGCCGGAGTTGTGCCTCAACCTGGAAAATTAACAGCTGCTGATCAAGTATTAGTTGAAGGAATAAAGAAAGCAGCCACAGAGGCTGATGAATTCATAACTAAACTTGATTTCTCAGAAGGAATAAATGCCATCAGAAAAGTTGTTGATGCTGCCAATCTTTATGTCACCGAACAAGAACCATGGAAAATTGCCAAAGATGAAGCAAACAAAGAAAGATTAGCTACCGTTTTATATTGTGTCGCCGAATCTTTGAGAGCGATTGCAGTTTTGTATCACCCAATCATGCCTGAAAGCACAAAAAAGATTTGGAATATTTTAGGAGCCAATGAATCAATTGGTGACATCTCTAAGCAATTTATTAGTAATGCTGGAACTTGGGGAATTTTGCCTGCCGGTAGCAAAGTAAACAAAGGCGAAGCAGTATTTCCACGCCTGGCAGAAGATGAACAATAAAGACAATGAACTACGCGCCAGAAAAGATTTTGGTGTGACCGAATCAAAGCAGCGTGAATATCCGCCGCTTCCAGAAAAATTAACCACCACCACTGTTGATGCGCATTGTCATTTAGATATTGAAGATGAAGACATTTTTATGAGCGTGGAAGATTCTTTAGCAAAAGCAAAATCTGTAGGAATTACCGGAATTGTGCAAGTAGGAGTTGATCTGCCTAGTTCCAGATGGGCGATAAAAACTGCCAAAGAATTTTCTCAAATCCATGCCACCGTTGCACTTCACCCCAATGAAGCACCAGTTATTGGTTTAGAAAAAGGTGAAAGCGCATTAATTGAAGCCATTGCAGAAATTGCAGAATTAGCGAAAGAAGATGTAGTTAGAGCAATAGGTGAAACCGGAGTGGACTTCTTTCGTACTAGTGAAGAAGGCAGAGCATTCCAAGAACAATCTTTCCGAGCACACATTCAAATTGCCAATAATCTAAATAAACCAGTAATGGTGCACGATCGAGACGCTCACCAAGCTGCATTAAAAATTCTTGATGAGGAGAAAGCTCAACAAGTAATCTTTCATTGCTACTCAGGAGATAAAGAATTTGCCCAAGAGTTAGTAAAAAGAGGATGGTATTTATCTTTCGCTGGAACTTGCACATTTAAGAATGCTCAAAACTTAAGAGAATCACTACAAGTCACACCTTTAGAAAATGTTTTAGTGGAAACCGATGCGCCATTTCTCACCCCCATGCCATATCGGGGTTACCCAAATTCTTCTTACCTGATTCCTCTAACCCTTGCCACCATGGCAAAAGAAATGAATGTTGACATCAACACAGTTGCTGATGCCACTAGAACAAATGCTGAGAAGCTTTTCGGAAAGTTTGAATGACAAATCAATTATTAACCACCACTGAAATAAGAGAGCTTGCCAGTAAATTAGATTTAAAGCCAACCAAAAAACTTGGTCAAAACTTTGTTACAGATCAAAACACTGTTGAAAAGATAGTTCGAATCAGCAATGTCACAAAAGATTCCCATGTTTTAGAAGTAGGACCAGGGTTAGGTTCACTAACTCTGGCACTTTTGGCAACTGGGGCAAAAGTATCTGCTGTGGAAATAGATTCTCGCCTGGCAGATTTATTACCAATTACTGCTAAATCAAAAGGTTTTAGTGATTCCTTATTAAGTGTCATCAATAAGGATGCTCTGGAAATAACCAGCAGCGATGTAAAAAATCCTGATGTATTAGTGGCAAATTTGCCTTACAACGTTTCCGTACCGGTAATCATTCATATTTTAGAGAATTTTCCCAGTATCAAAAACTATTTAGTCATGGTGCAATCAGAAGTCGCAGATCGCTTAGCTGCACCTCCTGGTTCTAGAACTTATGGTTCACCCAGTGTGAAATTGCAATGGTATGCAGATGTTTCTAAAGCAGGTTCAATTTCTAGAAATGTTTTCTGGCCAGTACCTAATGTTGATTCAGATTTAGTACAAATGAATAGAAGAAATGATATTGATGAAAC
>CAMATO010000068.1 GCA_945861165.1 Bifidobacterium breve | reverse complement strand
ACCATGGCTAAAGGTATGGGCGGCGGACTTCCTGTAGCAGCAGTTACAGGTCGAGCAGATGTTATGGATTCAATTCATGCCGGTGGACTAGGTGGAACTTATGGTGGAAATCCAATCGCGTTAGCAGGTGCACTAGGAGCAATTGAAACAATTGAAAAAGATAATTTAATTCAATCGGCAAAGCATATTGAATCAATTATGATTCCTAGATTACAAAATATGGCTAAACAACACCAATTGATTGGCGATGTACGAGGCAGAGGTGCCATGGTCGCAATTGAAATCGTAAAACCAGGAACTACTACACCTGATCCAGATACGACAACAAAAATTGTTAAATCTTGTCATGCTGAGGGAGTTCTAGTTTTAACTGCTGGAACCTACGGAAACGTTTTAAGATTCCTACCACCACTTGTGATCAATGATGAATTACTAAATGAAGGACTTGATGTGCTTGAAAAGGCTATTGCCTCAGCTAGTTAAATCTTTTTATAAACTGCTAAGTAAGCAGGATGTATTGGAATTAATCTAGTTAACCAAGCAGGAAAATGTGGTAAGAAAGAATCCCTCATTGTTTTTAGTCCGTTGTCTTCAAACATTTTTCTAATTTCTGAACCTTTTGGTCTGTAAATATGGGTTGGATCTGAGTCGTATAAATACTTATATTCCCATTTATTAAATGCGTTATTTATTGTTGGCAAATGTACCAAAGTAATGCCACCTGGCTTTAAGGCATCACAGATTGCTTTAATTCCAGCAGCAGGATTTGGGAGGTGTTCAATAACATTTATTGCCAAAACCAAATCAAATTTGTTGTCGAAAGCTACACCGGCTTGAATGTCAGCTACCTTAAATTCTCTACTTGGGGAGCGTTTCCGAGCAACTTCAATTGCATGCTCAGAAATATCTGATCCACACACTCGTTTTGCGGAATCAAAATAATCTAGCAACCAACCGTACCCACAACCAATGTCAACAACACTGGAATCTTTCAATGCTGTTGAACCATATTTTGAAAACATTTTAACCAGGAGATTGTCACGTAATTTATCTATTTTTGTTTGGCTGGGATTACCAAATTCGTCTGTTGCACCATAAAGACTGGCAAAATAATCTTTAGAATCAAAGTTTTCATTGAACTTCTGTTGTTCGTTTTCGCTTTGACTCATTTGCCCTCTCTTACCTAGACTTCACTGGCGGCCAGTTGACCGCAGGCGCCATCAATTTCTCTACCTCTGGTGTCTCGCACTGTTACAGCAATATCAGATTGTTCTAATATTTCTACAAATATTTTTTCATCTTTTGGATCCGAAGCGGTCCATTTGGACCCTGGTGTTGGATTTAAAGGAATTAGATTCACGTGCACATCTTTTCCTCTTAAAAGATTTGCTAATTGTTTAGCGTGAATTATTTGATCATTCATTGACTTAATCATTGCGTATTCAATAGAAACTCTGCGCCCACTTGTTTCGGCGTATTTCCAAGAAGCATCCAGCACTTCCTTTATTGGATATCTTTCGTTAAGGGGCACAAGTGTATTTCGTAATTCATCTGTTGGTGCATGCAAACTAACAGCTAATCTCACCGGTAATCCCAATGCTGCCAAATCATTTATTCGTGGCACAATTCCAACTGTGCTCACAGTTATATTTCTTGCACTTATTCCTAAACCTTCTGGTGATTCATCATGGATGCGATGAATGGTTCCCACCACAGCATTAAAGTTTGCCATCGGTTCACCCATGCCCATAAAAACAATATTTGAAAGACGAGTTGGACCTTCTGGCAATAAACCTTGAGCAGCATATCTAGCTCCTGCTTGAACCTGGGCAACAATTTCAGAGGTGGAAAGATTTCTTTTTAATCCACCTTGACCTGTGGCACAAAATGGGCATCCCATGCCACATCCTGCTTGAGATGAAATACATATTGTTGTTCTATTGGGATAGTGCATGAGCACACTTTCAATCAACAATCCGTCATGAAGTTTCCATAAAGTTTTAACAGTATTTCCACCATCAGCTTTTTGAACTTTCAATTCTGTTATTAATTTAGGAGTTAATACCTCAGATATTTCTTGTCTGTTTTCAGCAGGTAAATCTGTCCATTCTTCAAAATTATCAGAAAGTTGACCAAACCAATGTCTGCTTACTTGATCTGCTCTAAAACCTGGTAAACCTACCTCTGCTGCAAACTTTTTTCTTCCTTTGATATCAAAGTCAGCAATATGTTGAGGTGTCTTTTTTCTGATGTTTTCTTTTTCCGGATCGATAATTTCTATCATTTTAATTGAATCCTAAAAATAGACCAAATAATAGAAAAGACATTAAAGCATTTGGGGCCAATGAGTCCAACCTATCGAGCATCCCACCATGTCCTGGAATTAATGTGGAAAAATCTTTTATACCTAGTCGTCTTTTAATTCCACTTTCAAAAAGATCACCAGCGGTTCCCGCTACTGCCAAAGTTATCCCGATCACTACTGCTTGCCAGATTTCAATATCTAAAAATTTTGGTCCTGCAAATCCTGCAAATAAAACCGCAAAAATTATCGATCCAATTAAACCCTCATAAGACTTCTGCGGTGAAATATTTGGGGCAATTCTATGTTTACCAATCAAGATACCGGTTAAATAGCCGCCGGTATCACTAAAAGCAGTGATTGCAATAAATAAGAAAACACGACCAGCACCGTCGTCTGTTCTTAGCATCAGCATTGATAGTGATCCAAATAATCCTAAATATGAATATGTAAATAGTGATATTTTGAATATTTCTTTAAAACTTAGCCTGTCTGTTAATCCATAAAGGCTATTAAGAATTCCAGCAACCAAATAGGAACCGATTAAACCCAGTATTCCAAAATAAATTGAGGAGAAGACCATTAACGAAATTGATAAAGCAATAAGAAAAAATGAGGTTTTTACATCTCTTGATCTTGCCCATTGAGTTGTCAGTTCATGTGCTGCCAAGAGTAAAGCTACTAAAGCTAAGAGAATAAATACATACTTATAAACAAAAAGTGAGGCAATAACTGATGAAAGTAGCAACAGCCCAATAACAGTTGCAGCGGGCAGATTTCTACCAGTTTGAATTTTATCCACTCCTAGACTTTAACCTAGGTTCAGATCAATGAAGATGGTAGTTAAACCTCTAGTAGTTCAGATTCTTTATGTTTAAGCACATCATCTATTCCATGCACGCCTTTATTGGTGATTTCATCAAGAGCCTTTTCCGCCCTTTTAACATCATCCTCGCTGACATCTCCATCTTTCTTGGATTTATCCAAAGCATCTTTAGCATTTCTTCTGATGTTACGAATTGAAACTCTGGCTTCTTCTGCTTTGTTTTTTGCAACCTTAATAAATTCTTTACGACGCTCTTCGGTCAATTGTGGGATAGCAACTCTGATAATTACACCGTCATTCGAGGGATTGACACCTAAATCACTTTCACGAATTGCCTTCTCAATTGCTTGCAACGCGCTTTTATCAAATGGGGCGATCACAATCATTCGTGCTTCCGGAGTTTGAAATGTTGCCATTTGATTTAAAGGTGTTTGGGTACCGTAATAGTCTGCAGAAATTTTGTTAAACATTGAAGCATTAGCTCTTCCAGTTCTAATGGTGGCAAAATCTTCCTTTGCAACTTCAATAGCCTTATCAATTTTTAGCTGAGCTTCTTTAAGAATTGATTCAGTCATTCTAAACCCCCTGAATTATGGTGCCAATTGTTTTACCGGCAACAGCTCTGGCAATATTTCCATCTTCTAACAAGTTAAACACCACGATTGGTAGATTATTATCTCGACATAAACTAATTGCGGTTGCATCAGCAACTTTCAAACCTTTTTGTAATACTTCATCATAAGTTAATGTGTCATACTTTTTAGCAGCAGGATTCTTGCGCGGATCTGAATCATAAACACCATCAACACCTTTTGCCATCAACACAACTTCGGCACCAATTTCTAAGGCACGTTGGGCAGCAGTTGTATCTGTAGAAAAAAACGGTGCACCTAATCCGGCCCCAAATATTACAACTCTTCCTTTTTCTAAATGTCTAATTGCTCTACGCGGAACATATGATTCTGCAACTTGTCCCATAGTAATTGCGGTTTGCACTCTGGTTTCAACTTTTTGTTTTTCAAGAAAATCTTGTAATGCTAAACAGTTCATAACAGTACCCAGCATTCCCATGTAATCGGCACGAGCTCGATCCATGCCGCGTTCAGATAATTCTGCACCGCGAAAATAATTTCCGCCACCAATAACTACTGCTACTTGTGCACCATCTTGAACCACATCAGCAATTTGTGCAGAAATACTAGAAACAACGTCTGGGTCAACACCTAATGCCCCACTTCCGGCAAATGCTTCACCGGAAAGTTTGAGTAAGACGCGACCGTAACGTTTAGGCATTTTAGCTTTGGCCAACCTTGAATCTGGCAAATTGTTTAACGCTAACACCATTTTCTTTCAAGTGATCAGCAATTGTTTTCTTATTATCTCTTACCCATGCTTGTTCTAATAAGCAGAAGTCTTTGTAATAAGAACCAACTCGACCTTCCACAATTTTTGATATAGCAGCGTCTGGTTTTCCTTCTTCGCGTGCTGTTTGTTCAGCAACACGTTTTTCAGATTCGATTACCTCTGCTGGAACACTTTCACGTGAAAGATAAATCGGAGCCATTGCCGCAATTTGTTGAGCAACGTCTTTAGCAACTTGTTCATTTTCTTTATCAAGTTGCACCATTGCACCTACTCCTGCTGGAAGGGCAGGATCTGGTTTATGAAGGTAAACGGAAACATATCCACCAGAAAATTGTGCAAATCTTCTGACTTCCACTTTTTCACCCATAAATGCATTTGCTTCATCAAGTAGTTGTTGCACTGATTTGCCATCAGTTTGCACATTCATTAATGCTTCAACATCTTTAGGTTTTTCACTTAAAATCAAACTTGCAACTTTGTCACCTAATTTAATGAAATCATCAGTTTTGGCAACAAAATCTGTTTCGCAGTTTACTTCAACAAATGCGCCATCTGATTTGTTGCTTACGATTCCTGAAACAATTCCTGCGGAAGCATTTCGTCCTTCGCGCTTGCCAACATCTTTGGCACCCTTAACTCTTAATAGTTCCACAGCTGCATTGAAATCGCCGTCAGTTTCATCTAAGGCTTTCTTACAGTCCATCATGCCTGAACCAGTTTTTTCGCGTAACTTCTTTACATCTTCTGCAGAGTAATTTGACATTTACTTTTTGATTCCTATTCGCGTTTTTGTGTTAGTTACTTTTCTTCAGGGGTATCTGTGGCAACTGCTTCTGCTACCGCTTCAGTGTTACCTGCTAATAATTCTTTTTCCCAGTCAGCTAAAGGTTCAGCAATAACTCCTGCTGCATCAGCATTCTTTGCAGATCTAAGTTGCAAACCCTCAGCAACTGCATCAGCAATAACTCTTGTTAATAAAGAAATTGATCTGATGGCATCATCATTTCCTGGAATTGGGAAGTTAACTTCATCTGGATCACAATTTGTGTCAAGAATTGC
>CAMATO010000067.1 GCA_945861165.1 Bifidobacterium breve | reverse complement strand
TCATCTCCTACTGGTTTTCCTTTTAAAGTTGTGGAATTACCCGGAACTGTTGGGGAAGATGCTGTTTATAAAGCCCGACCAAGATTATGTGATTTAGGTTATTTAAGAAATTCCAAATTAGATGAAACCGGTAAAGCAACTTACACTTGCGCAGCTGAACCTGATGTTGCATTCCTAAAAAAACGTGGCGAAGAAAAAGAATTAGTGGGCAGAATGTGTTTGTGTAATGGTTTACTTGCAGCAGTTGGTTTAGGTCAAGAAAGACCAGATGGTTACAAGGAAGCACCATTATTAACTTTAGGTTCCACTACTAGTGATGTGGAAGATATGTTAAAAACTCATCCTGATGGTTGGTCTGCTAAAGAAGTTGTGGAGCGCTTGTTAACTGGGGTTCCTCAAAATATTTAGTTCTAATTTTGCGCTCGAAAGGAAAATGTGTGATGAAAAATAGAAGAAACATTTTAAAGTTTGGTATTTTAGGTCTATTCTCAGTTGTTATAACTGCGTGTACTAAAGCAATGAATGGTGCTTCTTCACCAACAGCTACTGACACTGCAACAAACACGCCCTCAGATTCAGTAACAGAAAGTTCCACAAAGGGCGCAACTATTGCCCAGCTTTCGAGTTTAAAAGTTGGAGAAGGTTTTAACTTCACTGCCAATGATGGTTCTAGTGCAATTTTATTTAAAACCAAAGATGAAAAAGTTTACGCTCTTTCAAGAATCTGTACTCATCAAGGTTGTTTGGTGAATTTTGATTTAGGTCAGAATAAACTAATTTGCCCATGTCACGGGGCAATGTATGAAACTGTCGAAGGAAATGTAATCAGTGGACCAACCACGAAAAATTTGAAGAAGATAAATGTAAAAATTGATGGCGACAACATTGTGGAAGATATTTAACGCAACAAAATATGTGGCCAGGACCGGGATCGAACCGGTGACCTACCGCTTTTCAGGCGGTCGCTCGTACCGACTGAGCTACCTGGCCTTAAACGCAGCAAATAAATTAAAAAAATAATTTGCCGAATTTAAGCGACCCAGACGGGACTTGAACCCGCGACCTCCGCCGTGACAGGGCGGCGCGCTAACCAACTGCGCTACTGGGCCTTGCTATTTCTTTATTGCTTTTCACAGCAACGTACCCCCGACGGGATTCGAACCCGCGTTACCGCCGTGAAAGGGCGGCGTCCTAGGCCACTGGACGACAGGGGCCTGATCTAATTAGGCCGCTTTTTACCTAAAAATATTTTTAGGTGAGCACTTAAGTGTACGCAAACCCATTCCCACCAATCACAAGTGCATCTAGTAACAATGACTACCTACCTGATATGTTGATATATCTAGTCGATATATCGGTAAAGGATTAGTAATAAATGGGCAAGAAAAATACTTCGATGGAAGTAGTGGTGTTGGGACTTTTATCCCAAGGACCAATGCATGGTTATGAATTACGTAAAAGAGTTTCTCTGACTCTTGGACCACTTTCCGCTATGTCTTATGGCTCTTTGTATCCAGAATTGCGAAGATTGCAATCCCTTGGTTTTATCGATGAAGATGCTCAAGAAGCTGAAATTGGTTTAACTAGAAGAGCTCGAATTGCTTACAAGATCACCAAAAGTGGTAAAGATAAATTTGCCACTCTATTGAAGGAAGCAGGACCGGCCTCGTGGGACGACGAAAACTTTTTAACCTATTTTGCATTTTTTGCCAAAACCGCATCAGCAGTGAGACTACAAATTTTGCAAGGCAGAAGAGCTCGTTTGCAAGAACGAGTTTCATTACTTGAATCACAACTAGAAAAAACAGAAAAACAGATGGACCAGTACACGAAAAAGCTACAAAACCATAATTTGGATGCTGTGGAAAGTGAATTGAAATGGATTGACGAATTAATATCTAGCGAAAGGAAAGAAGCATGAGTAAAGTAAAAGTAGCAATAGTTGGTTTAGGAAATTGTGCTAATTCATTAATTCAAGGTGTTGAGTATTACAAAAACGCCGATAAGAATCAAGAAGTACCAGGTTTAATGCACGTGCAACTTGGCGACTATCACATTAGTGATATTGAATTTGTCGCCGCATTTGATGTGGATGGTAAAAAAGTTGGTTTAGATTTGGCTGACGCAATGTGGGCAAGTGAAAATAACACTATTAAATTTGCTGACGTAAAACCCTTAGGAATAAAGGTTTCTAGAGGGAACACCCTGGATGGTTTGGGTCGTTATTACAAAGAAATGATTCAAGAATCAACTGATGAACCAGTTGATGTAGTTAAGGTTTTGAAAGATACCAATGCAGATGTGATGATTTGTTATTTACCAGTTGGTTCAGAACAAGCTACAAAATTTTATGCCCAATGTGCCATAGATGCAAAAGTTGCATTTGTTAACGCTTTGCCGGTATTTATTGCATCTGATCCTGTATGGGAAAAGAAATTTAAAGACGCAGGTGTACCAATCATTGGTGATGACATTAAATCTCAAGTTGGGGCAACTATTACTCATCGTGTGTTAGCAAAATTATTTGGTGATCGCGGTGTGCAACTAGATCGCACCATGCAATTAAATGTGGGTGGCAACATGGACTTTATGAATATGTTGGAAAGAGATCGTTTGGAATCAAAAAAGATTTCTAAAACCCAAGCTGTTACTTCCCAGATTGATCACGACATGGGTAAAGGCAATGTTCATATCGGACCAAGTGATTATGTTTCCTGGCTAGATGATCGCAAATGGGCATATGTGCGCTTAGAAGGTCGTGCTTTTGGTGATGTGCCCTTGAATTTGGAATACAAACTGGAAGTTTGGGATTCACCAAACTCAGCAGGTGTGATTATTGATGCTCTGCGTTGCGCCAAGATTGCCAAGGATAGAAAAATTGGTGGAGCCCTAATTTCTCCTTCCAGTTATCTGATGAAATCGCCTCCAGTGCAATTTGATGATTCTGAGGCAAGAGATAACACCGAATTGTTTATCTCAGGCAAACTAGAACGTTAAGCCGTTTCTAGTCAGGATTTGTAATCTGACTATTATTAGTCAGCGGGGCCTTTAGCTCAATCGGTAGAGCAACAGACTTTTAATCTGTGGGTCGTCGGTTCGATCCCGACAGGGCCCACTTATGTTTTCGCTGTTCAGAGCGTGAATCTCATTAGCAGATTCAACAGAAACAAGTTCATTCTGTTTCCCCCGGTTTTATAGACAAATTTGTTGAGTTGCTTGGTTGACTCATTTTGATCTGGAGTGTAGAGTTTTTTTGCGACTCATCTACAAAGGGTTTTATGAAAAAACAATATAAAAGATTGACATCTGTACTTACATTGATTTTGATTATCACATTTGCAAACGTTTCATCAGGAAGCGCTATCGTTGGAAATATTCCAGTACCTGTAATTGGAACAGCAGCAGGTTTTTACGCAGGAAATGAATATCCAGTAATTGCAACAACGTCAGTTGTTACACTCGAACGGGATGAAACTGCACTAAACGTATTATTATTCGCTTATTTACTTCCAAGTAATGCAATTGTTGGATCTCAATGTACTGGTTCAGGAACTTTATTAAATTCAAAAACAGTTTCGACGCAGCCTAATTTAATACCTAATGTTTCAATTACATTTACAAACCCTGCAGATTCTGTAAATAGAATAGTTTGCGCTTTTGCTGTAATTGCGACTTCAAAAGGACTTTATACTGGCCCAGCTTCATACGCCATAGTGCAAGCAAAACCAACTTCTGCAACCCCTACACCAACGGCAACGGTTGAAAAACCATCAATATCAAAACCAGTATTTGCAACTTCTCCAAAGGTGGGAGTTAAAGCAAAAGCAACAATAAAGAAAGTAACAATGAATGGAAACGAATTCAAATCCCGTTCAGTAATACTTTATGTTTGTGATAAATCAGATTGTTCTGATAAATCTGAATCAAATGCGACCAAATATTCAGATTTGAAAGACACTGATGCAAAAACAATAACTATGCCTGAAGCAAAAGGTAAAAAAGATCAATATGTTGTTTTATACGATCGAGTTGTTTATGGCGCTGACCAAGTATCAGAAAAGGCAAGTTCTATCAAGAAATTATCGGTAGCAACTGCTTCTGCATCTCCAACAGTTACTGAAGAAATGGCACAACCAACACCAGAAGCAACTCCAGTTGAAGCTGCAGCCACTTCAAGTGGACTTCCAATGGGTGTGATTTTGGGAGTACTTGGAGTATTAGTTATCACACTTCTTATCGTGATAATTGTGCTTCTAGCTCGTAAAAAGAAATAACTGAACATGATTTTTGGAGCAGACAAAATATTAAATTATTTTGTCTGCTAATTTATGAAAAGTAAATTAAATTTCTCTTCCAATATAATAAAAATTTCTATATTTTGCGTTTCTTTTGTATTTTTATTATTTTCACAAAACCTAGCTTCTGCTGCCGTAAATAAATTGCCTGCGCCAACCATCGGTACCTTACTTGGTTTTTACCCAAATGGTAAATATTCAGCAATCTCTTCTGGTGGAAATTCATCACTAGGAGCAGGGGAATCAATTGTTAATTACTCTTTGAGAGTTGTTATTTTAGATGCTGGGGAAAGTATCGGTGCACCGTGTGGCACAGCTGATAACGGAACAGTTATTGCTGAAGCTGTTGAAGCCTCTACTCCCCAAAATTCAGGACAATTCTTGCCGCTTTTGGCAACCTGGACTAATCCAGCCAACTCTGAATTTCGAATAATTTGTGCATACAGTGACTACAAGATTAAGAACGCAGAGGGTGTTCGAAGTTCCTTAGCGAGCCCAGTTTCATATGCAACAATACTTCCATCCCCTACACCAAGTTTGTCCCCAACTATTTCTCCTTCTCCTTCTTCAACTGTTGTGGCTGAGGTTATGAAACCTTCTGGTTCTAAACCATCTGTTTCAGGAACTCCTATTGAAGGAAGTAAGTTTAAAGTTTCAATTAAGGCTTGGAATATGAATGGTAATGATTTTGAGGGAAGATCTGTTTATTTGAAACTCTGTGGTGATTCAAACTGCAATGATGTCATAAATAGTTACCCGGTTGTAGAAACAGGAACCTTGAATTTTGATGTAGCTAAGACTTTAACTATGCCAAAGGTTGTAGGTAAAGCTGGACAGTATGTGAAAGTTGTAGATTCTGTGTTTTATCCAGCACTTGCATCAGGTGAATTGAGAGAAGATCAGCTTGTTGAATTATCAAGCGCAACAAAAAAAATAGAAGGCAAAAGTGTAACAAGTGCTAGCCCAAGTCCTACTGAATTATCAATTTCTGAAGAAGATTCCATGACAGTTATTGAGGATTCTGAATCAGTGGATTCGAACAATCAATCAGAAGAAATAGTTAATGATTCCACTTCTTTTTCACAAAACATTATCGTTGGAATAATTGGAAGTGTTATTGTAGTTCTTTTAATTATAATATTTATTATTATGTCGAAAAGAAAAAATAGCACTAAATAATATTTCTGCCACAAGTCTCAAAATTTTTAATATCCGAACAATTTTCGAACAGGATAGATAAAGATAGGTTGGGTTAAACCCATTCCAAACAGGTTCGACCTAATGGCTACTATTGGGTAAATCGGGTTACTCTGGAATA
>CAMATO010000066.1 GCA_945861165.1 Bifidobacterium breve | reverse complement strand
ACTGCCTACGAAATGCTATTTGGAGGATTAGTTTTAACAGTTGCAAGTTATTTTCATGGTGAAAGATTCAAATTTGAATTAATTAACAACATGTCAACAACCTCTAAATGGGCTTGGGTATATATGGTTTTAATCGGATCAATTGTTGGATATGGCGCATATATTTGGCTACTAAATAACACTTCACTTTCACTTGCTTCAACTTATGCATACGTAAACCCAGTTATTGCGGTTGTACTAGGATTATTGGTTTTAGGTGAACCAGTTGATTGGCCACTATTTCTTGGTGGTGGCGTGGTATTGAGTGGAGTTGCTTTGGTGGTTAGTGGGGAAAGACTTACAAGCCTGGGTCAGTAATAAATACGTCTTCGTATGTTTCTTTCCTCAGAATTTCTGTAATTTTTTTATTATTGACACTTACTACTCCTGGTCTAGTAACCAAGTTGTATTGAGAAGATAAAGATCTGTTGTATGCACCAGTTGCAGCAACTGCTACTAAATCACCTGGCACTAAGTCCTCAGGTAGATAGCAATCTCTAACAATTATGTCACCAGATTCACAATGCTTACCAACAATTCTTGAAAGCATTGGTTCTGCTTTTGATAAACGTGAAGCTAAAGTAACGCTGTATTGAGCACCATAAAGTGCAGTTCTGATGTTGTCACTCATACCACCATCTACTGCGACATAAGTTCTTTTTTCCCCGTTTTCTAATTCAATTTTCTTAGTAGTTCCTACTGTGTACAAAGTAATCATGGAGGGTCCAACAATTGCTCGTCCAGGTTCAAATGCAAGTTGGGGCATGGCAAGACCATTTGTCGTAAATAGTTTATAAACGATATCAACTAATTCACTAGACATTTGCTCAATAGCTAAAGGTGCATCACTATCTATATAAGCAATTCCCATTCCCCCACCAAGATTGAGCATTTCAATTTGTACGTTATGTTCTTTAGTAATTCTTAATGCCAGTTCAGCCAATTTAGTTGCGGCAATTTCAAAACCTTTGTTATCAAATATTTGAGATCCGATATGAGAATGAAGTCCTACTAATTGAAGGTTTTCATCTTTAACTATTCTTCTCACCGCTTCATCAGCATCTCCTGCGGAAAGGGAGAAACCAAATTTTTGATCTTCATGAGCAGTGGCAACAAATTCGTGAGTATGAGCTTTAATTCCTGCTGTGACACGAACTAAAACATTTGGTTTAACTTTTTTCTCACTAGCGATTTGGGCTAAACGAGCAATTTCGAAGAAAGAATCTACTGCAAAAAGACCCACTTTTTTGTCTACAGCAAATGCTAATTCTTCTACAGATTTATTGTTGCCATGAAAAACTATGTTTTCGGGTTTGCATCCCCCAGCCAGAGCAACCCTTAATTCCCCTTCGGTTGCAACGTCAACGCCCATGCCCTCATTAACAATTAGTTTGATAAATAGAGATGAAGTAAAAGCTTTAGATGCATAAAATATTTTTGTTTCTTTAGTTAATTTATTTCCATGAGAAGCTTTTGAGAAACTCTTCATATATTTCTGAACACGGTTGATTAAATCAGTTTCGTCTAAAACAAATACTGGGGTGGGATATTTCTGACTGATATCTCTAACATCAAGACCAGAAATAACTAAAGCACCATCATTATTTCTATTGGCACTTTTAGGCCAAATATGATCAGAAATTTCATTCATGGCGGCAATTGAAATGTTAGCTACCATGGTCAGAATTTATTCCTTTTTAAATAGTTACTGGGTGGGTCTTCTTGTGTCAAGGCTAACCAACACAAGAGAACCCACCCAGTAGGTGGACTACTAGTTATTTATTTAAATGAATACTTCCCCTTGGAATCATTTGGAACCAATAGGACCCAAACTTGTCCGATATCAAATGGCAGTGCTGCACCATTGATTGTGAAAGCCGTTCCTGAACCACCAGATGGTCTAGACCATTCGGCGTCATAGCGTTGTCCATCGCGCAAAATAAAAGCCTTGCCCGATCCAACAGTTTGAATCTTTGGGGTTTTGCCACCAAACTTGTCACCTTGACCAGAAAGAGTTTGGGTTACCAATTGCACAACAACTGTTTGAGCAACAACTGCTTTACCGGTTCCTTTATCTTTCTGTGCTTTGTTATCAAGAGCCATAGCCCAACCACTGCCATTCCACTTGCCACTAACACTTGAAGCTGGCCACTGTGCTTTGAAAGTTGTTGTTGCTTTTCCTCCAGCAGGTGCGGCTTCTGAGAAAGTTAATCCAATATCTTTCACAGCGCCAATTCCTTTAGCGTTCTTTACAGAAGCTGACAAATCCACCATCAAGTTATGTGGGATTCGACGGGATGAGTCTCTGGAATATTTAACTCCGTTTAAACCAGGTCCCATGCGAACAAGTGGCGCGGTAGCAATTGTTTTTAACAATGCTTTGTTAGCACCAGAATAAACAAATCCTGGTGAATCAAATTGTTCCAATATTTCTAAATCAGAAATACGTGCTGATCTAACGGGACCAACTTTTGCTGGAAAAGAAGAATTGTATAGAGCTGCAATTCTTGTTAATCCACCTTCAACTTGTTCCACATAAACAATGTCAGCTTTTGAAATATTGGTATGAGGTCTAGCTGGTCCAACGTTGTCAATCTTGACCATGATAACTGGATTTCCAGCACCACCGGCAATACCTGACAATGGACTGGCGCCATCAGCTGCAAGAGATGCTGATGCACCAAATGAAACTGTTAACGCAACAGCAATTGCGCTTACGAACAGGGTTTTAATTTTTGTCATGCCTGAAACCTTAGAGCAATACCCCTCGCTAAGCCCAAGAGGCTCAACCTACATTTTTTCTGGCGCGCTCACACCTAGGAGATCAAGACCATTTCTTACTACTTGTCTGGTCGCAGCACACAAAAGTAAACGCGCATTAGTCACATCTGTCACAAGTTCACCATCCATAGGTAAAACTCTGCAAGCTGAATAAAAAGAGTGATAAGCAGTTGCTAATTCTTCCAAATATCTTGCCACTCTGTGTGGTTCTCTTAATGAGGCCGAAGCAGCAACAATTCTGGGAAATTCACTTAACGCTCCTAATAATTCTGCTTCTTGGGAAGTAATCAAAAGGGCCGGATTAAATGTATTTTTTTGCCAATCAATTCCTTTTTCCACCGCTGCTCTTAAAACCGCAGAGATACGCGCATGGGCATATTGCACATAAAACACAGGATTGTCATTGGTGTGTGAAGTTAATAAATCAATATCTAAGGTTAAAGACGTTTCAACTGGATAACGAGTCAATGTATATCTAGCTGCATCAACTCCAACTTCGTCAACTAAATCTTCTAAGGTGATGATGTTTCCAGCTCGTTTACTTAGCCTTACTTCTTGACCATTTTTAAGCATTTTTACTAATTGGCCAATGAGCACTTCAACATTTTTATCTGGATCGTCACCAGCACAAGCCGACACAGCTCTTAACCTGTTCACATAACCATGATGATCTGCCCCCAGTAAATAAATATTTACATCAAATCCTCTACTGCGCTTATCAACGTAATAAGCAGTATCGGATGCAAAATATGTGTATTCGCCATCAGCTTTTATTAACACCCTGTCTTTGTCGTCCCCAAAATCTGTGGTTTTTAACCACGTGGCACCTTCAAGTTCAAAAACGTGACCATGTTTTTTTAGTACGGCTAAACCTTTTTCAACAGCACCACTGGAATGAAGTGATCTTTCGGAGTACCAAACATCAAAGTGAGTTCTGAAATCGTCCAAAACACTTTGTTGTTGTTTAAGTTGTTTTTTATAACCTTCTTCTCGAAATTCAATTACCTGCTTATCTTTACTTAATTTCAATATCTCAGGTTTTTCCTTAACAATTTCTGTTGCTAAATCTTTAATGTATGCACCGTGATAACCATCTTCTGGAATGGCTTCATTGTTAGCTGCAGCACAAATGGAAATACCAAATTTATCTATTTGTGTGCCTCGATCATTGATATAAAATTCTCTAGCAACTTTTGCTCCACTTGCCACCAATACCCGCGCAAGAGCGTCTCCGACTGCTGCCCAACGAGTGTGACCTAAATGAAGTGGTCCCGTTGGATTAGCGCTAATAAATTCAACATTTATGTTTTGGCCTTGCAGAGTGTTGGTGTGACCGTAATTAATAGCTTCTTTAATAATTGTTCTTACTATTTCACCTAATCTTGCTGATTCAAGTGTGAAGTTCAAAAAACCAGGTCCTGCTATTTCTACTTTTTTGAATGCTTGATTCTTACTTAACTCATCAACCAGTAGTTGAGCAACTTCACGTGGATTCACCCCCGCTGGCTTGGCCACCATTAAGGCAATGTTGCTGGCATAATCGCCGTGATCTTTACTTTTTGGTCTCTCAATTTTTATTTCCGGGATATCTTTTACTGCAATTTTTTTTGCTGAAATGAGTGACTCAAGACTTTTCTTTATGGTTTTTGATAGTTCTTCTGGAGTCATGTTCTAATCGTAGGCAGGTGCTAAACAAAATTACGGACTCGCCATACGCTTATATATATGTGGAAAATTGCACTAGAGCGAAAGTGGATACTGTTTCACGTCTTTACCATTTTGGCCATTGTCATTTGTTTAAGACTTGGCATTTGGCAATGGATCAGGCGGGAGAGAACTGATGCCCTAACTGGAGATGTCATTATCAGTTTGCAGAGCTCCTTTTACGCTGGCCAGTGGATTTTCTTCGCTGGAGCTGCTGGGTGGTTTTGGTATCGATTCTTTAAGGATGAATACTTGACTAGAACCGGTCAATTAAAATTGAGGGAAGAATAAATGGAGCAGGCCTTAACAAGATTTAAAATTGTTGCCTATCTGGCTGGTGTGGTATTAATTCTTTTCACAATTGAAATAATTCTTAAATATTCCGGAATCTTAGAAATTCCTTGGTTCGCACAATTACATGGCTTTGTTTACATGGTGTATTTAGTTATTGGTTTCGACATTTCACGCCGAGCCAAACTAAGTTTCAAAGAAACCATATTGCTGCTCTTAGCCGGAACAGTTCCTGTGATGTCGTTTATTGCTGAAAGTAAAATCCGACGGCGGGTTATTAATTCTTAAGTAAGTTTTACTTAAGAATTAAACTAGGCCCCCGTAGCTCAGTGGATAGAGCGTTGCCCTCCGAAGGCATGTGCGCGTGTTCGACTCACGCCGGGGGCACTGTTAATTAAAAGCTAAAGGAAGTAATTCATCCAAATGATTTAAGAAATGATCTGCTTGGGCTAATTGTTCTTTCAAATGAGAAGTTAGTACGGCAGCAACTGTGCAGCCTGCTGATTTTCCGGATATAACACCAGCTGGTGCATCTTCAATTACCCAGCATTGATTTGGGTTTAATCCAATTCTTTGGGCACCTAAAATAAAAGGTTCTGGATGAGGTTTTCCTAACTTCACGTCATTAAAAGTAACTGAATGATCAGGCATTTCAATACCAGCAGCAGTCACTCTAGATATTGCTAAGGGCAATGTGCACGAAGTAACAATTGTCCAAGGAATACTTTGTTTTGATAATTCCTGCAATAGATTTTTTGCCCCAGGAATTGCTTCTATTCCATCGGTGTCACTTGATTCCAAGTACTCAATTCGATCAACCCAAGATTTGATTTCGTCTTCACTTCTATCTTCCAGTAATTTTCGCAATGATTGCTC
>CAMATO010000065.1 GCA_945861165.1 Bifidobacterium breve | reverse complement strand
CTAACTATGCCTCCGCGACCACCTCTGTTGAAGAAGCTTTAACCCAAGGAAGCGATTTAGATAATCGAGCAACTGATGGTTGGTCTGCCCGCATGGTTATTCACCACTTGGCGGATTCTGAAACTAGTTCATATTCCAGATTAAGAAGTCTGTTAGCGGAAAAAACAATTCCAACTTTGGTGGGTTATGACGAAGGTAATTGGGCTATCACCCCAGCCCTGGGTTATCAGACCTTTGACATAGAGAATTCTCTTGCTGTTTATAAGGCAGTTCGCGCTTCAAGTCTTGATGTTTTAAATCAAATCACGGTGGCAGATTTAGCTAAAGAAGGATTACATTCCGAGCGAGGCAAATACACACTTGCTGACTGGTTAAGAATTTATGCTAAACATCCAGTTGATCATGCTGAACAAATTGTCAAAGCATTTAAAGGCCTATCTTGAAAAAAATTGACATCGATTCAAAAAATCTAAATCCAATAGAAGCTGATGGAATAAATCTTTTATATATTGGGACTATTTTGTTTGCTTTGGCCACATTTGTGTTAATTTCTCAACCATCATTTATCGCTGACCAAACTCGAGTCGTTTGGGTACCAATCACCATCATGGGAAATATTCTGGGACTTATTGGATTAAGAATTATTAAAAGACGCAGAAAAAGATTAGGACTTTAGTCTTCGTCTTCGTCTTCGTCTTCTTCTTCGTCTTCATCATCTAGTTCAGACTCATCAATAACATCTGTAGATAAACCTAAATCTTCTACTTCTGTGTCATCGTCGTCATCTTCTTCTTCTTCAATTTCAGTAACTTCCTCAACTACAACTTCTTCATCACTTACAGGGGTTGTGTCTAAATTATTGTCATCAAAAACCATTCCACCTGTTGGAATTGAATGCAAGTCAACAACTATTTCACTATGTCCACCACAACCATGATCAATTGAAACTACTTTGGCATCATCGGCGGCAAACTTATTTGTACAAACACCAAAGCTTTGACCCAATGATCCAGATATTGCAACATAAAAACCACAAGAAACACATTTATCGGTAACTGCTTCTGCTATTGCAGCACGTGGTCCGCGATCACCTTCGTGCCAACGTATTGCCGTCTCATCTTTTCCAGGAACTGACAAAACTCTAAATCTTCCTAAACCAACTTCCCAACCAGCAGGGGTTAATTTTTCGTCAAACAAATCATCAACACCCGTATATCCAGGAACTAAACGAATGTCATCTGGTGCGGTTGGTAAAACATCACCAATCCCAATATCTCCTGGTTCAACTCTTTGTTCCCAAGGAATCCAAGAAGAAGCAAGTATTGCACCTTCACCCGGCAGTAAAAGAATTTCACTAACAGTTACTTCACTTGCTTTCTCAGCAATAGCAATTGTTACTGCCCAATTCCAACCAACATAAGCTTTATCAACACATTTAAATTTATGGGTAGCAACATTTTCACCCTCAACAGCAAACCCTAAATATTCGCCAACTCTTGTTTCAGTAATTTCTTCAACTAAAAATTTGCGAGCAACATCCTTGGCATTGCTTAGTTTTGTTTCTAAAGCGTTAGCCACGATTGTTTTTAAACTTTCTGATTATGCGTCGAGATCGTTTGCAACTGCTCTTAATACCGCAGCAACTTTTGTGCCAGATGAATCATCCGGGTAACGTCCACGACGTAATTGATTTGAAACGCCGTCAAGTAATTTAATAACGTCTTCCAATGTTGCAGCCATATCGTCAGGATCTTTTCGTCCAGCTTTTGTCAAACTTGGAGGAGCTTCTAAAATTTTTACTTGTAATGCTTGAGTACCGCGACGTCCTTCAGCAACACCAAATTCAACTCTTGCGCCAGGTTTGGGAATAACTCCATCAGGTAAAGCCGTTACGTGAACGAAAACATCTTCGCCTTCATCAGTTTCTAAAAAACCGAAACCTTTTTCCACGTCGTACCATTTAACTTTTCCAGTTGGCACGAGCACTCACCCCATAAGTTATACAAGTAGTAATGATTGCGACTGTTTTAGTCGCAATCTCTAGGGTAGCGAATCCGATTTTTACCTGCCTACTCCGCGTATACACCTCTGCTGGTCTTGGGCTGACCAAAGCCCCTGCTCATCATCTTGGGTAAACTTGTCCAGATGTCTCCAAAAAATGATGCTCAGCCGAAATCGGGCAAAGCACAATCTGAGAAAAATATCTCCCAGCCTGCAGCACTAGATCCAGGCACCTTGGTTGATGCACTTCGTAACCGAGACGATCACCTGATGCGTTTGATGCTGATTCAACGTCCAGATTTAGTTCATCCAGTTCCAACTGACATTGCCAAACTTGCCGCACGTGCGGCCACAAATTCTTCTGTAACTCGAGTGCTTGATCGCTTGGATGCTTGGACAGTGGGAGTTGCCGAAATCATTTCAGTGATTACTGAACCTTTCACAAAACAAGACTTAGCAAATGTATTAAATAATAATGACAAAATTGATGTTGCTTTAGAAAAACTTCGTTTGCTAGCCATCATCTGGGGCTCCGATGAGGGTATGAGATTTGTGCCGGTATTAAAAGAAGTAGTAGCACCTCATCCAGCAGGCTTTGGGCCAAACTTTTTACACGAAAGACCAGACTTAGCTGCCATTGCAAAATTTGAAAGAATTGAAGAAATTGTTAGCAAAGGCCCTAAGGGCACACAAGAAGTTTTAAATGAATTGTTGTGGGGTCCTCCGGTAATAACTTTGTCAAAACTTAATCGTGATGCCGGCATAACCAGCGCTAAAAATGGTCATGAGTATTTGATGGCCCATGGAGTTTTAGTTGCCACAGCTCGAGATGCTTTAACTTTGCCTCGCGAAATTGCTTTGGTGATGAGAACCCCGAGTTATCTACCTGAAGATTTGTCAAACAACAAAGATATTAAAACTAAAGCTCAACGAGATCCAGCTCAAGTTGACAGAGCAGCTGGTGCAGCCGGTTTACAATTTGTGCAATTAGTTGAAGAACTACTTGATAATTGGGGTGAAACTCCACCTGCAGTTTTAAGAAATGGTGGTTTAGCTCAAAGAGATTTAACAATTGCGGCAAAGATTTGTAGTGAAGACGAAACTATTGCTTCTCTGCTTTCAGAAATTGCTTTCTCTGCTGGATTATTAGCAGCTGGGGAAGATAAAGAACAAGTTTGGTTACCCACACCTGCATTTGATGTGTGGCGCACTAAAAGTGTGGAACAACGTTGGGCCATTTTGGCTGAAGCTTGGTTAACCACCACCAGAGTTGCTTCATTGGTTGGCAAAGTTGGCGAAATAAGAATTAATGCTTTATCTCCTGAAGTTGATAAACCATTGGCCCCAGAAATTAGATCTTTGGTACTAGATGCCATGGCTGCACTGGAACCAGGTTATGAACCAGATCAAGATGCAGTGGTTGATTATGTAACTTGGTTAAGACCTAGAAAAAATAGAGACGAAATTGAAACTTTAGTTAAAGCAACATTGGGTGAAGCAAACACAATTGGCATCAGAGGTCTAGGTGTATTAGCAACTACCGGTCGAGCGCTGGGAGAAATGCGTTACACAATGCCATCTCCTGAAGCAAGAACAGCTGCGGCCAGAGCTGCGGTAGCTGATCCCAAAGGTTACGCCGTTAAACCAGATCAAATGTTAGTTTCAGCAATTGCTCCGTTACTGCCCGATGCCATCGCCTCTTTTGTGTTACAAGCAGATTTAACAGCAGTGATCCCAGGACCACCTGCAGCTGAAGTTGCTTCTGAATTAAGACACATGGCTTATCAAGAATCACGCGGTGCGGCACAAGTTTATAGATTTACTGAGTCTTCTTTACAAAGAGCAATGGAACGCGGATATACCGCGGAAAGAATTCTTACATTCTTAAACAAGTACACCACCACAGCTGTTCCACAACCATTGGAATATTTAATTAATGATCTGGTGAGAAAACTTGGTGACATTAAAACAATTGATGAACCAATTGATGAGGCAATTCCGGCACCAAACGAAAGAAGATCACCTGTCAGAGTTCGTCCCCGTCCAGCACCAGAAGGTGCTCCACCAGATGCAGCTTTACTTGATGCGGCAATTAAAGCTTTAAGAGCAGGGGAAGACCCAACGGCAAAACCTGTCACTCCTACTGCGGCACCGGACAAAACGCCTCCAAGTGAAATTGCCGAATTATTTAGAGAAGTAGTCGACAAAGTAATTTCAGGCAGCAAACCTAGTGAAATGTGTATTACACTTACCTACGTTGATACACACGGAATGAGTTCTAATCGAATTGTGGAACCAATTCGATTTGAAGGTGGTTTGTTAACAGGATTTGATTTAACCGAATCAAGAATTCGTGACTACGCAATCTCTCGCATAGCGGGAGCAGAAAAGGGCAAAAAATAAATGACCGATGGTCCATTAATTGTCCAAAGCGATAAAACACTTCTTTTAGAAATAGATCACGCACTATCTGCCGAAGCAAGAAGAGCTATTGCACCTTTTGCTGAATTAGAAAGATCTCCTGAGCATGTGCACACTTACCGAATCACTCCACTTGGGTTATGGAATGCGCGCGCTGCTGGTTTAGATGCTGAAAGTGTGGTCGACACATTACTTAAATATTCCCGATACGCAGTACCTCACGGATTACTTGTTGACGTTGCAGAACTCATGGATCGTTACGGTCGCTTAAGTCTTAAAAAAGATCCAGTTCATGGACTTATTTTGCATTGCGAAGATCTTCCAGTTTTAGAAGAAATTCTAAAAAGCAAAAGAGTGCAACCTTTAGTTGGTCAAAGAATTGATGATCAAAACATTGTGGTGCACCCATCAGAGCGTGGACAATTAAAACAACAATTACTAAAGCTTGGTTGGCCTGCTGAAGATTACGCAGGTTATGTTGACGGTGATGCTCATGCAATTGAATTAGTTCAAAAAGGTTGGGAACTGCGCAGTTATCAACAAATTGCTTCTGAATCTTTTGTTCATGGTGGATCTGGGGTGGTAGTGCTTCCCTGCGGAGCTGGAAAAACAATTGTGGGCGCTAGTGCCATGGCAACTCTTTCTACCACCACTTTGATTTTGGTTACCAACACAGTTTCTGCACGTCAGTGGAGATCCGAATTATTAAAAAGAACAACTTTGACTGAAGATGAAATTGGTGAATATTCTGGTGCCAAGAAAGAAATTCGTCCTGTAACTATTGCTACTTACCAAGTTTTAACAACTAAACGTAGTGGTGTTTATGCGCATTTAGAACTATTTGATGCAAAAAACTGGGGTTTGATTATTTATGATGAAGTTCATTTACTTCCCGCACCTGTTTTCAGATTTACTGCAGATATTCAATCTCGTAGACGCCTGGGATTAACTGCCACCTTAGTTCGTGAAGACGGTAGAGAAGATGATGTGTTTTCACTAATTGGACCAAAAAGATTTGATGCACCCTGGAAAGACATGGCAGATCAAGGTTGGATTGCACCAGCAGATTGTGTGGAAGTAAGAGTAACCCTTCCCGAACACGAGCGTCTAACTTATGCCACAGCAGAAAGAGAAGATAAGTATCGCTTAGCTTCAACAACTTTATCTAAGAATAATGTGGTGGAAACTTTAGTTGCTAGACACAGTGATGATCGTGTTTTAGTAATTGGACAATATTTAGATCAATTAGCAGAACTGGGACAACATCTGGGCGC
>CAMATO010000064.1 GCA_945861165.1 Bifidobacterium breve | reverse complement strand
TAAAATCAATTGGGAATGCTGCATGACGCATTCTTAGTCTTGGATGACCGCGCAGTTCGGAATAAGTTGTTGGACCACCCCAATATTGCATCAAAAAAAGTGTCAAACGCTCAATTGCGCCGTCTAAGTCATCTTCCGGATACATTGGTTTAAGTACTGGATCATTAATTATTTCCTGGTAAAAATCTTTTACTAAATTTACAAAAAAATCTTTACCACCAAAACTGTTGTAATCAGACGACATTTTTATTTTTGACGGCGACTTTGGCAATATTTTTACACATTCCTGGAAACACTAATCCGTGGAATGGAATAATTGACCACCAATATGCATGACCTGCTAAACCTTTGGGGTAAAAAATTGCTCTTTGAGTTAGTTTGCATTTGTTTTCATTAATTTTTTCAATTTTAAATTCCAACCAAGCTTTTCCTGGCATTTTCATTTCAGCACGAAGTCTTAATAAGTTATCTGGAATTCTTTCTTCCACTCTCCAGAAATCTAGAGTTTCTCCAACATGCAAAGTGTTTGGATCTCTTCTTCCTCTTCTTAAACCAACACCACCAGCTGCTCTATCCATTAAGCCTCTTATTTCCCAGGCCCAATCAAGTGAGAAATATCCATGTTCACCACCAATTGCTTCAACAACTTTCCAAACTTCATGATTACTTGTATCAACTTCAGCAGTTCTAATATCTTGGTATAAAGATCCACCAGACCATTCAGGATCACTGGGCATTGGTTCTGAAGGAACACCAGGTATTGACGCACTTGACCAACGTGTGGAAACTTGCGCATCTCTTACTCTGATAAGTGCTAGATCTACTGCTTTATCAAAGTTGGTTAAGCCTTCTTTTGGGTCAGGCAAATATTTTTTAATATCACTTTCTCTACAAATTACTTCATTAATCAAACTTCTAACCAATGGTTTAGCAATTGATCCTGGAACCGGGGTAACAAAACCAACCCACAAACTTGAGAGCCTAGGAGTTAGTAGTGGTACTGGAATAATTATTCTTTTTCTTAAATGAGAAACCTTGGCGTAATGATTCATCATTTCTTTGTAAGTGTAAATATCTGGCCCACCAATATCAAAGGTTCGGTTTATGTCGTTGCCTAAAGCTGCAGCACCAACTAAGTAATACAAAACATCTCGCACTGCAATTGGTTGAATTTTGGTCTTTACCCATTTAGGAGTAATCATTACTGGAAGACGTTCAGTTAAATAGCGAAGCATTTCAAAAGATGCAGAACCTGAACCGATTACAACTCCCGCCCTCAATTCAATCGTCGGAACACCTGAATTTCTTAGAATTTCACCAGTGATTTTTCTTGATTCCAAATGCTTAGAAAGTTTTTGTGCGGGAATTAATCCACCTAAATAGATTATCTTTTGAACATTATTTGCTTTAGCTGAATCAGCAAAAACATGTGCCATCTTGGTTTCAATGTCGACAAATTCAGGGCCTTTATTAAGTGCGTGAAGTAAGTAATAAGCTACATCTACATTTTTCATAGCTTTATCCATAAATTCACTTTCTAAAGCATCACCTGAGATAACTTCTACTTGATCAATCCAAGGCATATCTCTTAAACGATCCGGGAATCTAGCAAAAACTCTAACTTTATAGCCAGCGTTTAATAACTCTCTTACTAAACGACCACCGATGTAGCCTGTTGCGCCAGTCACTAAACATGTTGCAGGTTGACCATTTGATTTGGTTCTAATTTTTAGGGATTGTTCAATACTCATGTTTGATAGTTTGCCTGATAACAAGAATTAGTGCGACTTAAGGTTTGGGTTAACGCTGAGTTGGACTATTGGGTGGCATGCCTGAACTTGTGGGAAAGGGTCTGGCTAAGACGGGGACTCTAATCCCTGCTTTATCAAATGCTCCTTTTATCTTTTCTCTTATTTCACGAGCGGTTTGGGTCGGTTGGTCTGGTGCAGTTTTGGCAACAATTCTGACAAAAATTGCATCTCCAGCTACTTGTTCAACACCTGCGTATTGCGGTGCACCCAACAACATTCCAGCAAATGCTGGATCATCCAACATTTCTTTTCCAACTCGATCAATTACGACTCTAACTTTTTCTAGGTCTTCGTCGTAAGCAACAGGAACATCAACTGTTGCAACTGTCCAACCTTGACTGCGGTTAGCAACTCTTAAAATTTCACCATTTCTGACATACCAAACAACGCCACCCATGTCGCGTAATCTTGTTACCCGTAGATCAACTTCTTCCACAGTTCCAATAGCTGGTCCTAAATCGACCACATCACCAACACCATATTGATCTTCTAAAATTATAAATATACCTGCTAAAAAATCTTTGATTAAAGTTTGTGCACCAAAACCTAGTGCCACACCGGCAACTCCAGCACTTGCTAAGAGCGGGCCAACATTGAATCCTAATATGCTTAACACTGACATAATGGCAACTGTCCAAATAATTAATGCCGATGCGCTACTTAATAGTTGACCTATTGCTTTAACTCTTTGCACAGTCCGCTGTTGCATAACCATGGCGGATAACTCAACTGTGTTATCGGCAATTCTTTTGTATTGAGGGGCTTTATCATTAGTTCTTTTAATTGCGCCTTTTACGAATCGAGAAATTGAAATTTTCACTGCTGTGTTTAGAATAATTGCTATAACTAATATTAAAATAATTTGAATTGGGACTGCTCCCAGATATCCGTTGAGAGTTTCAGCTAGCGATTTCTCATTGTGGAACATATGCACAAGGTTACCTATAGATACCCCATTTTTGTGGCTATGACCGTTGAGTAAAGTTAGATTTATGTTGAAGACTTCGAGAATTTTCAATTCGATTAGCATTTCTTGTTCATTATTACTGGCTTCTGCTCACCCAGTCTTTGCTGCGATTAGGGATGATGGCGATGAACCCGGTGTTGCAATTTCGGGAGCTGCAACAGTTGCGTTATTTATTGGAATTCCACTCTTTATAACGGCCATGATCACTTTGGCAGTTCTTGTTCCGCAGTGGTCAAGAAAAGCACGTAATGAATCAGATTTTATCTCTCATGCCGAAACTTGGTGGCTTAATGGTCCTGGTAACGAAGCCAAACATTCAGAACTTGAAGAAAGTGAAGAAAATTTAGGTTCATTGACTTTGAAAGCAGGTGGGATCAGTGCCAAGTGGTGATTTTTTTACAACCAGTGAACAAAATCAAATAGCTGAATCAATCGCTACTGCTGAAGCAAGCAGTGATTTAAGTTTTAGTTTATTTGTGGGAGAACTTGAAGAGGGCAGAAAAGATGCCATAAAACTTCACAAAAGTTTAGATCAGAGTTCTGCAACAGTTCTAGTGTGTGTTGATTTACAAAATCATGCAATTGAAATAGTCACAGGCAGTTACGCTTCGGCTACAGTTGATAATCAGGCTTGCCGCTTAGCAGCTGTCGCAATGGCAAATGCTTTTACAATTAATGATTACGTTGGGGGACTAAACCAAGCATTTGCAGTCTTAGGTGCACATGCTTATCGACCTAAGTCAATGACAGACGTTTAATTTTTAAGATCTACTTCTTGGGCTCTTAACGCTCTGGCTAAAGCATCTCTTTGTTCGATAATAATTCTTCGCGCCCCAACTGCTAGCTCTTTGTTTTGAGCCAAGAATTTATCTGACTTTTCAATAACTTCTTGAGTTATATTTGAAATAGGAAATAATCCCGTAACAAGTGATTGGCCAATTTCGTGGGTTCTTGAATTCCACAATGTAGCAACTGATTCAAAATATTTATCAATAAAATTTTTCATAATCTCAGCATGATCAATGTAGGACAATCCACCGAGGGCAGAATGGATTTCTGAATTAGGCAGTGATTCATTAGTTGTGACAAGTGTCCAAGCAATTTGCTTGGCCTCCAAAGTTGGAATTGCTGCTTTGGCACCTGCGGCATGTTCTCTACCCATGGCTGTGTCGTCGCGTTTTAATTCTTCTTCAATTGCTTCCAGATCACGCTTGCCCATAACTACTAATCTTCGAAGTAATGTCCAGCGTAAATCTGTATCAATATTTAAACCTTGAATTTTTTCTTTACCATCAAGAATTTCAGCTACTCGATTTATTTGCAAATCTGTTGTCGCTACAGCACTAAAGGATCTAACTAAAGCGAGTTGGTGATCTGAACCGTTTTCAGATTTTGCAAGTAAACTTTGCAATCCATCAGCAAATTTAGTGTTATAAGAAATTCGATTTTTTCTATCTGCGTAAACATCTATGGCGCTACGACATTGCATTAATACTTGTTGCACTAATCCGATATCTGTTTCAGCTGCTAAACCTGCCAAAACTAAATCTAGGTATTTTCCGGTTCCTACTTCACCATCTCGAACCATGTCCCACACTGCACCCCAAATCAGCGCACGAGACAGAGAAGATTCAATTGAAGCAATTTCTTTTGTTGCTGTATTTAGTGAAAAATCATCTAATCTAATTTTTGCGTAAGTTAAATCATCATCATTAACCAAGATTAAAGCTGGTCTCTTTAGTCCAATCAATTCATTAACTTTAGTTTCTTTGCCCTCAACATCGATTTCAAATCTGTTCGTTCGCACTAACTCGGTGCCTTGTTTTTCATAAGTACCCACCACTAAACGGTGGGGTCTTAGCACCGGAGGTAAACCCGGCGGAGCAGAAGGTGGTTCTTGTTGAATCGTGGCATTAGTAATCACATTGTCTGCATCGGTTTGTATTTGTGGTCGCAGTAAAGTTGCACCGGAAGATTGCAACCAAAGTTTGGTCCATGATTCTAAATCTCTTCCAGAAGATATTGATAATTCTGACAATAAATCGGTTAATTCAGTATTTTTCCAAGCATGTTTATCAAAGTAAGCTTTTAAGCCTTTGAGAAAATTTTCTTCGCCAACCCAGGCAACAAGTTGTCTTAGTGCTGATGCACCTTTGGCATAAGTAATGCCATCAAAGTTTTCATAAACGGAATCAAGATCAGGCATGTTTGCAGCAATTGGATGTGTTGAAGGAAGTTGATCCTGGCGGTAAGCCCAAGCTTTTCGTTGGACATGAAATAACGTCCAGGCTTCGTTGTATTTAGTGGCACCAGTGCTAGCCCAGTGGGCTGCCCATTCTGCAAAAGATTCATTTAACCAAAGATCGTTCCACCATTTCATGGTGACTAAATCGCCAAACCACATGTGAGCCATTTCATGCAAAATTGTGTTTGCTCTAGTTTCATACGCAGTTCTGGTTGTTCTTGATCTAAAAATGTATTCGTCTCTGAAAGTTACACAACCAACATTTTCCATTGCACCAGCATTAAATTCAGGAACAAATATTTGATCATATTTTGGAAAGGGATAACCAACTTGAAATTTTTCTTCAAACCAAGCAAATCCTTGTTTGGTAATTTCAAAGATTTCTTCGTGATCAAGAAATTCTGCCAATGAAGGTCGAACAAACACTGCTAATGGATAACTACCAAATTTTCCTTTATAAATATCGGTTTTCTTAAAATAAGGTCCTGCACATAAAGCGTAAAGATAAGAAGACATTGTGGGCGTAACGGCAAAGCTCCAGGTTGACATCTTCTCGGTTACTTTCACACTTGCCGGAGTTGGAGAGTTACTTATTAGGGTCCATTTTGATGGAGCAGTAACTGTAAGGGCCAAAGTTCCCTTAATATCAGGCTGTTCAAAGACAGGAAAAACTCTGCGCGAATCCGCAACCTCAAATTGGGTGTAGATATAAACTTCGTTATCAACTGGATCAATATGTCTATGTAGTCCTTCTCCAGTGTTCATATAGGAACAATTTGCTTTTACTTGAACCGAATTTTTCTCTTTCAAATTTGCTAACTTGATACGCGTGCCATCAAAAACTTCAGAAACTTTTAGTTCTGTTCCATTTAACCAAATAGAATCAACAAGTGTTGAAATTAAATCAAGCCATGTTTCGGCACCATTTTTAGCATCAAAATTTATAGAAGTAACGCAGGAATATGTATCACCTGTGCCATCTATGGTTAAGGCAACTGTGTATTTGGGATTTGCCACAACTTCGAAGCGGCTGACAGCCTCGGCTCTGGTGATGTTTAAATTTTTACTCAAGATTTCCTCTATTTAATACAGTAGTAAGTAATCTTGACACGTCCA
>CAMATO010000063.1 GCA_945861165.1 Bifidobacterium breve | reverse complement strand
GGCGGGGTGGCAGTAATTCAAGTTGGAGGAGCCACTGAAGTTGAATTAAAAGAAACCAAGTTTCGTGTGGAAGACGCAATTTCTGCAACACGTGCCGCCATTGAAGAAGGAATTGTGGCAGGTGGTGGATCTGCATTAACTCAAGCAGTAACAGTATTGAAAGATAAATTAAACAAAACTGGTGACGAAGCAGCAGGTGTTGAAATTATCCGTATCGCAAGTGTTGAACCATTGCGTTGGATTGCACAAAACGCTGGAGCTGAAGGTTACGTTGTAACAGCTAAAGTTGCCGAAATGAAAACTGGTGAAGGCTATAACGCAGCTACCGGCGAATTCGGAAATCTTTTGAAAGCTGGAATTGTTGATCCTGTGAAAGTTACAAGATCTGCCTTACAAAACGCAGCATCAATTGCAGCAATGCTTTTGACTACTGATGTTTTGATCGTGGAAAAGAAAGCTGACCAAGTAGATAGCGGAAAAGGTCATAGCCACGGTCCAGGTGGACACAGTCACTAAATATTTTAAATAACTTAAGAGGCGTTCAATTAATTTGAACGTCTCTTATTTTTTGCGCATTTTCATAAAGAAAGTAATAGCAATTCCAATTGAGGCACCGAGTGCTAACCATTGCAACCAACTAATACTTGATGAATTTTCTTCAATTGGTGCACTAATTGCTACCGGTTCTTCCATGGTTGTTACTTCTGGTGTTGCTTCGCCTCTATTTTCAGCAAGTTTGTAAACAGTTTCTCCATCTAATGGGTGACCATCAGCAGCTACTGTTTTCCAAGAAATTGTCACATCAGGTCCAACAAGATCAGCAGGAATTGCTACATAAACAGCTGCTGCTTCAACTCTGACAGTTGTTTCAACTGAACCGGAAGCAGTTGTGATTGAGGCAAAAGTTCCTTCAGCAATAACTGATTCACCAAAAGTCAATTTAACTTCAGAAGGCAAAGTCAACATCACTTGATCTGTTGATGGTTCAACAGAAACTAGTTCAGTGTGTGCTTGCGCAGGATTTAAATTTAAAATTGCCATGAATAGAGATATAAATAATATTTTGATTTTCATTTTATCTTGTCCTTAATATTAGGAATTGGAAGCGGCCTTCCATAAAATATGTTTTGCTATACATAAGTGGTTCCCCATCACCAGCGTAATGGACTTGTTGCAATAGAAGAAATAAATCATTTGCTGGCCTTTCGTCTCCCCATCCAATTTCCTTACTAATCACAGCATCAACTTCTGCAAGTGCTCTAATAGGACGAGAATTTATGGTGTCAAGAGAAGCAAAAACACTTCCTTGTTTCATTTCTTCCACAACTTCTTCAGGAAGTGAACTGATGTTGATTGTGTCATAAGAAAACGCCACTGCTTTACCATCGGCTAGCACTGCTCTTTCTAAATACAAAACTGGATCAGCATTATCAAGTCTTAACTTGTCAATTTCAGTTTCAGTTGCAGGCCTGATGGTTGCAACTTTGTATTCCATACCTGGTTCATAACCCAATTCACTAATTGTTTCTGACATGGAACGAAGTTCATTTAATCCAGTAGGAATTGATCGACCAAAATTGTTTACATAAGTTCCGGAGCCATGTCGAATATCAACTAAACCTTGGTATTCCAAAGTTTTTAAAGCAGTTCGAACTGTAACTCGTGAAACTTTGTAGGTGGTGGAAAGCTCTGATTCACTATGGATTTTCTCTCCCGGAGCCCACTCTTTGGCCAAGATCCTTCTGCGGATGTCATCGCTGATTTGGCGCGTGAGGCTGGCTCGACCGCCAAACTGATCAGCTGGAGTGTTCACCGTGTGCTCACACTTTCTTTTTGTAACGCTTCTTCTAGGGGATTTGACAAGCAAGACAATATCTAAGAGGCTATATAAGACTAGTTGTAGGACAACTATTGACTAACAATTAAGGGGCGGTTTGATGAGTGAAATCCGAGCCATTTCCTGGGTTAATGACGGACTCATACTTATTGATCAAACTAAATTGCCTCATCAAGAAATCAATTTGAATATTGAAACAGTGGATCAACTTGTTGACGCCATTATGAAATTAGCTGTGCGAGGAGCTCCAGCATTAGGAGCAGCAGGCGCATGGGGTGTAGTTGTGGCAATGCGCCAAGCAGAAAAAGAAAAGTGGAGTGAGCAAAAACGATCCGAAGAATTTTTAAGAATTAGAAATGCTAGACCAACTGCAGTCAATTTAGCCTGGGGAGTGGACAAAGTTTTGCCATTTGTGGCACAAGGAGTTAATGAAGTTTTAGCACAAGCAAACAAAATTGCT
Organism: Bifidobacterium breve; assembly: GCA_945861165.1. Taxonomy (GTDB): domain Bacteria; phylum Actinomycetota; class Actinomycetes; order S36-B12; family UBA5976; genus ATZT02. The sequence goes on along the minus strand of CAMATO010000063.1, from coordinate 3,888 downwards.
TTAGAAGATGAAGCCGGCAATAGACAAATGGGAAAGTTTGGTTCTAGTTGGATTGAATCCAAAGTTAAAAACAGACCAATCAGAGCACTTACACATTGCAATACTGGATCTTTGGCAACAACTACTTGGGGTACAGCACTAGGTGTAATCAGAGAAATGAATTCCAGAGGAATTTTAAAACATGTATTTGCAGACGAAACTAGACCATTACTACAAGGTGGTCGTCTAACAGCTTGGGAACTTGCCCATGACGATATTGAACATTTTGTAATCGCAGATGGTGCAGCAACAAGCATTATTGCTCGCGGTGAAGTTGATGTTGCCCTTATTGGGGCAGACAGAGTTGCGGCAAACGGTGATACTGCAAACAAAATTGGTTCATTTGCAGTTGCCCTAGCTTGTAAGTACGCAGGAATTCCTTTTGTTGTTGTTGCACCTGAATCAACAGTTGATGTGGCAACATTGTCTGGAAAAGATATTGAAATTGAATATCGTGATGAAAATGAAATTCTTAGTTTAAATGGCCAAAGAATTTCTCCTGCAAAATCAAAAGGTTTAAATCCTGCATTTGATGTAACTCCAGCAGAATTGATATCTGCATTAGTTACTGAAAAAGGCGTATATGAAATTTCAAACGGAGTAACCCCTGCTTCAAAGTTAGCGAAAGCATAAATGTCAAACATCCCAACTCCACTAAAAGAATTAGTCGAAAGATCTAAATTCTTAGGCGCCAATCAAGATTTTGTTGTCTATGGCGGAGGAAACACTTCGGCTAAAGGTGAAATTACTGATCACTTCAATAGAACCAAAAACGTTTTATGGGTAAAGGGCTCTGGCGCAGACATGATGAACGCAGAAGCTGTCGATTACCCAGCTTTGTACATGGACGAATTAATCCAAATTTTAAAGTTTGAAAAATTATCAGACGAAGAAATGACAGATCTAGTAAGTAGAGCTTTAGTTGATCCAGCAAGCAGAAGACCATCAATTGAAACTTTGCTGCACGCATTCTTGCCTTTTAAACATATTGATCATGTGCACGCAGATGCTATTTGTGCATTAACAAATCATAAGAATGGCGAAAAGTCAGTTAAAGAAGCTTTAGGTGACAAATTTGCTTACGTTGATTGGATTCGTCCAGGTTTTGAATTAAGTAAGCAAGCTTCATTCTTGAAAGATGCTGAAGGCATAATTTTGGCACATCATGGATTAATTGTTTGGTCAGATAATAGTGATGAATGTAAACAGAAAAATCTTGATGTAATAAATAAAGTTGAAAAATACTTAAGTTCACTATCAAAGCGTCCTGAATCAGTATTCCAACATACAGATTACAGCGATGATGAATATAAGAATTTACTTTTACAGTTGCGTGGCAGACTAAATAGAAAAGGTAAAAAATTATTAAGTCTTGACACAAGATTAAAAGAAATATCAAGTCGAAAAGATATTGATGAGATTTTAAGTGCTGGGGTATCAAGTGCTGATCATATGTTGAGAATTAAACCTTGGTCTGCTGTTCTTAACGAACCAAAAGATGGCGAGAAATCAATTAAGGCAATTGATAACTTTGCTACTAAATATGAAAATTACTTTGAATCAAATAAGAATTTATTGCCCGCAGGCTATTCAATGAATGACTCTGACCCAAGAGTTGTCCTGGTACCGGATTTAGGAGCTATAACTACTGGTCATTCTCTGAGTGAATGCAAAATGTATGCCGATATTTCCTTCCACACTCATAAGACTGCTGCTATGGCAAAAGATTCCTTTGGAAACGTTGAAGGACTTCCAGATTCAGAAATTTTTGGCTTTGATTACTGGCCTATGGAACTTTATAAATTGGCAAGTAAACCAGCTCCTAAGAAATTTGCTGGAAATATTTTTATTGTTACTGGTGCAGCAAGTGGAATCGGATTAGGAATAACCCTTGAATTAGCCAAACTGGGAGCAAGTTTAGTTTTGGCAGATTTAGACGAGACAGCATTAAATGCTGCTGCTGAGAAAATAAAGGAAGTTAAAGGCCTGAAACCAGAAATTATTGCAGGGGATCAATCAGATGAGAAAGTTGTAAACAAAACAGTTGATTTAGCGATTAAGACTTTTGGTGGATTAGACGGTGTTGTTCTAAGTGCTGGTATTGCTGTAACTGATCAACTCAAGGATTTGTCGGTAGATAAATGGAACAAAGGATTAGCAGTCAATTTAACTAGTGCATTCTTAATGACCAAAGCCGCAATGAATGCTATGAAAATTCAAAATTCAGGTGGTTCCCTTGTTTATATAGCAAGTAAAAATGCTTTTGCTCCAGGTGCAGGTTTTGGTGGTTACTCAGTAAGTAAAGCTGGAATGTTGCAGCTTATGAGAATTGCTGCACTTGAAGGTGGAGCAAATCAAATAAGGGCCAATGCAATTAATCCAGATGCAATTTTTGATAACAGCAAACTCTGGAAAGGAGGAATCAGAGAAGAGAGAGCAAAAGCTCACGGTGTTAAGCCGGAAGAATTAGAAGACTTTTATGCTCAAAGAAATATTTTGAAGTCACACGTAACTTCTAAAGATGTAGCAAATACAACATCTTTTCTTTTGTCTGACGAATCAGCAAGAACCACAGGCTCGGTCATCGCCGTCGACGGCGGGGTGGCTGCTGCCTTTCCGCGATAAACTTTTAGTTTTCTAAAGTTTCCACATAAGTTCTTAAACTTTTAGCATTGTCTAAAAGATTACCTCGGTGAAGTGCCCCACCAATTAATAGGAATGTATCTTTTCCAAAAAATGTTGCAATTTCTGGAATTCTGTCAATTGTCATCCCACCACCTGGTGAAGGAAAAATTGGCTTCATGTTTCCTAATTTAGCTCGACAAGAATCGGCAATTTTTGTGCATTCCTCTTTGGAGAAACTAAATCTGCCTCCATAGTTAGGAAAAACACTTATGTCTGCACCACTTAAACGCATTAAAGTTGCTAGAACTATTTCGTGGTTTAGACCATGATTGCTATTCATGAAGTAAGAACCTAAAAATGAGGGATGACTCATTAAAGGAATAGAAACTTCATCGGTGTCTGCAATCATGCGCACGGTGTCAAAGCCAGAGACTCCAGGAAGAACCATTAATGCACCACTGCCTAATTTTCGAGCAGTAATGGCACATTCTAAAATTTCTTCGGCCGGACGATTAATGCTGGGAGCATAAACAGATTTACGATTAAATTTTTGGTTTGCTTCTACTACAGCACCTGCAATAACTTTTACTCGTTCATTCCATTTAGCCCAAGGTTGATTAGCCAAACTGTGATCATCTTTTATTAAATCAATTCCTGCTTCGACCATGACTGTGGCAATTTTGGCTAATTCAGCAGAACTTAAACCCATTGGTTTTAACGCAGTGGCCAAGATAGGACGTTTCTTTGCTCCTAGTATTTCTCTTACCCCACTTATTCCAAATCGTGGTCCTTTAAAGGAGTTTAAAAAGTCTTCAGGAAAATCAATTTTTGTCACTCTTACATCTGGAAACATTGAAACATTTCCCCATACGACATTTAACATCTGACCAATTTCATAACCAGTGGTATCAGTGTTGTAGTCGATTACAACTTCTGTTTTTGAATTCCCAATTTCTTTTGAGGAGATAACTTGACCAACTACTTGTTCTTGAATCCATTGGGGAGCTAAATCAAAAGGAAATTCAATGGTTTGCTCAACTCTGATTGCCTCGGTAACTTCTTTGCTGGAATCAGAATTTAGATGATAAGTAATCTGAATTGACGACATATTAACTACAACGCTTCAGCTTTTGCAGTACTATGAACATCGATAACTCGGGTTTGAGACAGTTCTTCTTCTGATATTTGCAAATTCTTATCAATGAGTTTTTCAGTTGCTTCAAT
>CAMATO010000062.1 GCA_945861165.1 Bifidobacterium breve | reverse complement strand
AGGCCAAAAAGGTCCACAAGCAGCAAACGTGAGACCAGTTTAGACCAAGGACTTCATACATTAGGCCCGCTAAGAAATTAGCGGGCCTTTTATTTTGAATTAAGAATTAATTAACTTAAAGTCTCAACCATCAAAGCTTTAATGGTGTGCATTCTATTTTCGGCTTGATAAAAAACAATTGAATTCTTAGAATTGAAAACTTCTGCGCTAACTTCCACACCAACTATTCCAAAAGAGTCTTTGATCTTTTTACCAATCGAAGTACTGTCATCATAATAAGCAGGTAAGCAATGCATAAATTTAACATCTTCATTATTAGTTAATTTTAAAACTTCTGTTGTTACCTGGTAAGGCTTAAGCAAATTAATTCGCTGGCTCCACACATTTTCATCTTCGCCCATAGAAACCCAAACATCGGTATGAATAAAATCAACACCGAAAACGCCTTGGGCGATGTCTTCGGTGATAGTAATTTTTGCCCCAGAGATCTCTGTTAGACCTTGAGCAATGTTTTGAATTTCTAAACTTGGGGTTAATGAATTAGGCGAAACAAGTCTTACATCCATACCTAAAATTGCAGCTGTTACCAATAAGGAATTACCCATATTATTTCTGGCATCACCAAGGTAGGCAAAAGAAATATCTTGGAGTTTCTTTTCGCTGTGTTCCATCATCGTCATAAAATCTGCCAGCATTTGAGTTGGATGCCAAGTATCAGTTAAACCATTAAAAACAGGGACTGTGGAGTAATTGGCTAATTCTTGAATAGCACTTTGTGAATATCCTCTGTATTCGATGGCATCAAACATACGACTCAATACTCGAGCAGTGTCGGCAATTGATTCTTTGTGACCAAGTTGAGATGAACTGGAATCAAAGAAAGTAGTAAAAGCGCCTTGATCATGAGCGGCGACATCAAAGGCAGCACGAGTTCTAGTGGAAGTTTTTTCAAATATGAGTGCAATATTTTTGCCTTTGAGGCGCTTCTTTTCACGGCCGTTTTTCTTTTGCTTTTTTAACTTCTGGGCACGTTCAATTATTTGGAGTAGTTCCTCGGCACTAAAGTCGATTTCTTTTAAGAAATCCCTTCCCTTTAGTTTCATGAATAGATCTTCCTCGCTTGATAAGAAATCAGGGGCTGAAAAGACAATCCTACCCAAGGCTTCTGCCAGAATCGGACTGTGACTACTCCACTAGACAGCCCCGGTTCCCTGGGTGACACTCTGCTTGATGAACGAACGCTGGAAACCAATGATGACGGGGACCACGAGAAATTCGCACACTATGTTCAAAAAGAAAAGATTGTGGAAAGCGCAGTAACCGGAAAACCAGTTATTGCTTTATGTGGGAAAGTTTGGGTCCCAGGCAGGGATCCTGGAAAGTTCCCAATTTGTCCTGACTGCAAGAAAATTTTTGATTCACTTAAGTGATTGGCCAAAACCTAGCTTCGATGCAAATATAAAAGCATGAGTATTGCCCCCTTAGAAACGCAAAGTGTTTCTTCTGAAACAAATCCCAATACCCCTTGGGTTTGTATTGTGTGGAATGACCCAATCAATTTGATGCATTACGTGACACATGTATTTATGACTTATTTCAAATATTCCAAAGAGAAAGCCGAAACGCTAATGCTTCAGGTCCATAATGATGGAAAATCTGTGGTGAACACAGGTTCAAGAGAAGAAATGGAACGAGATGTTAATGCCATGCATTCCTATGGTTTATGGGCCACGTTACAGAAATCTTGATGATGGAAAATCGGGGATTTAGAAAACAAGTAAATGGTGAAATAACTTTTCAAATTGAAGCTTTAGAAATCGCGCTGCTGACTTCTATGATTGAACAAATTGTTGCGCTCTTAGTCCCGCTTAAAATTAATGAGAGTGTTGACCCCTTGGCCCAACTGATAGGCATTGATTCCACCGCAACAAAACCTGATGACGATGTGTTGTTGAGGCTACTTCCTGATGCGTATCAAAACGATAGGGAAGCCTCTGAGGAGTTTAGAAGATTCACAGAAAGATCTTTGCGGGAACTGAAAATAAAACGTGCCCAATTTGTGTTGGAAAATCTACCTGAGCCAGATGAGACTGTTTCAATAAAACCTAAAGACTTTGAATCTTGGCTCACTGTCATCAATGATGTGAGATTAGCTCTTGGTACCAGGGTTGGCATCACCGATGAGCAAGACGAAGACGAAATAACAGGTCAAGAGGACCTAGATCATGCTAAGGATATTTATGCTTGGTTGACGTGGTTGCAATCAAATTTACTAGAGGAAATGAATTCCTAGAAATTATTAAAGGCCTTGGGTTTGCACCCAAGGCCTTTAATTTAATTACTTAACTGATATTTAGTGACCTTCGCTCTTAGCGAATGAACGATCATCAGCAAAGCTCTTCATGCGTGCGATCTTGTAAATCATTAGACCGAACACTACTTTAGCCAAGACGTCTGCAGTTGAGTAGCCGTATTGACGTAGCACGAATGCATTTGTGCCTTCGAACCAAGCGCTACTAAAAAATTCGCCAAATGCTGGGAATAGGTAGCTGATTGGGTAAACGCCCCAAGTTGCAAGAAGTAATAGTCGCAACTTTGCAAGTTCTTTTGCAACGCCTGCTGGTTGGCGACCCATTGAGTTACCAAGTTCAACAAACAAGATGTAAAGAATGTAAAGGAATGGAATTGTTGAAAGTGCGCCCCATACCATTTTTGGACCAAGTTCTGTAGCAATTTCACCTGGGTAACCAAGAATGATCATCAATGCTGATGCTGGAACTAAGCGAACTAACAATTGGCTTTGAACTTTCTTTGCCAATGCAAGAACTGCAACTGTTTCTACAAGTAGTAGAGGAACAGTTAGAAGCCAATCAACGTAACGGTAAGCTTCGTTGAAACCTTCTCCTGCAACTAATGAATAATCTCCACCCACAGCTGTTTGCACATATGCGTGACGGAAAGAATCAAATATTCTGAAATAGTGATAAGCAGCGATACCGGTAACAGTTGCTGATGTAATCAGCGCTTGACGGTAACGAGGCAATACACGGCCTTGCGCAACCAGCATGAATAGTGTTGCAAAAATCATCGATGCTAGAGCAAAAGACAAGACGTTGTATACAGCCTGGAACTGTCCGTTAGACAGAACTGAAATTCCAACCATGCCAAACTCCCAAGACGAAAACGCAAAGATTTTGAAACTCTCCATTATTAGAGAAGTTCCCAAATCCTTACCACCCGAATTTCGGGCTGAGACTGACCATAGCGCCAAGTTTCGAATATGGACAATATCTGAAGGGGTTTTTCTTCCACTTTTATTAAAACTGGGGCGGTTTTGGGCGAAAGTTGCCTAAAACTGTGGGCAAAGCCCAACAGATAGTGGGATCTGCTTCGAGCAATAGGCTTTGCATAATTATGGACAACAAACCCATTGGAATCCTTGACTCAGGAGTTGGTGGGCTCACAGTTGCCAGAGCTATTTTGGATCAACTTCCCAATGAACCCATTCGATACATCGGAGATACGGCCAATGGGCCTTATGGTCCAAGGAGCATTGCTGAAGTAAGAAAATTTTCCCTCGACATTATGGACAAACTTGTCAAAGATGGCGTTAAAGTCATTGTTATTGCCTGTAACACAGCTTCTGCGGCAACGTTGCGTGATGCTCGCGAGCGCTACGACGTTCCCGTAATTGAAGTAATTGGGCCTGCCGTGAGAAGAGCAGTCTCTGTTACCAGAAATAAAAAAGTAGGTGTTATTGGAACTCGGGCCACAATTGAAAGTGGAGCATATGGTGATGCTTTTTCTGCTGCCCCCGATATTGAATTGTTTTCTAAAGCCTGCCCTAGATTTGTAGAATTTGTTGAAAGAGGAATTACTTCAGGAGAAGAAGTGTTAAGTATTGCTAAAGAATATTTACAAGAATTAACTAAAGCCCAAATTGACACTGTGGTGCTTGGTTGCACACATTTCCCTTTAATCTCTGGTGCAATCAGTTATACCCTTGGTCCAGATGTAGCAATAGTTTCTAGTGCTGATGAAACAGCACAAGATCTTTATCAAGTGCTTGTGACAAAAAATTTACTTAGAGAAAAAAATGCTGGCAAACCAAAACACGAGTTTTTGGCAACTGGGGATGTTTCAACATTTGCTCCTTTAGCTAAAAGATTTTTAGGCCCAGAAGTTGCAAATGTTCAACAAGCTTAAAAACAAGATAAGGTGGAATTCATGACAAGAAGTGACGGCAGAGCTAAAGATCAATTAAGACCAATTAAATTTGAAAGAAATTGGTTAGAAAATGCTGAAGGATCTTGTTTAGTCCACTTTGGAAGAACCCGAGTTCTTTGTGTTGCTTCGGTTACTGCAGGTGTGCCCAGGTTTAAGAAGGATTCCGGGGAGGGTTGGGTCACCGCAGAATATGCCATGTTACCCAGATCAACCGAATCAAGGTCAGATCGTGAATCTGTTAAAGGAAAACTGGGCGGCCGAACCCAAGAAATTTCAAGACTTGTGGGCAGAAGCTTAAGAGCAGTTATTAATAACAAAGCACTTGGTGAAAACACTATTGTTTTAGACTGTGATGTTTTGCAAGCAGATGGAGGAACCAGAACTGCTGCCATAACTGGTGCCTATGTTGCTTTAGTAGATGCTTTGAAATGGGCTAAAAATAAAGGGATTATTGACTCAGTTGAAAAGGTATTGATTGACTCAGTAGCTGCAGTAAGTGTGGGCATTATTGATGGGGAAGTAAGACTTGATTTGCATTACGAAGACGATGTGCGTGCCCAAACTGACATGAACGTGGTCATGACTGGTGGCGGAAAATATATTGAAGTACAGGGAACTGCTGAAGGTGCACCTTTCGACAAATCAGAATTAGACAACTTGTTAGCCATGGCTGCTCAAGGTTGCGTTGAATTAACCAAATTACAACTTGAGGCATTGAAGTAAAGATGAAAAAAATTGTGTTGGCAACAGCCAACACTCATAAAGTTATTGAATTTCAAAGAATCCTCAACGAATTCTTGCCCGACCTGAAATTAGTTACCGTTAGTCAGTTTCCAGGAGTTCCCGAGGTCGAAGAAACCGGTGCTAACTTTGCTGAGAATGCTTTAATCAAAGCCAGAGCGATAAATGAATTCACAAATTTACCTGCCCTGGCAGATGATTCAGGATTAGTTGTTGAGGCCTTAAATGGCGCTCCAGGTATTTTTAGTGCCCGTTACGCAGGAATTGAAGCCGATGACAAGGCAAATGTCATGAAATTACTAAATGAAATTAAAGAGCTAGATCAATCTTTACTAAGTGCCAAATTTGAGTGCTCTATAGCTTTAGTTGATAAATCTCAAGAACTTGAACTTGTTGTAGATGGGCAAATGCCTGGCCAGGTCATTAAAGAAGTCAGAGGCAAAAATGGTTTTGGATACGACCCAATTTTTGTGCCACAAGGTTTAACCAAAACTTCATCTGAGTTAAGTGATTCAGAAAAAGACAAGATTAGTCATCGCGGAATAGCCTTAAGGAAAATGTCAATGATCTTAAAGCAGTTGCCAGGCTAAGTCTGCTCGAGATCTGCGTGCTGTATTATTTTACCTTCATGCAACTTTAATTTGGAGGTTCGTTGGACAAAGTATTTTCAGGCCGAGTTCTAGTACTTGGCGCAGGCTCTGTAGCCCAATGCTCATTGCCACTGATTTTAAAACATATCGCTAAACCTGCTCAGGTAACTGTTATTGACAAAGATGATCGATCAGATCGAATCGTAAATGAAATAAAACAAGGTGTTACTTTCAAAAAAGACTTAATAACAAAAGAGAATTTAAGTGAAAAACTTTCTTCCTTAGTTTCATCAGGTGACTTATTACTTGATTTAGCGTGGAATATTGATTGCAACGCAATCTTGCAATGGTGTCACGATAACAATGTTTTGTATTTGAACACCTCTGTTGAGGAATGGAATCCATATGTTGATGGTGCAGATCGCCCAGTTCTAGAGCGAACTCTTTATCCAAGACATATGAGAATTCGCCAAATGATGAAAACCTGGAATAAAAAAGGTCCATCAGCAGTTGTGGAACATGGTGCTAATCCTGGACTTGTTTCCCACTTCACAAAAGCTGCTCTAGTTGATATTGCAAATAAATTAAAACAAGATGGAAAATCTAATTCAAAGATTGAAAAAGCATTAAGTCAAGAAAAATATAATGAATTAGCTTATCTATTAGGTGTGAAAGTAATTCATATTGCAGAACGCGATACCCAAATTACTGACAAACCCAAAAAAGTTAATGAATTTGTTAATACTTGGTCTGTGGAAGGATTTTACGAAGAAGGTATTGCTCCAGCAGAACTTGGTTGGGGAACGCATGAAAAAGAATTACCAAAAAATGGAATCTTACACACAGGA
>CAMATO010000061.1 GCA_945861165.1 Bifidobacterium breve | reverse complement strand
TTGATCATTAACAGCTTCAGTTACAACTGGGTGAGCATGACCTAGAGAATTGACCGCAATTCCCGAAAGAAAATCTAAATAGATATTTCCTTGAGAATCTTTTACAATTACCCCTTCCCCAGCAACTAATTGAATGGATGGGGTTCCATAGTTATTGAGAAAAATATTATTCCAATTAAAATCTGTCATTCTTGATCCATACTTTCGATTACCATGGTCCCCGTACCAGAGTTTGTAAAAACTTCCACCAAAACGGCATGTGGGGAACGCCCATCAATTACATGTGCTCTGACAACCCCTGATTCAACGGCTTCCAGGCAAGCTTGCATTTTAGGCTTCATTCCTTCATCTAATGTGGGCAATAATTCTTTGAGTTTGGTTATGTCAATAGTGGGAATAAGGGTTTTCTCATCCGGATAATTTTCCATCAGCCCTGAAACATCAGTCAGAATAACTAACTTTTGTGCCTTTATGGCACTTGCGATTGCAGAAGCCGCGGTATCAGCGTTGACGTTATATATTTCTTTATCTTGACCAATACCTGTTGTCGAGATGACAGGTATTTGACCGGATTCGATAACATCAATTATTTGTGTCACATCTACCTTTGTTACATAACCAACCAGTCCAATATCAATTTTATCGTCTGCTTCCCATAAATAAAGCTTTTCAACTTCTAGTAGTGAATCAGCATCACCGCTCATTCCCACAGCAATTTTTGACAAACTATTTATATTTGTGACTAACTCTTTCTGTATCTCGTTGACTAACACATCTTTTACTATTTTCATACTTTCTTCGCTGGTGATTCGATAACCTGACTTGAATTCGGAGGCAATTCCAGCAGCTTCGAGTCTCTTTGATATTTGCGGTCCACCACCATGAACCACGATTGGTTTAAGACCAGCCAGTTTGAGAAATAACACATCTTCGGCAAATTGTTTTGAAAGTTCTGAATTAGTCATTGCATTTCCGCCGAACTTGATCACCACGATTGCTTCTTGAAACTTCAATAACCAAGGCAAAGCTTCAGCCAATACAGCCGCTTTTTTAAGAGCATCCTCTTGTCTTATTTCCTGTTTTTTTATCATGTTGAGTACGCAGAATTTTCATGAACGTATTGTGTGGACAAATCATTTGTGTAAATCGTTGCAGAATTTGTACCAACATTGAGATCAATTTTTATGCTTACATCTCTGTCTTTTAGTGCAACATTTTTCTGATCAGTTAGGGCAGCTCCCTTGCTACAAACTTGAATACTGTTTAGATAAACATCGATCAGATCAGATTCCAAATATGCATCCGCTGTTCCTACTGCGGCCAGAATTCTACCCCAATTGGGATCTTGACCAAACATGGCGCATTTCAGAAGATTGTTTCGAGCGATTGCTCTTGCAGCTTTTACCGCGTCAGCTTCTGATTTGGCGTTAATAACCTCTATGGTTATTACTTTAGTTGCGCCCTCTGCGTCATTTATCAATTGTAAACTTAGATCAGACATTAGAATTTTTAATAAGGAACTAAATTCATTTTCACTTGGTTTTATCGCACTTGCACCAGATGACATCAGAATAACTGTGTCGTTGGTGGATGTACAACCATCAGAATCGACTCTATTAAGGGTTATTTCAGTTACGTCTTGCAGAATTCTCTGATGATCTAAATGTGAAATATCTGCGTCTGTGGTTATGACACACAGCATTGTTGCCATGTCAGGAGCCAACATTCCTGCACCTTTGATCATGGCTCCAATAATCCAACCATCACCACTTATTTCACTTACCTTGTGATGAGAATCTGTTGTCATGATTGCTTGTGCAGCATCTATGCCACCGTCTGGATTCAATTTCATATGCGCTTGATCTATGCCTGCGAGAAGTTTTGGCATATCCAATCTGTTTCCGATTAGACCTGTTGAGCACACTGCGATTTCTATTGGACCAACTGAAAATATTTTTGCTACGTGTTCTGCGCTTTGATGACTGTCTTCAAATCCGCCAGGCCCAGTGCAGGCATTAGCTCCCCCACTATTGAGAATCACTGATTTCAATTTTTTATTTTTGATAACTTCTTGGGTCCAGATAACAGGTGCTGCTTTAACTTTGTTAGAGGTAAATACAGCCGCAGCATCATAATTTGGTCCTAGATTAACGATTAATGCCACATCTTTACCGCCATTTGATTTTAATCCGGCTGCAACCCCGCTGGCATGAAATCCTTTGGCAGATGTTGTACTCATAAGGCATCAACCAAACCAAGAGTTTGATCGAATCCACACATCAAATTCATATTTTGTATAGCTTGACCACTTGCACCTTTGATTAAGTTATCAATCACACTAATGACTGTTATCTGATTCGTATCTTCGTCTATTGTTATTTGCAATAAACAACTATTAGTGTTAAGCACAGCACTCGTCTGTGGATTTTGATCCTGAACAATTTTTACGAATGCTGAATCTTTATAGTAATCATGGAACATTTCTGAGATATCTTTTATTGAATTCTTCGTTTTGAGAACAGAAATACAATTTGCTAAAATTCCTCTTGGCATTGGAGCCAAAATAGGGTTAAACGATAATTTGATTGCCTGCTCCGAAATTGAACTTAAACTTTGTTCTATCTCGGGGATATGTTGGTGTGTGCCATTCATTTTGTAGTTAACAAGTGAACCGATTACTTCACTAGCACTTAAAGATTGAACGGGTTTCTTACCTGCGCCTGTTGTGCCACTGGCAGCGACAACAGTCATATATTTCAAATCGATCAAGCTATGTTTTATTAAAGGAGCAAAGGCAAGAGATATAGCAGTGGCATAGCAACCAGGGTTAGCAACTCGTTTAGATTTGGAAATAACTTCGACGTTGTTTTCGATTTCTGGTAACCCGTAGGTCCAAGTTCCTGCGAACTCTCCCCCATAATATTTGGTCCATTGTTTTGAATCTTCTAATCTAAAATCCGCACCTAGATCTACTATTTTTGTATTTGGATTAAGTTGCGCCACTAACCCAGCTGACTCACCATGAGGCAAAGCCAGAAAGGCGAAATCGGTTTCGGCAATTTTTGCGGCATCAAACTCTTGAAAATCTTGATCGTATTTACCAAGTAGAAATGGGTGTTCCAAAGTGATTGCGCTATTTGCTTTGGAATGAGCAACAGCTGATTTTAATTTCAATTTGGGGTGAGCATGAATTAGACGGAGTAATTCACCTCCGGCGTAACCAGATGCCCCTACGACCACTACGTCCATTAGACAATTATACGCATATGCGCATAATGCTATGCTCTGAGGGAGCCTGAGTGTTCCTTGGCTACTTCTTCCACGATTTGGAGTCGGATCTTGCTGACTTCATCACTAGTGAGAGTTCGATCTGTTGCCCTGAACCTTAAATTAAACGCCATAGATTTTTTGTTTTGACCAATGCTGCTCCCTTCATAAACATCAAAAAGTCGCACACTCTCCAAAAGTGAACCTGCAGTCCTTTGAATGGTGGTTATCAAATCAAGTGCCATGGCATCCTTTTCAACAACGAAAGCTAAGTCTTCTTTTACTACTGGCATGGCGGAGAAGTTTGGTGCCATTTGATCGATGGCGTTTTCGATTATGTCGTCTATGCATATTTCAAAACCATAAACTTTTCCACTTAATCCATTTTTCTCAACTACTCCGGGATGAAACTCTCCTGCGTAGCCAATAATTTTCTTATTAATCGAGATTTCAGCACATCGCCCGGGATGAAACGGGGCATATTTAACGTTTGTGAGTAAAACTTCAATACCAAATTCAGTGCATAATTTTACAACCATCTCAACTGGATCATGCCAACTATATTTTTGACTATTTGGCCACCAACCAGATTGATTCTTTTCCCCCATAAATACACCTGCCAACATTTTGGGCTGCACAGGAATCAAATTGTTTAGATTTGAAATTTCATTATTAGTTGGTCTTTTCATTAATTTCGGTTTGCTGTTATTTACTTTTTTATTTGATGGATAATAGACACTCCCCTGTTCGAAGACCGCCACATTGTCAGTCCCACGAGAAATATTTCTAAGGACAGCAACTATCAAACCTGGCAGCAAGGTGGTTCGCAAATAAGGTGTGTCCTCAGATAGAGGATTTGCTAGGCGAACGAGATTAGCTCTTTTATCTTTGCTAGATATTCCAAGTTGGGAAATCTGATCAATGGAAACAAATGGGTAGTTTAATACTTCATTTGCACCTAAACTTGCCATCTTTATTGAAAGCGCTCTTTTAGTTTTTTGAGCTTTGGATAACCCTGATCCAAGGTGAGTGGTCGGTAACCTACTTGGAATTTTATGATAACCCCATATACGCACTATCTCTTCAACGATATCTGCTTGATGATGAAGATCGTGTCTCCATGAAGGTGCTCTCAGTTTCCATTTGTCACCAGTTTTAGTGAATTCTATATTTAATGATTTTAAGATCTTTTGAATTGTTGCCTTATCAATATCTACCCCAATTAGTCGCTTTACTTCGTTGGGATTGAAATTGATAGTGATGGGTTTAAGAGTATTTTTCGCAATCGATATACCAGTGATCTTTCCTTTACCGTATTTAACCAAATAATATGCAGCCAAAATTGCTGCGTAATCATTTACTTCTGGGTCTGTTCCACGTTCAAATCTTTTACTAGCCTCACTTGGCAATTTAAGGCTACGAGATGTTCTACTGATCGAGGCTTTGTCGAACACGGCTGATTCGATTATCAGATTTTTACTTGTGGCAGTTATTTCACTTTCCAACCCACCCATCACACCTGCGATGGACAGGGCTTTTTTACTATCGGCGATAACCAAAGTTCTCGAATCTAGTTTTCTTTTTACGTGATCTAATGTTTCCAAAATCTCACCTTGTTTGGCGTTTCTTATTTGAATCCCACCACTAATTTTATCGGCATCGAAAGCATGCAAAGGTTGACCAATTTCCAGCATTAGATAATTCGTGACATCAACTGGTAGTGAAATAGTACGAATACCTGATTGGGCTAGCCTTTTCTGCATAAAAATGGGTGAAGTTGAATCAGTTTTATAATCACTTAAAGTGACCAAAGCTATCTTTGATGCGTCTTTTGTATTAATACTGGTTTTCAATTTAAGCGATTTCTTAACTTTTGGAACTTTTTGTAATATTGGGTCTACAAACTTAACATTCATTGATAACGCCAGTTCTCTACCAATTCCTCTAACACTCATGGCATAACCACGGTCAGGCAATATTGAGATATCGAGAACTGTTTCACCCAAACCAAGTAGACCTTTGGCGTCTGAACCAACTTTCAAATCATTGGCCAACACCATGATGCCATCATGATTATCACTAAATCCAAGTTCCTTAGCAGAACAGATCATTCCTTGTGAAACTTTTCCGTATGTTTCTCGTTCAGAAATTTTGAAATCACCAGGAAGTATCGCCCCTGGTAGAGCAACTACAACAGAGTTGCCCTCTTTAAAATTGCTCGCTCCACATATTATCTCTTGGGTTTTGTTTCCAACGTTTACTGTGCAATACCTAATTGGTTTCTTAAAGTCATTCAATATTTCAATTTTTTCAACCTTACCCACAACTAATGGTCCTTGCACATTGCCAAAAATTTCTACTGCCTCAACTTCGTAACCAAGTTTGACAAGGTGCTCGACAATAACTTCTGTTTTTATTGTTTTTGGAAATTTAACGTATTCATTGAGCCAATTGATAGATAATTTCACTTAAATCCCTAAACCAAAATTTGAAGTGAATCGAGTGTCGGCCTCAACAAGATCGTGCATATCAGTTATTCCGTATCTAAACATTAAGGTTCTTTCTAGTCCCATTCCAAAGGCGAAGCCAGAATATCTAGTTGAATCAATTCCAGCTGTTTCCAAAACATTTGGATTAACCATGCCGCACCCACCCCATTCAATCCAACCTTCATTCCGACAAGTTTTACAATCAAAGTCTTTCTTTTTATTCACACCTTTACAAACAAAACACTTTAGATCTAGTTCTGCACTCGGCTCGGTAAATGGAAAATATGAAGGTCTAAATCTTGTTTCAATTTCTTCCCCAAACATTGTTTTCGCCAAATGATCAAGTGTGCCCTTTAGGTCCGCCATAGTTAAATTCTTATCAACCGCTAAACCTTCAACCTGATGAAAAACAGGTGTATGCGTGGCATCTAATTCATCTGTACGAAAAACTTTGCCTGGCGCGATTACATAAATTGGAGGCTTTCGTTCCAGCATTGCTCTCATTTGGACAGGTGAGGTTTGAGTTCTCATTACAACTCCTGAGTCAAGTGATTCAACATAAAAAGTGTCAGACGAACTTCTCGATGGATGGTCTTCGGAAATATTTAAGGAGTCGAAATTAAACCACTCAGCCTCAGCTTCAGGTCCTTCCGCAATTTCATAACCCATAGCGATGAATACGTCTGCAATATGTTCAGCAATTGTTGTTAAAGGATGTCTTGCCCCAACCA
>CAMATO010000060.1 GCA_945861165.1 Bifidobacterium breve | reverse complement strand
GCTGCAGATTTTCTACCATAAGCAAACAGAAATAAATCAACTACTTCACCTTGAATTGTCACACAACTTTTACCTGTTTTAACGGTGTATGTTCCTTGATCAGATTTTGCTATTATTCCAACTTTGGCCTTGCGCATGAAAATTTTGCTTGATTGAGTAAATCGCTTCCATAAAAATTGTTTATCCGAATCACTAAAAATTCTTGGCACATAATTTGGTTGCCCCCTTAACAGGTCTTCGTGATGAATCACTAGCTCGATTGAGTTAGCAAGGTTGTCGATTCCTGGGAAAGCAAAGGGTGAGAATTTTTTAGGACCGTCTGCGAATTCTTGAACTAAGGTCTCAAAATCACTTTTCTTAATTTTGGCCGCAACTTTGTCACTGTATGAAGACAGTGCTGGGATAAAGATTCCAAGTGCAGCATCAGGTCTAGTTTCTCTGACAATCAAATGGGCAAGCAAATCGAAAGAATTCCAACCTTGACACAAAGTTGGTGCATCTGGGCCAAGATTTCTTAAAGTTTGAGCCAGTGCAGATCTTTCACGTTTCGCTAAAGAGGTCATATATAGAGAGTAGAGGAAAAGATACCTAGCGCTAAATCAGGAGGCACCTTAGGCAAGAATATGCGCATGACTGATTTATCCCAAGGCGCAATATCGCAATATTGGCAATCTATGAAAACTAATGAAAATGGTTTAGTCCCCGTAATAACCACTGATGAAGTTAGTAATGGTGTCTTAATGATGGCCTGGATGAATGAGGAAGCTTTTACAAAAACTTTAGAAACAAAACAAGTTACCTATTTTTCGCGCTCAAGACAAAAGATTTGGATCAAGGGTGAGCAATCAGGTAACACGCAAGAATTAGTTGAATTAAGAATTGATTGTGATGCGGACACTGTATTAATTAGGGTTAAACAAAAAGGGCCTGCTTGTCATACAGGTGATAAAACTTGTTTTGATGGCGTTGTTGTTTGGGCAGCAAAATAGTTGATGGACCAATACAAACTTGGGGTGACAACACCAAATCTAGAAGCATTCACAGAATTTGCGCAAGAAAGAAAAGTAATTCCCGTGGTGAGGCGCCTAATCGGTGATTCATTTACCCCCGTTGGGTTATACAAAGCGCTAGCAAATGAAAGACCAGGCACGTTTTTGTTGGAATCAGCTGAGCACGGTCAAAGTTGGTCCAGGTATTCATTTATTGGAGTAAGCAGTGCCGCAACTTTGCGTAGTGAAAATGGTCAAGCGCTGTGGTCTGGGAATGCGCCTAAAGGGGTGGCACTAGCTGGTGATGTTTGGGATGTATTCAAGCAAACTTTAGATTTTCTCGCCACAAAACCTTTTCCAAATTTGCCGCCCTTGACTGGTGGATTAGTTGGGTATCTGGCCTATGACATTGTTCGAATATTTGAAAAGATTCCCAACCAAAATCCTGATGAAACAAAAGTTCCTGATTTAGTTATGTTGTTAGCAACCGACTTTGCGGTACTAGATCATGTTGATGGATCTGTGTGGTTGATTGCAAATGCAGTGAACTATGACGGCACCGCTGAAAGAGTTGATGGGGCTTATCTTGACGCTGTGGCCCGGCTTGATGCTATGCAAGAGGCGTTAAATCAACCTCAAACTCAAATTGGTTCGACTTTGAATAATGACGCCAAACCTGATTTCTCCAACAGAACTAGCAGCAAGGATTATCAAGCATCCGTGCAAAAGGCCATTGAATATGTAGGAGCAGGAGATGCTTTTCAAATAGTTTTGTCACAAAGATTTGACACAAAAACCACAGCAAAAGCTATTGACATATATAGAGTGCTCAGAGCCTCTAATCCCAGTCCTTATATGTATTACCTAAATATTCCTACTAAAGATTTAAGTGCAACAGAATTTGAGATTATTGGCTCAAGTCCAGAAGCTCTAGTAACAGTTAAGGACAGAAAAGCCATGATGCATCCGATTGCCGGAACCAGGATGCGAGGTAAAAACTCAGACGAAGATGAAAAAATTGCAGTTGAGTTATTGAATGATCCTAAAGAAAAAGCTGAGCATCTAATGTTGGTTGATCTAGGGAGAAATGATCTGGGCAGAGTTTGTAAACCTGGAACAGTAGAAGTTGTGGAATTTATGCAAGTAGAAAAATACAGTCACGTGATGCATTTGGTCTCAACTGTTACTGGAACATTAAATGAAAGCATCACCACAGCCGATACGTTGAAGGCAACATTTCCCGCAGGCACATTATCTGGCGCACCTAAGGTACGCGCGATGGAAATAATTGATGAATTAGAACCCGTGAAACGTGGTATCTATGGCGGCGCGTTAGGTTACTTTGATTTTGCAGGCAACATGGATGTGGCAATCACAATTAGGACAGCATTACTTAAAGATGGGATCGCCTACGTGCAAGCAGGAGCCGGTGTTGTTGCAGACTCTGTACCAAGCAGTGAAGATAAGGAATGTCAAAACAAGGCAGCAGTGGTACTCAAAGCGGTTGCCGTAGCGTCCTCATTAGGCTGATACCACTAATTTAGGGAGAATTCGTTTATGCCGAAAGATAATCATGGACAAACACCAGCTGCATGGACTGGTACCTTTCTTATTATCGCAGCATCAGTTATCTCTACAGTTGGTTTAGTTCGTAACGATTGGCAAATGTTTTGGTTAGGAATCGGAATTACATTTCTAGGCGGATTCATCTGGATTGTCTGGGAAAAATTAAATTCGAGAAGAAAGTAGAAAAGGAAAATAATGTCGAGCGTTCTAGACGAAATTATCGTTGGCGTTCGTGAAGATTTGGCATTGAGACAAGAAAAAGTTTCTATAGATGATTTAAAAAGTCAAGTTGAAAAAGTGGCTAAAGCTATCGATCCTTATCCCATATTTGATGAAGCAGGCGTTGCTGTTATCGCCGAAGTCAAAAGATCAAGTCCATCAAAAGGCGATCTTTCAGAGATAACAGATCCAGCTTTTCTTGCCAAAGAATATGAAGCCGGTGGTGCCAGTTGTATTAGTGTTTTAACCGAAGAAAGAAGATTTAAAGGTTCTTTGGCAGACTTAGCAGCTGTAAGAAAAGCAGTTGAGATTCCAATGTTACGAAAAGATTTTATAGTTTCTAGTTATCAACTTTGGGAAGCTAGGGCATATGGAGCTGATTTGGCTCTTTTGATTGTCGCAGCCCTTAATCAAGAAGCATTAGTTTCATTAATTGAAAGATCAAAAAGTATTGGATTAACCCCTTTGGTAGAAGTTCACACAGAGGAAGAAGTTAAAAGAGCAGCGGATGCCGGAGCAAAACTAATTGGGATTAATGCACGAAATCTTAAAACCCTAGAAGTTGATAGGAACACATTTATAAAACTTGCACCACTGGTGCCAAGTGAATGTATTTTGGTTGCAGAGTCGGGAGTTCGCGACAAACATGATTTGATCACTTATGCCAATGCTGGAGCCCACGCTGTTTTAGTAGGCGAAAGCTTGGTAGTTCATAAAGATCCCAGAGCGGCAGTTCACGAATTAGTAACAGCTGGTGCTCATCCTGCTACCAATCATGGTCGTTAATTAAATGACAACTTTTTTGCAAGATCTACATAAAATCGATGACCAAACGGGACACTTTGGTCAATTTGGTGGCAGGTTTGTTCCTGAAGCTTTAATATCTGCCCTTGATCAACTTGAAGCAGAATATTTAAAAGCTGTAATCGATCCTAAATTCAACGAAGACTTTCAAAATCTATTAAAAGATTATGTAGGTAGACCAAGTCCTTTAACCGAAGCAAAAAACTTTTCCAAACATGCCGGTGGAGCTCGAGTATTTTTAAAAAGAGAAGATTTAAATCACACTGGATCACATAAAATAAACAACGTAATTGGACAAGCTTTACTTACAGTTCGGATGGGCAAAAAAAGAATTATTGCCGAAACCGGAGCAGGTCAACATGGTGTTGCTACTGCGACTGCAGCTGCGCTATTTGGTCTCGAGTGCATAATTTATATGGGAGAAGAAGACACTGTACGTCAATCATTGAATGTTGCTCGGATGAAATTACTAGGCGCCACAGTTGTGCCTGTTACTTCTGGAACGAAAACATTAAAAGATGCCATCAACGAAGCAATGCGTGATTGGGTGACCAACGTTGAGACCACACATTATTTACTGGGCACAGTTGCTGGTCCTCATCCGTTTCCTACTATTGGAAGAAATTTTCATAGCATTATTGGTGTTGAAGCAAGACAACAAATTTTGGAAAAAACAGGAAAACTTCCAACTGCTGTAACTGCTTGTGTCGGTGGGGGATCAAATGCTATTGGTTTATTTCATCCATTTATTTTAGATAAAGATGTGCAGTTGCATGGCTATGAAGCAGCAGGTGACGGAATAGAAACTGGAAGGCATGCCGCAACACTTTCAGGAGGCACGATCGGAATATTGCACGGAACACGTTCCTATGTTTTACAAGACGAAAATGGTCAAACTTTACCGAGTCATTCCATTTCTGCAGGACTAGATTATCCAGGAGTTGGACCGGAACACGCTTGGTTGAAAGACTCTGGTCGAGCTTTTTATCATCCAATAACTGACACTGAAGCAATGGATGCATTTTCTTTATTGTCTCGAACTGAAGGAATCATTCCAGCAATTGAAACAGCACACGCCATTGCCGGAACAGTTAAATTAGGAAAAGAATTAGGTAAAGATGCGGTAATAGTTATTAATTGCAGTGGTCGTGGCGATAAGGATGTTGAAACTGCTGCGAAATGGTTCAAGTTAACTTAGAAAATCATGAGTTCAATTCACCAAGTATTTGAAAAAGCTAAATCTGAAAACAGAGCAGCGTTAATTGCTTATTTGCCTGCAGGTTTCCCAACAATTGATGGTTCCATTGCAATAATGCAAGAAATGCTAAATAGCGGTGTTGATTTAGTTGAAATTGGTGTTCCTTACAGTGATCCGTTGATGGATGGTCCAATTATTCAACAGGCAGTAGAGGTGGCATTGCATAACAAAACCGGAATCAATGAAGTTATGCACATAGTTAAAGAAGTATCCAAAAGTGGCAAACCAGTTTTAACCATGAGTTACTGGAGCCCGATTGAAAAATGGGGAATAGATAAATTTGCCAAACAAATGAATCAATCAGGAGGAGTTGGGGTAATCACCCCAGATTTACCACCCGATGAATCAGCAGCATGGATCACAGCAACTGATGAAAATGAAATTGATCGAGTATTTGTTGTGGCCCCAAGTTCAAGTGATGAAAGATTAAAACTTGTTACAAACAAAGTCACAGGTTTTGTTTATGCAGCAAGTCTGATGGGTGTTACTGGAACTAGAAGTGAAGTTTCCAGCAGAGCAGCAGAGTTAGTAAATAGAGTTAGAAAACATACGCAGTTACCTATTGCAGTTGGCTTAGGTGTTTCAAACTCTGACCAAGCACATGAAGTTGCACAATTTGCTGACGGTGTAATAGTAGGTAGTGCGTTTGTGAACGTGATTTTAGACCAACCCAACCTTAAAGATTCCATCGCTGCTGTGGCCCAATTATGTAAAGATTTCGCCAGAGGCGTTCACAAAGGCTAGCCAGAATTAGCACTAAATCGGCACAACGGTTAGATTGAATTAAACCTCAAAACATATTCGGAGATTCTAAATGTCTAGCCCAGATGATATTCGTAATAAAGCAGCCCAAGTTCGAGCCAACGCAAATTCCTCAGAAAATAAGAAAGCCAAAACCATCCAAGTTATAGGTGGACTTTTTGTTTTAACATTAGTTGTGGGCTTAATCGGTGCTGGAGTTTATGTTAAAAGTCAATCAGGTCAAAACAGTATTATTCCAGAAGAAGTAACTGAATATAATTCAGCGGCCCAACTTCCTACAGGCGTAACCGCTCAGGGTGGTTATGGTGTGCCAGTTGGAAAACAAGATCCCAGTGCACCAAAAGCTGAACTCTACGAAGATTTTCAATGTCCAGCATGTGGCTTTCTAGAAAAAGCTAATGGCGAAAACATTATTGCTGCTGCCGTTAAAGGTGATATTAATTTGACCTTACATCCAATGATTTTTCTAGACAGAAATTTTCCGCAATCGCAACTTGCTTCACTAAGAGCAACAATGGCATTTGGTTGTGCGGTTGATGCTGGTAAAACTGCTGAATATCATGCAGGTATTTTTGCTATGCAACCATCAAAAGAGGGCGATGGGTTCAGCGATCAACAATTACTTGATCTAGCAAAAAATGTTGGCATCAAAGATGATGCGATAACAACTTTTGAAACATGCTTGACTTCCAATAAATACAAAGGTTGGGCACAAAATTCACAACTTCACGCCCAAGACCGTGGCGTGCAAGGTACTCCAACTTTCTACCTGAACGAAAAACAAATTGAAAGTGCAATTCTTGTTGATCCAACAGGTTTTGCTGGGGTTGTCGCTGAAGCAAGAAAGTAATTTGACTTGATTCAGTTAACTATTCCCAGTCCCAGTACCGGAGTTCTATATCTGGGACCACTTCCACTGCGTGCATATTCACTTTTCATTATTGTTGGAATTTTTCTAGCCATTTGGTTAGGAAATAAAAGGTGGATAGCTCGTGGCGGTAAAACAGGCGAGATAAGTGATGTTGCAATATTTGCTGTTCCCTTTGGAATA
>CAMATO010000059.1 GCA_945861165.1 Bifidobacterium breve | reverse complement strand
TGGGCGGCATAGGCACGAACTTCAATCACGGGGGTGTCTCCTTGGAGTTAATTATTGATAAGCCCTAAGGCTAAAACATAGTAAAACCTTACGCAACTGCAGGTAAATCTTTGAGCACACTTTAGGCTAAACACTATGACAACCGGGGATTATTCAACTAAAGAATTATTACAACAAGAAGCAGATTTAACTTTTTCAACATTTACTAATGAGGATGCAATTGGTGTTGGCCAAGAATTATTAAAGTTAGCTTTATCTGAAAATGCTCCAGTTGTTGTGCAAGTAAGAATTGGCGAACAAATAATTTTTCAAGCAGCATTGACTGGAAGTTCTACTGAGAATGATTGGTGGATAAATAGAAAATGTCGGGTGGTTGAAAAATTCAAACATTCCAGCATGTATGTGAGAGTTTCTTTTGAGGAAAAGAATCAAAGCTTTGAAGAGGACTCAGGATTAGACCATGAACTTTACGCAGCACATGGGGGAGGCTTCCCGGTCATCACCGGTAGTGGAGTAATTGGAATGCTGGCCGTGAGTGGATTGCCTCAGGTGGATGACCACAAAATGGCAATTAAGGGATTGCTTAATTATAAACAGGCTAAATCCCTAAAGTTAGATTAAAATTAAGGACATAATCCTTTAGCAGAAAGTAAAAATGGCCTCTAAATCGAAAGTAAATAATTCCCAAGAAAGTTCAATTTTGCCAGAAAAATTTGTAAATATCCTGGAGGACGTTTTCCACGGAATTTTAGGAATCATTTTGTTTTTAGTCGCTATCGGTGCCTTATTTTTTACTGTAAATAGATTGTTTACTACAAATCCTTTTTTCCCAAACGGAATGATTCAGGTAGTTAACGATATTTTATTTATTGTAATTATTTTGGAAATTATCAGAACTGTTATAGCTCGCTTTACAGATGGTGTGTATCAATTAGATAAGTTTTTAATAATCGGTGTTATTGCCGCAGTACGACACATTTTGACTGTGGGTGCCTCATTAACTTTAGGTACATACAAAGATCCAGAAGCATTTAATAGATCTTTGCTAGAACTAGGTGTTAATGCCGGGATTGTGGTGGCATTAGTTTTGGCAATTTACATGTCAAGGATGGCGCATTCCAGAACTGCCAATTAAATAATTGGTACCCATTTTTGTACTGAGAAATGCCATTTAGGGTGTCAAAGTTCGAGTCCCACTCGTACCTCGTGTTACTTTGAAATAAGACAAATATAAATGAGGAGCATTAGGAAATTGTTTTTGAAAAGAATATTTATACTACTTATATCTTCACTTTTAGGCTTTGGACAATTAAGTCCTGCTCAAGCAGAAGAAGTGCTAAATCCTTTAATCGCCAACATCAATTCTCAACCAGGTTTACTTCTTAATCCTGTGCCAACAGAAGCTTCAGTGGGCGCCAAATTTTCATTAAACGGAAACCTTGATCCGATTGCCGAAGGGGTAAGTATTCTTCGCCAAACTAAAAAGGGCGAAAAATGGTCAACTGTTGGTTCCACAAAATCTAAAGCAGATGGAACCTGGAACATGTCAGTCACTGCTCCGCTTAAAAGTGGTAAAGCAACTTACCGAATTGTGGTTGATAAAGGGGATAAACCTAAAAGTGATCCATTCACAATTGTATTTAAAAAAGCACAAGTTAATTTGACTGCACAAAGTGCTGCGGTAAATCCAGCCAATCCAATTGGCTTTGTGGGCACACTTAACCCACCAGCAAATAAAGTTGGGGTGCAATTGCAAGTTTATGATGCCAAGAAAAAACAATGGGTTAAAAAAGCATCAGCGAAAACTGCTGCTGACGGCACCTTTAATTTCACCATCGAAGCTTCGCGTAAAACTGCCCGATATAAATATCGTGTTATTACTACTACAGGTTTGACTGTTGCTACTAAAAGTGGTGAACAGGAAGTTGCAGTTGTACCCAGAATTGAAGGACTAGGTCCAAACGGCAGAATTTTAGGAACAGATGTTGCTCGTTATCAAGGAAATATTGATTTTGCAAAAATGTATGCTGCCGGTGCCAGATTTGTTTTCATAAAATCTTCTGACGGTGGACCTAATGCCCACGCACGTGCTGTGCCTTTGGCAGATCAATGGATACCGGCAGCGAAAGCTGCTGGCTTATTAGTGGGCCAATATCATTTTGCACAAATTCCAAACACTGATGATATGAATACTGTGGTTGCTGCCGCTAATGCGCAAGCTGATCAAATGATTTCCAGATGGAACGCTCACGGTGGTTATGCTCCTGGCACACTGCCACTTGTTTTAGATATGGAACAAGCTGGAGTACCAAGAAACACGACTGATGCTGAAGCTGTCACATTTGTTAAAACCTGGATGGACAAAGTTGCTAACGCAACTGGTAAAACACCAATTATTTATTCCAATCCCACTTTTTTGAAAAATTATTTAAATAGCGATCCTTCATTAGCTAACTATCCGCTGTGGGCAGCAAACTATTTTGATGTTTCTAATCCTGGCATCTCAACAAAAGTTGGCTGTTTAAATACTGTTTGGACAGGGGAAGGGTGCAACTTACGTTGGACTTTTTGGCAATACTCTCAAAGCGGTCCAGGTAAAACATTTGGAGTTTCTTCCCGAGGAATTGATTTAAATGTTTTTGCAGGATCTGCTGAAGAATTACTTGCCCTTGCTGGTTACCCAGCAGCACCTTAACCAAAAGGGCGCCATTGAAATTCACTATTCACATGCGCAAATTAATTATCAGCAGTATTGTTTTATCTTTTTTCCCAACTAGTATTTTAATTAATCCAGCCCAAGGTGTTCCCAATGAATGGATCATTGTTGGTTCTGGTTGGGGTCACGGGGTGGGCTTAAGTCAATATGGTGCTTTAGGTCAAGCCTTGGATGGAAAAAGTTGGCAAGATATTTTGGCTCATTATTATCCGGGTACAAATTTAACTGAATCACCCAGTGATAAACAAATAACTGTTGGGCTTAGTCAAGATAAAACTGCCGTATTTGTTCGCTTGGACAAATTATCTGAGGATGCGCAACTGGAAGTTTCTATAGATGGAAACGCTGTTGCCACCCTAGGAAGTGGCACAGTTATACGCGTTGAATCAAACTCAAATGCGATTGTTTCAAGTGGTGGAGCCGATGGCAGAGCAGAAGCTCGAGGTTCGGGTAAAAAAGTTTCGTTTCGAATTAGCACTGGATCAGGATTAATAAATACCAACAGTGGATCACCAGATACTAATGCTGGTTCCTCTTTAGCAACCCCAGGTCACAGATATAAATATGGAATTTTGAATGTTGTTTATGGTGGAGATAACGATGGTCGACCAGATCTTTACACCTCTATTTCAATGCGCTTGGCTGATGAATATTTGCTGGGAATTGGGGAAATGAGTTCCACGTGGAACAAGGCGGCGTTAGTTGCTCAAGTTGTAGCGTCTCGTTCTTATGGCTTAGGAAAATTAAATAGCGGGTTAAGAGGAAATTGTGGTTGCCATATTTATAACAATGCAACCGATCAAGTTTATGTTGGTTACAGCAAAGAAAGTGATGCTTGGCGAGATGCAGTTAATTCGGCAGTCACTAGTTCTAATCAACCAGCAGTTTTAACTTATGGGGGCAAAGCAGTCACCGCCTATTTTGCATCTTCAACGGGTGGCAGAACTATGAGCACAATGGATGCTTGGGGTGGAAATGTTTCGTGGAGTCAATCTGTTGATGACAACTGGTCAATAAATGCTCGTAACCCCAACGCACGTTGGGGGGTTCGCATGTCACAAAACAGCATGGCGACAGCTCTTGGTTTATCAAACGTGCAATCAATTGAAGTGGTGGAAAGATATTCCAGTGGGGCTGCAAAAACTTTAATTGCCAAAGATGCTAATGGTGGTTCGGTAACTTTATCGGGTAGAACTTTTCAAGCCCGAATGAAATTGAAATCAACATATGTAATTGGGGCTGTTGATATTGCTTTAGCTGACACTTTGGGGGGAATTCCAACTCAGAGTGGATTTGATGAATTTGCTTATCGTGCTCAACAAGCAGCAGCTGACATTGCAGCTTTAACACCGCAATATAAAGCGGCTAGTGAAAAAGCTGATCAGGCAGCAGCACAAGCTTCAGAATCAAGAAAAAAATATTTAAACATTAAAACCGAAATTGAGAAAGCCCAAAAAGAATTAGCAGCACTTATTAAAGATATTGAATTAAGAGAAGCTGAAGCCAGGAATGCCCAAGCCCAGGTAACAGATTCCATAAGAATTCTTTATATGCAAGGATCCCTTGATACCTTGTCAGTTTTACTAAACTCAGCTTCCCCTACTGAATTCACTGAGAATTTAGTCAATTTAACTATGTTTGCGCAATCTCAAGATCGAATTATGGATAATTCAATTGAACTAATTAAACTACTAGAAATTCAAAAAACAGAAGCCACTAGTAGAAAAGGGGAGCTAGAAGTCCTACTCAAAGAAGCAAATGCTGCTTTGAGTAATGCAAAATCAGCTCTCAAGGATGCTCAAATAGCGGAAGATAAACTAAAGAAACTTATTGAAGAAAAGCAAAAAATAATAGATGCTTATAACAAGAGTAAGAAGTAAACAGGGAGATATTTTCAATTGTTAGTCGCTCAACCAATTAAATTAGCTGCCAATCAATTTGACCATTTCTATAAAGGTGGTCAAAAGATCGGCAAACTAAGAAATGGGCCAGGTGGTCCGATGCGTCCTGAGGAATGGCTGGGTTCCACCACCACCAGATTTGGTTCGACAACCCAAGGTTTAACTATTTTGGAAGACGGCACCACATTAAAAGAAAGTGTGTTAACAAATCCTGAATCTTGGTTAGGTAACGCCCACGTAAATAGATATGGGGCAAGTGTTGAGCTGTTAGTAAAACTACTTGACCCGGCACAAAGATTGCCAGTTCATTTTCATCCCAGCAGAAATTTTGCCAAACAACATTTAGGTGTGCCACATGGAAAAACTGAAGCTTGGATTGTGTTGGAAGCCCCTCAAGATGCTTGGGTGGGGATGGGTTTTGAATCAAAGATGTCACTTGATGTTGTGAAAAAAATGGTGGCAGCAGAAGACACCACTGGATTAATTGATTCTCTAAATAAAAGAACTGTTAAAGCCGGTGAAGGAATATTTGTTCCCGCTGGAATACCTCACGCGATTATGGAAGGAATATTTATTTTAGAACTCCAAGAACCTACCGATTTCTCTATTCTTTTGGAATGGGAAGGATTTGCTGTTGATGGCAAGATTGATGGTCATTTAAATCTAGGTTTTGATTTAGCTTTACAAGCCTTGCAATTAGATGCATTATCAAAAGGCGAAGTAGAAAAACTGGTTGTTTCGACGCAACAAGATTCCTCTTTGATGGCATCAATGTTGCCAGTCCAAGCTGAACCATATTTTAGATCTCATGTGTTAAAACCAAGAGGAGCATCACTTGAATTTGCACCAGGATTTTCTATTCTTTTAGCAATTCTGGGTAAAGGCTTAATTCAAACTGAAAAACAAGGTAATTTTGAAATTAGTAAAGGGGATGCATTTATCATTCCTAATTCAGCTGGAGCGTGGTCAGTTTCTGGTCAAATAGAAGTGTTGTTATCCAGACCTCCAGCACCTGATGCACCTATGTCATCGCTGTAATTAAATAACTGCTTTGCTAAGTTGGAGTTAATGACTTCAATTGCTTCTCCACTTAAATTAAATAAGTTATCTGTTTATTCAGGTATTTCCATATTTGCGGTGATGGGTGGATTTACCTCTTCCTATGGTGTGATGGTTCCTTATTTCAGAGATAAATTTTCTTTAAATCTTGCTCAAAGCGGAATAATTTTCTTTGCCCATGGGATAACTGCATTACTCGGTGTGGTGATTGGCACGCTTACTGTTTCCAAATTAAAAGCTGCTTATGTGGGCGGATTAGGTGCACCACTTATGGGATTAGGCGCCATATTAATTGGATTAGCACCAACTTGGAACATAACTTTAATGGGTGTAGCAATTGTTGGTATTGGGTTTGGGGCATGTGATGCCACCATTAGTCAATTTTTGTCGCGCGGGGGTAGCGAAAAAGCGGTTAGATTAGTCAACATTTTAAATGCAGGTTTTGCAATTGGTGCGGTCATTGGACCAATTCTTATTGCTGGTGCTGTTCCAGATTTTTTCACACAATTACTTATTACCTGGGCCGCTGTTTTTATGGTGGTGGGATATTTGTTTATTTCCAATACTTCTGGTTCTTTGAAAAGAGATCACACCACAGCTAAGCCTGAAGGTCATCGGTTTGTTTTTGCGATGCTGCTTTTAGGAATTGCTTTTTATGTCGGAGTAGAAGTAGGAGCATCAGGGTGGATTCCTACTTACATAATTGACAAAGGCTATTCCGCTCAAATGGGGGCAACTGCATTAGCTTTATTTTTCTTAGCATTAGCTGCGGGAAGAATAGTAGTTTTGCCTTTAGCAAAAAAATTCTCACCAAGTCAAATAGTTTTGACTTCTTCTGTTCTGATCATTTTAAGTTTACTTTTTATTGGGAGCGCAAATTTTGCTTTACTCGGGTTTACTTTGATGGGTTTTGTGTGTGGACCAGTTTTTCCTACCGCAATGGTTTGGGCGGTAAGAATTAATCCGGGGGATCCGCGCACTTCAGGTTTCATGATGTTTGCCGCTATCGCCGGGGCAAGTGTTTCACCTTCGCTAATGGGAATAGTTATGCAAAACAC
>CAMATO010000058.1 GCA_945861165.1 Bifidobacterium breve | reverse complement strand
GCTATTTTTTATCTTCCCGAATTTGTCAATCACGCTGGCTGGTTAATCGTAGGGTTCATCATTGCTGGGGGTGTGCTTTATTCGGTTGGGGCAATAATTTATGGGTTAAAGAAACCTAAATTAAGTGTTAAATACTTTGGGTTTCACGAGTTGTTTCACTCATTTACGATTGCAGCTTACATTTGTCATTACGTTGCTATTTCTTTAACGGTAGTACAGATGTATAAAATTTAAGGCCCCTAATTTCTGAGGGGCCTTAAAAGTATGGTGCTGATCGTGATTAGGCAGGAATCAAAGTTCCGGAAAAGATTTGCCATGCCAAAGCTGATTTTGCAACCAAGCTCAAAACAATATAGGCACGTTCTCCTCTTAAGTAGTTACTCCATTTACCTTTGCCTTTGTATTGCAAATATTGGACAAGGGCAAATGAGTTAAAGAAGACGAACAAGGAAATGATGATGCCATAAACAAATCCCGGCACCTGCACATCAGAAGATGATCCTGGTGCGATTACATAAATTAGTAATCCAAGCCAAGGAACAATTCCTGCGATGCACCCAAACCAAAATGGAAGTAAATCTCCATCTTTAGGTTGAGCATATTTTTCTTGTAACCAGCCAAATAAAATCATGGAAGCATTAACACCAAATATTGCCAACAGAGCAACAATGTCTCCGATTCCACAAATTTGGGCAATCAAAACGATCATCACGGATGAAGAAAGTGAATACTCAACCCATCTAAAGATGTTCTGATTTTTAAGAAGAGAAGATGAGTATCGCTTAAAGAATTTTCCGCTTGAAACAATAAAGTGAAAAAGCGCAGAAAGTCCTAAGAACAATGCCACTGCAAGCCCAACTGGGGTTTCAAGAATTACTACAGGTGCACTAAAAGTGGTTCCTGGAGGACCGTTTAAATAGGTTCCGGTCATCGGTAATGCAAAATCATTAGCAAGTGCTAGAACTGCCAACATTTGCAAGAGATGAAATACTCCCGCAATTCTGTTGAAGTTCTTTAATGATTTGATTTGTGTTGCGCTTGGCTTTGCCATGAATGCTCCTTTTTCTTAATTTAAGAGTAAGGCAAACAATTAGAATTGAGGGGATTTAAATGAAAACACCCCCAACAATTTAATGTTGAGGGTGTTTTAGTCAGACTATTTAGATGTCGTAATACAGCTGGTATTCGTAAGGAGTTGGACGCAAACGGATTGGGTCAATTTCCTTAGTTCTCTTGTATTCAATCCAGGTATCAATTAGATCTGGAGTAAATACACCACCTGCTGTTAAGTAGTCCTTGTCTTTTTCTAATGCATTTAATACTGCATCCAAAGAACCTGGAACTTGTGGCACAGTTTTTGCTTCTTCTGGTGGTAACTCGTAAAGATCCTTATCAACTGGTTGTGGCGGTTCGATTCTGTTTTTCACACCGTCAATACCAGCCATCATCATGGCGGCAAATGCCAGATATGGATTACAGGCAGGATCTGGAACTCTAAACTCAATTCGTTTAGCTTTTGGATTAGATCCAGTGATAGGAATACGAATCGCAGCGGAACGGTTTCTTTGTGAGTAAACCAAGTTCACTGGTGCTTCATAACCTGGAACTAAACGGTGATATGAGTTAACAGTTGGGTTAGTAAACGCCAGCAACGATGGTGCGTGCTTTAACAATCCACCAATGTACCAACGAGCGGTGTCAGATAATCCGGCATAACCTTTTTCATCATAAAACAAAGGCTTACCGTCTTTCCACAATGATTGATGACAGTGCATACCAGAACCGTTATCACCAAACATAGGTTTTGGCATAAAGGTTGCGCTATGACCGTTTAGGAAAGCAACGTTTTTCACAACATATTTAAACAACATAACTTGATCTGCTGCGTTTAATAATGTGTTGAATTTGTAGTTGATTTCTGCTTGACCAGCAGTTCCTACTTCGTGATGTGCGCGTTCAACTTCAAAACCTAGATTAATAAGTGTTGAAGAAATAATGTCGCGTAAATCAGCAAAATGATCTACTGGAGGAACAGGGAAGTAGCCACCTTTAAATGGAGTTTTATATCCAAGGTTGCCACCTTCTTCTTCACGTCCTGTATTCCATGCTGCTTCAATTGAATCAATTTTAAAGAATGAACCTTGTGGTTGATTATCAAAACGAACTTCGTCAAAGATATAGAACTCAGCTTCTGGACCAAAATAAACAGTGTCAGCAATACCTGATGCTTTTAAAAAAGCTTCAGCTTTAGCAGCCACGTTTCTGGGATCTCTTGAATATGGTTCATTGGTGAATGGATCTCTAATCGAGAAATTCATTGCTAATGTTTTGGCTTCGCGAAATGGATCAATAAATGCTGTGGTCACATCTGGCATTAACTTCATATCTGATTCGTGAATTGCTTGGAAACCACGAATTGAAGAACCATCAAACATTAATCCGTCTTCAAAAACGGAATCATTAAATGCTTTGGCTGGAATGTTGAAGTGTTGCATAACACCAGGTAAGTCCATAAATCTCACGTCAACGAATTCAATATCGTTCTCGCGGATGTACTTGATCGCCTCAGCGGCGTTCTTAAACATCAATAACCTCCTGATAGAACTTTCGTTTGGTTTCGAAGAAGGAGGCACAACCCTGGGCCATCAATCTGTTGGTTCATAACCTACTAAACGGGTGTATCGAGTTGGTATCCCAATTGTTTCGGCCTTGTAACAAGTTTTCCCAAATGCCTCTAAAGGCAGAATAAATAGCCAAAAATTGCCCTGGGCAATAGGTTGGAGATATGACTGGGAAGAGAATCTTAGCCCTAATCCTTGATTGGGTTGCAGCGATCTTGGTTGTGCAAGTCATCCCCAATGCGCCAGCTTATGCAACACCGAAACATTCCTTATTGACTTTAATCATCTTTGGAACTGAGGTGGCTCTTTTCACTTGGATGATGGGTTCATCATTTGGGCAAAGAATTGTGGGATTACGAATCAGAGATATTGGTATTGATAGAAATCCAACTTTTGTTCAAAGCTTGATTAGAACATTGTTAATTATGGTTGTGATTCCACCATTGCTCGCCGACTCAAATTCACGAGGATTACACGATCGGTTAGCAAAAACTAAACTAACTATCGTCTAGGAATTCTCATACCTTTGGGCATTGCCCCTTTAGGAATAGGTAGCGCACTTGCACCTGATGCACCAAATCTGTTTCTTAATTCGCGAGATTCAGCTGGAGAAATCTTTTTACCCATTTTCATAATTGTTTTATTTAGCTTTTTAAAAGTCACTAATCCTTCACCATTGCCAACCATTAGGGAAGCAACGGGAATATCACCAGCAATTCTTCTAGCTTTAACTTTTTCACTTTCCAATAATTGAGCCACTCGACTGGGGGATCCTTCGCCAACTAAGACAATGCCAACTGGTCCAATAACTCTGTGCACAAGATCTTGATTTCTAGTTACGGCAACTGCGGGAGTTACAAACCAACCTTTTCTTAAAGTGTTTAGCACTGCAGCTGCAGCACCAGGTTGGCCTTCAATGCGCGCATAAGCTGCCTTTTCAGCACGCTTACCAAACACAAAAATTGTTACTAATAATCCAGTAGAAACTGCCAAAGTGGTAGTGATTAATTGAGAAAAAGTTGATTGAAATGCAAACTGAGCAATTAAAACAAGTGGAACAGTTGTGCCAATAAGTGTGCCCAGAATTATAAAGGGAAGTGGTTTGTCAGTTTGGCGAGTTATTTTGTAGGTCTGACCAATTTGTTTTAAGGTCTTAAATCTTTCTTTTTTTACTTTTGGTTCTTTATTCTTAGCCACTAATTTTTCCCATTCTTGACTTCTAGTGCTTGTTTATATAGTCGACCGGCTCGGTAAGAAGATCTAACTAATGGTCCAGACATTACGCCAACGAAACCTAATTCTTTAGCTAAGTCACCTAATTCTACGAATTCTTCTGGCTTGACCCACCGAGCAATCGGGTGATGCAGCGCTGAAGGTCTCAAATACTGGGTGATTGTGATTAAGTCACAACCTGCTTTGACTAAATCTTGTAAGGCGGTAACAATTTCTGCTTTTTCTTCACCCATGCCCAGAATCAAGTTTGATTTAGTGATCATTCCTGCTTCTTTGGCCAAGGTAATCACACCTAGTGATTTCTCATAATTAAATGCAGGTCTAATTGATTTAAAAATTCTAGGAACAGTTTCTAAATTATGGGCAAAAACTTCTGGTTTGGCATCAAAGACTTGTTGTAATAAATCTTTCTTGCCACTGAAATCTGGAGTAAGAATCTCCACACCACATTCAGGATTGTGTTTATGTATTGCTCTGATGGTTTCGGCATATAGCCAAGCACCTTCATCTTCCAAATCATCTCGGGTTACCCCAGTTACCGTGGCATATTTTAATCCCATAGTTTTAACACTCAAAGCAACTTTGTCTGGTTCTGTTCTATCTAGTGGATCTGGTTTACCGGTATCAATAAGGCAAAAATCACAACGTCTAGTACAAGCTGATCCACCAATTAAGAATGTTGCTTCACGGTCTTCCCAACATTCAAAAATATTTGGACAACCTGCTTCTTGACAAACTGTGTGTAAACCTTCTTTTTTAACCATGTCTCTAATGCGGATGTATTCTGGACCTG
Source organism: Bifidobacterium breve (assembly GCA_945861165.1). Taxonomy (GTDB): domain Bacteria; phylum Actinomycetota; class Actinomycetes; order S36-B12; family UBA5976; genus ATZT02. Next base: position 2,190 of record CAMATO010000058.1, on the reverse strand, counting down.
TTTTAAGTTTGGTTTTAATCCACTCAGGTTTTTTCTCAATTGGCACTTCAGCGTTACGTGCTTCAATACGTAAAAGTTTTTTACCTTCCGGATTTAATCCGGTCACAATTTCAGTTGTCATCAGACTTCTACTTTAGAACGTTTCGACACATTGCGCTTAAGCGCACCGTTTCTGAGTTCTTCCTCGATCAGGGGAGTAACTTCAGCCACGCTCACATCTCTACCTAATTCCAGGGAAATCGTCGTGACATCGGCATCAGCTATGCCGCAGGGAACAATTGCGAGAAAGGCCTCAAGGGAGTTATTACAATTAAGAGCAAAACCATGCATTGTTGCTTTCTTGGCAACTCTTATGCCAATAGCAGCTATTTTTTTGTCGACTAAACCACTGCCTTTAACCCAGACACCACTTCGACCCTCAATTTGGGTTGTCTCTAAACCAAGTTTGGAACAAACATTTATAATTAATAATTCAAGTCTGCGCACATGGGCAACAACATCAACTGGATCATCCAATTTCATAATTGGATAGCAAACAATTTGTCCGGGGCCATGCCAAGTAATTCGACCACCCCGATCAATATCAAAAACCGGTGAAGCATCATTTGGTCTGTCTTCTGGTTTGGTAGATCTTCCCGCGGTGTAAACACTTTGATGTTCTAGCAAAACTGCTACATCTGGATGATTTTCAAAAACTATTTTGTGATGTATGTCTCTTTGACGATCCCATGCTGATTGGTATTCATTCTCTGAGCCCCAATTCTCAATTATTAACTCAGAGTTTGTCATGTATTAATCGTATTCTCGAATGGCAACTTAGCAAACTTGGTTGTCTACAATAGAGTGGAAATAACACAAAATCGGCGTCACCAACTGGTGCACTTTGATTCATACCCCACATAACAGGAGTTAATTCGTGAGCCCCAAAGCTAAAACTAAGCGTGCAAAAAAAGCTGTCTCAAAAAAGACTACGAAGAGCAAGTCAAGAAGCAAGAAATCAAAAAGTCCTAAAAAGTTCACATTTTTAGCAGCCGCTGTTGTAGTTATTTGGTTGGGTATCTCAGGTGTAGCTGGACCAATATTTGGAAAACTTTCCGAAGTCCAAGAAAATGATAATGCTGCTTTCTTGCCATCATCTGCTGAATCCTCAAAAGTAAGTGCAGTGACCTCAGAGTTCACATCATCTGACGCGGTTCCAACTTTAGTGGTTATTACCGGCGATCTAACTAAAGAAAATCTTGCCAAAGCAAACGACTTTGCTGCCACCCTTGGATCTTTAAAAATTGAAGAAGGCGAAGGCAAGTTAGTAAGTGACTATTTAGTTGATGGCGCAAAACCTTTCGCTATCCCATCTCAAGATGGCGAAGCTGTACTAATAAATGTCGAAATTTCTGCTAAAAAAATTGTTCCCCCTTTACCAAATGGTGAACCAGCTTTAATCGCCATTGTTAACTCCATTAGAGATGGTGCAAAGGATATTGAAGGATTACAAATCAATGTCACAGGTGCCGGCGGTATTTTAGCTGATCTTTTCGGAGCATTTGGCGCAATTGACACCACATTGTTATTAAGCACACTTGGTGTGGTGGCTTTGATCTTAATTGTGGTTTATCGAAGCCCATTGCTGTGGATTTTCCCATTATTTTCTGCAGTGATTGCACTTTCACTTTCCGGTGCAATTGTTTATTTCTTAGCTAAAGAAGAAATAATCACTTTGAATGGCCAATCTCAAGGTATTTTGTCTGTACTAGTAATTGGCGCTGCCACAGATTACGGTTTGTTGCTGATTGCTCGTTACCGAGAAGAACTTCATTTAGTTCAATCAAGATTTACTGCGATGAGAAAAGCAATGCGTGGCGTATTTGAACCAGTCGTTGCATCTGGGGCAACTGTTTCAGTTGGATTATTAGTTTTACTTCTTTCTGAACTTGATGCCAACAGATCACTTGGCCCAGTAGGTGCAATTGGTGTTGCCTGCGCAGTTATAACAATGCTCACATTATTACCAGCTCTCCTAGTTCTTTTTGGTCGTTGGATTTTCTGGCCAAGAATTCCACACTTTGATTCTAAAGATGAGAAACTTTCAGGAATTTGGGCAAAAGTTGCAAAATTTGTTGATAAGAAAACTAATCGCGCAGGTTGGATAACTGGAATTGTTCTATTGGCTTTGGCTGGTTATTCATCCCAACT
>CAMATO010000057.1 GCA_945861165.1 Bifidobacterium breve | reverse complement strand
ATTTAGATGATAAGTAATCTGAATTGACGACATATTAACTACAACGCTTCAGCTTTTGCAGTACTATGAACATCGATAACTCGGGTTTGAGACAGTTCTTCTTCTGATATTTGCAAATTCTTATCAATGAGTTTTTCAGTTGCTTCAATCAAGTTTCGTGCACTCATTCCATATTTGTGCAGTAGATACTTTTGGGATGCTCCATGAGCGTAAGTATCTTTCAAACCAATCTTGATAAGTTTTTTACCAATTCCGTGTTCAGCAATTAAATCTGCAACCGCACTTCCTAAACCACCAATCACGCTGTGGTTTTCCATGGTGATTACTCCATATTTACTTGACTTAAGACCTTCAATTACTAGGGGATCAGTGAAAGGTTTCAAAGTTGAAACGTGTAGATGTTGCACACTCACACCATGTTCTTTTAGCGCAGGAATTGCTCTTAAAGCTTCTTCGGTGGAAATTCCAGAACTTAAAATTGTTACATCTGTTCCTGTGCTCAAAACACGTGCTGTATTAAATTCCATAACTTCATTTTTTGGAAAAATTCGGGATATTTCTCCACGAAGCATTCTTATATAAACCGGTCCATCAATTTTGTGTGCAACTTCTAGAACAGATTCAACTTCTGTGGCATCTCCAGTTTCTAGGATTGTCATATTTGGAATTCCACGCATAACGTTCACATCATCAATTGCTTGATGGGTTACTCCTCCTGGAGTTGTGATTCCAGGCAAAAAACCAACCATTCTTACGGGAAGATTTGGGTAAGCCACTGACATCTGAAGTTGATCAAGAGGTCTTCTATAAATAAAGACAGCAAAAGTATGAATCCATGGCTCAAAACCTTCTCGAGCTAAACCACCAGCAAAACCAAGCATGTTTTGCTCACCTAGGCCAAAAGAAAAGAATCTATCTGGGAAAGTATCTCTAAATTTTCCAACTTCGCAAGAACTAGTTAAGTCTGCTGATAAAACCACAACTTCTGGTTTGAATTTGCTCCATCTAACAAAATTTTCAACGTGTGGTCTTTTAACAATTTCGTAAGCCATATTATTTCCAGGCTTTCAAGAAATTGTTATATTTGATTTTTTCAAAAGGGTGAGCAAATCTAACGTAATGAAGTGCATCAGGTCGATCCTTTAATATTTCAATTCCCTTTGCAGGATCTGTATAACCAAGAATTACTTTAGGTTTATTTTTGGCAGAAAATCCAGATTGTAATATTTGATTTATATCGTTGCCATCAATCTTGTCAACATCCCAACCAAAACTTTTAATTCTGTCAATCAATGGTTCAATTGACATAACTTTTTCCATTGGACCGTCTACTTGGTTTCTATTTACATCAACAATTATTCGAATATTATTTAATTCATGAAAACTAATTGCAGATAGAGCTTCCCAAGTTTGTCCTTCCTGAAATTCTCCATCTGACATAAATATCCAAGTTTTTCCTGATTCACCACGTAACTTTCTTGCTAAGGCAACTCCTCCAGCTTGTGAAATAGCCTGGGCAAGAGAACCTGTAGTTGTTTCAAATCCTGGGGAATGTTCAGCACCAATCATTTCTACAGTTGTGCCATCTTTATTAAATTTCTCTAATGACTTTTCAGTTAATCTTCCTGTTTCAATTAATGCTGCGTAAATAACTAATGCGTAATGAGCGGGGCTGATAAATAGACGATCTAAATCTGGACCTTTTTTGCCGTGAAATTCTGCGCCAGTTATGTAGTCGGTGAAATTTTTGCTGGGCACATTTACAAAGTCACGTGGTTCTAAGGGTGCTGGAAGAGGGGAGAGATTAACAAGATTTGTGTAAAGGCAGGCAAGAATTTCAGCAGAAGAACAAGCTTGGCTTAAATAGCCACCATTGTTTTTAACGGTGTGCTCAAGAACTCGATGACGAATTCCATGGGCGATAGAGGCGATTTTCTCTATATCCATCTGCGGATTTTGCTTAGATATGCTCATTTCGATTCAGCATAGCAAAGAGAATAGTTGTCCTACAAGTTAAATTTGCAAGTAAAATGCCCCCGCAAGATTCACGAGGGCATTCTTCTTTGGAGGGTAAAACAGTTGAGGGAAGTCTTAACCAGCGACTGGTAATACTTCTTTTACTGGGGCATAGATGGCCTCGCGGTCATCTTCACTCATGGCACCCCAAACGCCGTATGGCTCACGAACAGCTAAAGCGTGTTCAGCACATGGGCGAAGAACTGGGCAGGTGGCACAAATTGACTTTGCTAAAGCGATTCGGTTCTCGCGAGCAGGTCCACGTTCACCATCAGGATGAAAGAAGATCTCAGGATCTTCCCCACGGCATGCCCCTTTTAGCTGCCAGTCCCAAAGATCTGCGTTAGGTCCTGGAAGACGGGTTACATCAGCCATGTTTTTCCTTTGTTCGAAGTACTGATTTAAACAATACAATATTGTTCGTAAGTTAGTCAACCATACCCCCTGACTAATTTTGTGAAGTGTCTCTCAGGGGCTTACGATTGGCCAAAGTTGTTCAACCAGGGGAGAATTGGCTTCATGGCCGACGATGACGTTGCAGAAATCTCCCTTGGTTTGACCGTGGCCGTGGTGGCCCGACGAGTAGGGGTTGCTCCTGCCACCCTTCGCACGTGGGAGCGCCGATATGGAATCTGTCCCAGTGATCGTTCCAGTGGAGGACATCGCCGCTATTGCATAACCGATGTTGCCCGTCTTGAATTAATGAGACGTTTAGTTTTGTCAGGAATGCCTGCCGGAGAAGCTGCTCGAGTGGCATTGAAATCTGAAATAAATGATGTTCGCGATATTTCATTAGTTGATTCCAATTCCTTGGGCGGCAAAATCGATTCTGTCTTAAGTGATTTAACTTTTGAATCAGATTTTGGTCATCCCGGTGGCGGTTCGGTTTTATCGATGCAAGGATTCCCTGCAATTGCTAGAGGACTTGCTAAAGCTGCTTATTCACTTGATACACAAGCTTGCACACAGTTAATTCAAAACAGTATCCATGCTCGCGGTGTTATATGGACCTGGGAAAAATTGTTAATACCAGTTTTGATTGCTTTGGGTAAGAAATGGGAATTAACGGGAGAAGGAATTGAATCTGAACACATTTTAAGTGAATGCATTATTGGTCAGATGAAACAAGTATCAGAACAGTTAGTTGCTCCTGTGAACATGCGCCCAGTTCTTCTTGCTTCTGCGCAAGATGATTTACACACCATTCCACAATATGTTGCTGCTGCAGCTTTAGCGGAAAGAAGAATTGGCAGCAGAACTCTTGGTGCCAGAGTTCCTTACGCAACTTTAGTAAGTGCGATGAAAAAGTTAGCCCCTGCTGCGGTTTTAATCTGGGGACAAGTCCCCGTTAAAACACTTCCTCCTGAATTTTCTGAACTGATTAATGCTCGTCCCACACCTCTTTTATTGATGGCAGGGCCAGGTTGGCCTGATCGTTTGCCTCAAGGTTTTAAACGAGCAGGAGATCTAACTTCCACAATCACAGCAATTAGTAATGCTGTGGGGCAATAAAAACCTATATTTAAAGAAACTTTTTAAAGCTTTTCTTCGTCACAAGTTAGTAATGAAGGCATTGATTTTTGATTCAAATCCAATAACTCTCGAACAGGTTAAAAGTAAGGTTTCAAAATCAAAGCAGATATCAGAAATCTATGCATGCGATAGTGCAAAAACATTTTCCCACTTAATTGAAACCAAAAATCCACAATTTGTATTTGTTAATCAAGAAGAAGCAAATAAAATCAAGCAGAAATATCATGTGAATACAAGAAAATTCATTCTGATTGTTGAACCTAATCAAACGCTTGAATTAGATCACAAAGCCCTGCAAATTGTCGATGCACTTATTCACGCCAAAGCAACAGATCTGGAGTATCTGATTTTGATCTCGGCGCTAAAACTTGAAACGGGCAAATCCCGTCCTATTTATAAATTTTCCTCTCCTAAAGGAACTCCACCCAGGCTTACTCCTCGAGAGATTCAGATTTTGCACTACTTATCTCTGGGAAAAAGTGATCTAGCAATCTCAAATGAGCTGCAAGTTGGTTTGCCTACGGTTAAGACTCATGAAAGAAGAATCTTCTCCAAGTTACGAGTGAAAAATAGAACCCATGGGGTTGCCCAAGGGATTAGATGGAACATCATCTGACATAAGACTTAGTGGGCAACTAAGTCAGCGCATTCCAGCTTTGCAAGATAGGCTTCATGATTGTGACTGAAGTCGAAATTGGCGGTACCAAGCGTGGTCGAATCGCATACTCATTCGACGATATTGCGCTAGTTCCAACTAGAAGAACTAGAAATCCGGAAGACGTTTCCACAAATTGGAAAATTGACGCTTACGATTTTTCTTTCCCAATCATGGCTGCTCCCATGGATTCAGTTGTCTCACCAGATGTTGCGATCAATTATGGCAAATTAGGTGGTTTAGCAGTTTTAGATTTAGAAGGTTTATGGACTCGTTATGAAGATCCACAAAGTGAATTCAAAAAAATAGCTAATGCTAAATCAAACTCAGCAGTGGAATTGTTACAACAGATTTATGCAGCTCCTATAAAGCCCGAATTGATAAAGGAAAGAATTAAACAAATTAAATCAGCAGGAGTTATCGCTGCTGCTTCTTTATCTCCACGTGCTGTTGTTAAACATTTTAAATCAGTAGTTGAAGCTGGTATTGATATTTTTGTAATTCGCGGATCCACAGTTAGTGCTGAGCATGTTTCTACAGGGGATGAGCCATTAAATCTTAAGAAATTTATTTATGAATTAGATGTTCCGGTAATTGTTGGTGGATGTGCTTCTCATCAAGCAGGTTTGCATTTAATGAGAACTGGGGCAGCCGGTGTGTTAGTTGGATTTGGTGGCGGTGCTGCACATACCAGTGCTGATGTTCTAGGAGTTCGTGTTCCAATGGCAACTGCTGTTGCCGATGTTGCAGCAGCTCGAAGAGAATATTTAGATGAATCTGAAGGAAGATATGTGCACGTAATTGCTGATGGTTCAGTTGGCAAGAGTGGTGACATTAGTAAAGCAATTGCCATGGGTGCAGATGCAGTAATGATTGGTTCAGCATTGGCTAGATCAAATAGTGCACCAGGTGGTGGAAAACATTGGGGATCAGAAGCAGTTCATAAAGATTTACCACGTGGTCAGGTTGTGGAACTAGGAGTTGCCGGCACTTTAGAACAAATTTTGTTTGGCCCTTCAACCAATGCTGCTGGCACACTCAATTTGGTGGGAGCTTTGAAAAAAGCTATGGCTACAACTGGTTATAGCGATTTGAAAGAATTACAGAGAATAGAAGTTGTTGTAAATTCCGTTAAAGGCTAAACATTTGCGTGTTTTGATGCATTATTTTCGTAAAAAGCGTATTCTCTTGATATGGATATTACATATAAATCGTTTGTGTTAGCGCACTTTATCGGTTTAGCTGCTTTATTTGGTGGATTCTTTGTACAGATGAAATCAAAAACAAAAGTAGTAAACCCTGCAATGTTTCACGGAGCATTGACTCAATTAGTAACTGGTGTTGCACTTGTTGGTTTAGCAGAATCAGGTGCAGGTGATGAAGAATTAAACATGACCAAAATTTCCATTAAATTATTGGTTGTTTTGGTTATCACAATTTTAGTTTTCATCAATCGCAAAAAAGCTTCAGTTTCTACTGGACTCTGGGCAATGATTGGTTTACTAACACTGGCAAACATGGCAGTGGCGGTTTACGTTTAAGCGTCAACCTCAAAAAACATTTCAGCGAACCTGCCTTCGGGCAGGTTCGCTGCTTTTGAAGCCATAGTCATCCAACTGGTAACTCTTTCCCGTAAGTCCGACATGTGAGCAGTTTGAGATTTATGTGCTTCAAGAGCTTGGAATTTTAGTTCAACTTTTTCAGTTACATCTAAGTATCTAGTTGGTGAGTGATGAGACATCACCCAAATTTTGGGAACATTCCAAGGCTCTAAACCTTCTTTTAGTAAATGTGGGAAAGCAAATTGATTTCTTGCATCTGGATAAACAGCTTGCACCGCAACTTCACCAACGGCCATGTGATCGGGGTGTGAAGCAGGCATACGAGCCCAGTTTCTTTCAGGAGATTGGGTGATCAAGATGTCTGGCTTTGCCATTCTTATAACTCTGACAAATTCTTCTCTTAAAGAAAGACTTGGCACGATAGATCCATCGTCTTTTCCTAAGTAATGAATTGTGTTAACACCTAGTATTTTTCCGGCGGCACTTTGTTCAACTCTTCTTATCTTTCGCATTTCTTCTCTACTGATTGATTCATCTTCGCCACCTTGGTGACCATCAGTAGTGATGCAATAAGTAACTTCTACGCCAAGTTTTGTAAGTGTGGCAACAGTTCCACCAGCACCAAAATCAACATCATCTGGATGTGCTGTGATAACTAATACTTTGGTACCAGATTTAGGTAGCTCTAGTGGTGTTAGAACAGGTGAACTCATAGGTAACAACTTAGACTTAAGCAATGTCTGTTAATCAATCGGCTTTAGATGATTTAAACCCTCAGCAAAGAGCAGCGGTAACCCACCAAGGTTCACCGCTATTAATTGTGGCAGGAGCAGGCTCAGGTAAAACTAGAGTTTTAACAAGACGAATTGCTCATTTGATGAGTGAGCGTGGAGTAAGTCCACACGAAATATTGGCCATTACTTTCACCAATAAAGCAGCAGGTGAAATGAAGGAACGTGTTACCGAACTAGTTGGTGGTCCTGCTCGAATGATGTGGGTTTCCACTTTCCATTCCGCATGTGTGCGAATTCTTCGAGGAGAAGCAACTCGATTAGGTAGAACCTCAACTTTTTCAATTTATGAT
>CAMATO010000056.1 GCA_945861165.1 Bifidobacterium breve | reverse complement strand
CCAAGTTTAGAAATTCAAAACATTGCTCAAGGTCTGGCAGAGATCTCTGGGGCAAAAATTACTATCACCGAAGACATCGCCCAAGGCGTTTCTGGTGTTGATTTTATTCATACCGATGTTTGGGTTTCTATGGGCGAAGATGAAAATGTGTGGAACCAGCGAATTAATTTACTTAAGCCTTACCAGGTAACAGCAGAAGTTTTAAAATTAACTAATAATGAAGATATTAAATTTATGCATTGCTTACCTGCTTATTATGACGATAGCACTTCGATTGGTAAAAAAATCAAAGACTCTTTTGGAATAGTTGGTGTGGAAGTTAGCGCAGAAGTTTTCAATTCTAAGAATTCAATTGTGTTTGATCAAGCCGAAAATAGAATGCACACCATTAAAGCTTTGATGGTTGAGACTTTAAGTTAATTAATTCTGAATTCAAAATAAAAGGCCCGCTAATTTCTTAGCGGGCCTAATGTATGAAGTCCTTGGTCTAAACTGGTCTCACGTTTGCTGCTTGTGGACCTTTTTGGCCTTCGGTGATATCGAATTCAACTCTTTGTTCTTCGTTCAATGAACGATAACCATCAGATTGAATTGCTGAGTAATGCACGAACACGTCTGGTCCGCCTCCATCTGGAGCTAAGAATCCAAAGCCCTTTTCTGAGTTAAACCATTTGACGCTGCCTTGTGGCATATATATTTCTCCTGCTTTTTGTTGATGTACCGCTCAATGCTTTTGCCTTCACGGGGTGTTCGCCGCTGACTTGCGCGGCATCAAAGACACCTTGCATAAATCATTAACTTGCAACCATTAGTGAGCCTACGCCATTTGATACGGCAGATGCTAGTGGGGCATTGAAAATGTGTATGAACAGAAAATGTGCCCACAATTTGATTGTGGGCACATGATTTGTTTCGGTGGAGGTGGCGGGATTTGAACCCGCGTCCAGCAGCGTCGTACTAGGTCTTCTCCGGGCGCATCCACAATTGCGTGTTCTTGACCTGCTAGTTACTCGTGGCCTTGCTAGCAACACGGTCAAAGTTACTGTTTGATTTCCCGACTAATCTCGTAACCCGACTAATTGGTGATCCTTCTTTCGACGCCAGATCTCAGATCGAAGGAACTTCTGAGCTGACGGACTTTATGGCTTAGCTACTTTAAGCAGCTAGAGCAAAGTCAGTGCGAGATTTATTTGCACTTGTTTTTTCAAGACATGGTTTACGAGTTCTGCCTTGAACCTCGGCCCGCTTCACCTAACGCGATTCACTGTTGTCGAAACCGTTCACCCCCTATTGAGTTGTAAATCGTTCACAAAAAGTTTTCTCTTCTTTGTGAACTCTTTATTCTACACCCTTGGAGCGTCGCCCTACCGCCTTGGCTACTTCACGTTTGTCATCTTTTTCCCTTAGAGCTTGACGTTTGTCATGCTCTTTTCGACCTTTGGCAACAGCTAATTCGATTTTTGCTCGACCATCTTTGAAATAAATACTTAAGGGCACAAGTGTGTTACCAGAATCGTGTAGCGCTTTACTAAGTCGGGTTATTTCTAATCGGTTAACTAATAGTTTTCTAATTCTTCGTGGTTCATGATTGGTCCAAGTTCCTGCATCATATTCGGGAATGTGAACATTGTGTAACCAAACTTCACCATTCTTGATTTGAGCAAAACCGTCTACCAAACTTGCTCTACCTTCCCGAAGTGATTTAACTTCAGTTCCAACTAGAACTATTCCTGCTTCGATCACATCTTCAATCGAATAATCATGGCGCGCTTTTTTATTTTGGGCGACTAATTTTTTTCCTTTTTCTTTCATAATTAACCACGAGACCCAATACCTGAGATCAAACCTTGCAAGACTTGTAAAGCTCTATTTTCAGCGACTTGTTTTGATTGATTGGAAGAAACCACAATGTCAGGTTCTATTCCTTGGCCCTCAAGTCGTTTACCGTTAGGGGTTAGGTAGTAACCAGTTGTTAGCTCTAAGGCTGAACCATCAGATAGTTCAGTTAAATCTTGCACAGCAGCTTTACCGAAAGTTCTTTCACCCACAATTACGGCACGATTTCTATCTTGCAGAGCTGCTGCCACAATTTCAGCTGCTGACGCGGTTCCGCTATCCACTAAAACCACTAAAGGTGTTTTTGAATCTCCATCACCTACCGCATTAAATAGTTCCGGTAATTTACCTGGCTTATGAAATTCCACAACTAAACCACCATTTAAGAATGCCCCCGCCACATCAGTTGCTTCAATCATTAAGCCACCAGGATTTCCTCTTAAATCTAAAATAACTCCATTTCGTTGCAAACCACTTCCTGCTAAGGCTGCACGCATTAAACCAGCTGAACCGCGAGAAAATTCAGTTAAGGAGATAACAATAATTTCATCTGATAATTTTCTGAGTTGCACAGGATTACTTCTTATTTCAGTTCTCTTAACTGAAAAATTTAGAAATTCTTCACCTCTAATAATTGACAAAATTGCATTAGTATTTGGTTTGCCAGAAAGTAATTTGGAAACTTCAGACAATTTCTTATCTTGAGTTGCTATGCCATCAACTGATTTTATGATGTCCCCGATTTGAAGGTTGGCAAATTCTGCTGGCGAACTTGGCACCACACCAGCTATCCCAACTAACCCTGATTCATCACTTCTTAACCAAACACCCATTCCGGAATATTGGCCTTCAACTGAATTTTCAAATGAGGCATTACCAGCATCCGGGAGGTATTGGCTCCACTTATCCCCCAACGATCTAAGCATTCCTTCGATAGCTGCTCTTTCTAAAGATTCTCTATTAGTGCTAGACGATGAATTCTTTAAAATTTTGCTGACGGTTTCGTCTAGTAGTGATGTTGCCACTTTTGAATTATTTAATGAGCCAAACATAAATCCGGCAACAAAAATTACACCTACGCCAATTATCAGGAAGGTGTTTTGGGGCTGCTTGGGCTTCATGCCTTAATTGTAGGTGACGCCTAATTCTGTGGGGGAAATAAAATTAAATATGTAGTTTTAGCAAGTTACTGGGGTTTTTGGTGAACCAAACCAGCCCATTGGGTTATAGGGAGTCGCATTTACGTGAACTTCAAAATGAAGATGTGGACCCGTAGACCATCCAGAAGATCCCACGTATCCGATGGTGTCACCAACAGCGATGCCTTGACCTACCGTGACATTAAATCTTGATAAATGCGCATACATGGTGGAAAGTCCACCGTTGTGCGCGATTACTATCACTCTTCCATAAGCACGAAGTGTTGTTACCGCAGTAACAATTCCTGTAGCTGCTGCTGCAACGGGTGTACCAGTACTTCCAGCTAAATCGATTCCTGTGTGGCACGAACGGTAACCATAAACTGGATGTCTTCTAGCACCAACTCCTTGTCTAAAGCTTGCACCTGGCACAGGCCAATAAAGTTCTCCAGCCATGCTGCCACCTAACCCGCCGCGCAGTCTGGCCAATTGTTGTAAACGGATTTGTTCGGCTTTTAATTGTTCATATCTTTTTCTTGTAGATTCACGTTCACTTTCAGCCCTTGCCAGAGACGCTTTTTGTCTGGCTATTAATTTCAAAACTTCTTCTTCAGCATCTTTTGCTCTTTGCGCCACCGTTAGTGCTTCTGCTTTTTGTTGCTCGAGAATAACTTTTTGAGCAGCAACCGCAGCTTGTTCAGTTTGCAGTTGAACTTTAATAGTTTCTAGTTGAGCAAGTCTCACGTTCTGATTTCCAATATAGGTTTGCATGTCCATGAGCTTTTGATTGAAATCAATTGGATCAGTCGAACCAAGTAATATTTCGAGGGTAGCCAAAGGTCCTTCTTGATAAAGACTTCGAGCAACATCTGCCACATAATTTCTGGTGTCGTCGTAGTTCTTTTGAGTAATTTGTAGTTGTAGTTCTAGTTCAGTTAGTTTTTCTGCAGCTATCCGATCTTTTTCTTTAGCCATCGCAAGCTGTTCTCGTGCTTTTTTTAATTTGGCTTCAGCAATTGGTAATTGTTTTCTAATTTCAGCTAATTCTGCAGCAACTTCTCGAACAATTGCACTAGCACTTTCCAGTTCTTGTTGAGCAGCATTTACATCATCATCAATATTTCTTGGTAACCCTTGTGCTGGCAGACCAATCCCAAAAATAAGTGTTAAGGAGAAAATAAGGGCAAAGAAACTTCTTATTCTAGACTTCATAACAAAACCTAGACTTTCAAATGTCTGGCGATACCAAACCAAGCTGTGATGAAAGCTAATAAAGTTCCAGAAACTATACAAATTATGGAAGCACTCACCACTGCCTGCCATCCAAAAAATGATGTAAAAGTAAATGACGTGGCAATAACTTGGTCAACTAAATAACCTTTAATCAAACTTAAAATCCCAGTAGCGATGATTCCACCAACTAATGCGCCAAAAACTGCTTCAAGTAAAAACGGTAAACGTAACGCCATTTTAGAAGCCCCAACAAGTCGCATAATGGCTATTTCTCGGCGTCTGGCATAAGCAGTTACCCGAATTGTGTTGCCCACAAGTAGTGATGTCACCACCAGCATCGCTAGACCAAATCCAAGAGCAAGTACTTGCAGTCCACCTAAGACACTGAATAGTTTGCTTAATGTGGCTCTTTGATCTCTGACTGCTTCAATTCCTGGACGACTCATAAATTTATTTACTACTGTTATGAATTCTTCTGGATTTGATAACTTAATTCTGAAACTTTCAGGTAATTGATCTGGCGTTACGTTTGCAGAAATTGGAGAGGATTTAAATCTTTCAATGAATCTATTGTATGCATCTTGTTGACTTTCAAAGAAAATTTCAGAAACAAGTGGCTTCATAGCTTCTAAATCTGTTCTAATTTGACTTTTTTGAGCTTCTGTTGCTGGTCCAGTTGTACAAGTTGCTGTGTCACTGCCACTGGTACATAGGAAGATAGAAATTTCTACTTTGTCAAACCAATAGTCTTTCATTTCATTAACTTGTGATCCAACCAATAGCGAAACACCTAACAAAGATAGTGAAATAGCAAAGGTTGCAATTAACGCGATTGTGAGGGTGATACTCCTACTAATTCCTTGCCAAACTTCGCTCAGGACAAATCTGAATCTGGTCATAAATGGGCTCATGAGTATCCGTAAACTCCTCGGGCTTGATCTCTAATAATTGTGCCACCAGTAATTTCAATAACTCTTTTTCTCATTTGATCAACAATTCCAGCATCATGTGTTGCCATGATTACGGTTGTACCTGCTTTGTTAATTTGATCAAGTAAGCGCATAATTTCAACAGAAGTATCAGGATCCAAGTTTCCGGTAGGCTCATCAGCCATTAAAATTGCTGGTCTATTAACTAAAGCTCTGGCAATAGCAACTCTTTGCTGCTCTCCACCTGATAATTGTTCTGGTCTTCGATTAGCTTTATCTAAGAGTCCCACTAGATCTAAAACTGCGGGAACTGTTTGTTTAATTTCATCGGGAGATTTGCTCAAAACCTGTAAAGCGAATGCAACATTTTCCGCAACTGTTTTTTCAGGCAACAATCTAAAGTCTTGAAAAACCATTCCAATATTTCTTCTAAGCTTTGGTACTTCTTTTTCAGGAAGCATCCCTATGTTTATGTCATCAATTAACACGGTGCCATTTTGGGCGGATTCTTCTCTAATTAATAGTCGCAAAACTGTTGATTTACCAGCACCAGATTGGCCAACAAGAAAAACAAATTCGCCATCAGCGATTTCAAAAGTCACGTCATTTAACGCAGGGTTGCCGTCTTTGCGATAGGCCATAGTGACGTTTTCAAATTTGATCATTTTGTCTCCATTTTTTAGATTATCGGTTGAAACTGGAGATACGCGTGAGACTCGCCTCGAGGGAGCCTGTGGTGTTGCCTACTTAATTAGTTCAATGTTGTTTGCGCCAGCGAATTCCCGCTTCGATAAATCCATCCAGATCGCCATCAAGAACTGCAGCAGGATTACCAGTTTCGAATTCGGTTCGTAAATCTTTCACCAATTGGTAAGGAGCAAGTACATAGGAGCGCATTTGGTTTCCCCAAGAACCAGATGTTGAGTTTTTTAAGGCATCGATTTTTGCTTGTTCTTCTTGATGCCTTTTTTCTAGTAATTTAGATTGCAGCACAGCTAATGCAGTTGCTTTATTTTGTAATTGGCTTCGTTCGTTTTGGCAAGAAACCACAATGCCAGATGAAAGGTGAGTTATTCTTACCGCCGAATCAGTGGTGTTAACTCCTTGCCCACCTGGTCCTGATGACCTGTAAACATCAACTCTTATTTCATCATCCGAAATTATAATTTGATCACTTTTGTCAACAACGGGAACAACTTCGACTCCGGCAAAACTGGTATGCCTTCTACTTTGCGAGTCAAATGGAGAAATTCTTACTAAACGATGAGTTCCCTGTTCTACTGAAAGTGTTCCATATGCATATGGTGCATGCACTGCAAATGTCGCAGACTTTATTCCAGCTTCTTCAGCATAAGAGGTTTCGTAAATATCTGTTTTCCAATTTTGTCTTTCGCAATAACGTATATACATTCTTAATAACATTTCAGCCCAGTCAGCAGCATCAACACCACCTGCTTCAGATCTGATTGTAACCAAGGCTTCTCGAGCATCATATTCACCCGACAATAAAGTTCTAACTTCCATTTCACGAATTGCTGGAATCAAATTATTTATTTCGTTCTTAGCATCCGTTAATGAAGCAGTATCATTTTCATCTGTTGCTAGTTCAATAAGCACTGCCACGTCATCAAGTCTTTGCCTTAACGCAAATACTTTTTTCAACTCATTTTGTAAAAAAGAAAGCCTAGAAGTTACGACTTGGGCTGCGGCTGGATCGTCCCATAAGTTGGGCGCAGAAGCTTGGACTTCAAGTTCTTTTATTTCTATTGCCATGTTAGTTACGTCTAACACCTTTTCAATAGTTAAAAGTGTCGAACTAAGTTCCGCTATTTTTTGAATAAGATCATCAGCCATAATTCTTTTAGTCTAATGCGCTT
>CAMATO010000055.1 GCA_945861165.1 Bifidobacterium breve | reverse complement strand
ATTGTGCATTCAATGGTGGAATTTGTTGACGGATCAACTATGGCCCAAGCTTCACCTCCAAATATGAAAGTTCCAATTGCTCTTGCTTTGAGTTGGCCAGATCGACTGGAAGATATATCACCAGCAATCGATTGGACAAAGTCCGTACATTGGAATTTTGAGACTGTCGATGAAAATATTTTCTCTGCACTAAGTGTTGCCAGAAAAGCAGGCTTAGCGGCAGGAACTGCACCCGCGGTAATGAATGCAGCTAACGAAATCTGCGTACAAGGCTTTATCGAGCGAAAACTCTCTTTCTTGTCTATAGTTGAAATTGTGAATAAAGTTTTAGAAAATCATCTATCAGGTTCAGAATTTATTGCAAATAAGGAACTTACTCTTGATAAATTATTTGCATCGGATAAGAAAGCCAGATTTGATACCCAGCAAATAATTAGTGAGGCAACGATCTAAGTGGAAATTCTAGGAATTCTATTTCTAATATTTGTGGTGATGATTTCTATTGGCTTACATGAATTAGGTCATCTAACTCCAGCTAAAAAATTTGGAGTGAAAGTAACGCAGTACATGATTGGTTTTGGTCCCACAATTTGGTCAAAGAAAAAAGGTGAAACCGAATACGGGATTAAGGCAATTCCATTAGGTGGCTACATTCGCATGATTGGCATGGTTCCTCCGCCAAAGGATGGAAAAGAGGCCAAAGGCCCTTTTGCTGAAATCGTTAATGCGGCTAGAAAACAAAGTATGGATGAAATTGAGCCAGGGGATGAAAATAAAGTTTTCTATAAATTGAGTGTGCCAAAAAAACTTACGGTCATGATTGGTGGACCGTTTATGAATCTTGTTCTGGCATTTGTGTTTTTTACTATTTCATTTACTGGTATTGGATTTCCCGCCGCCACTAATCAAGTCAAACAAGTAGTGGCCTGCTTACCAAGTGATGTTGATGTTTTAGGAGATTGTTTAGTTGGAACCACCCCATCACCAGCCCTAGCTGCTGGGATGAAGGCAGATGACAAAATTATTAAATTTTCAGGAAAAGAAATCACAAATTGGGAAGAATTAGCAACAGCAATACAGAAAAGTTCTGAAGGAACAGTTGCTATAACAGTGTTAAGAAATGAAAAAGAATTTGAATTAGAAGCCCAAATTGTGAACGCTATTAGACCAGAATCTGCAAATGCTGTAACACCAAATAAACCTGCACCCTATTTAGGTATTGCACCGCAAATCATCATGGAGAAGCAACCAGTGAGCAGTGTTGTTAAAACTTTGGAAGAAATCACAGTTGGAACTGGTCAAGTGTTGTGGAATTTGCCAAACCGAGTTGGTCAATTGTTTGGGGCAGCATTCTTAGGTGAGAAACGTGATCCAGCAGGTTTAGTTGGCATAGTTGGTGTGACAAGAGTTGGTGGCGAAATAGCTGCAGCAGATATTCCTGCTATGTGGAGAGTTGCCACCTTATTAAATCTGGCAGGGGGATTAAATATGGCATTGTTTTTATTTAATTTGTTACCTTTACTTCCATTAGATGGCGGACACGCTGCAGGTGCAATTTATGAAGGTTTACGAAGACAGATTGCACGAATACGCAGAAAACCAGATCCAGGCCCTGCAGATACTTCCAAGATGTTGCCCTTTGCCTATTCCGTGGCAATACTGTTAATAGGTTTATCGATACTGCTTTTATACGTTGACGTTGTTAACCCAGTTCGCCTCGGGGGATAGGATTAAATTATGACCGCGATTAACTTAGGAATACCTGAAGGACCACCACCGGTATTAACCCCTCGCCGCAAGACTCGCAAAATAACTTTGAAACATCATTCTCATCCTTTAGAAATTGGTGGAGACGCACCTGTTTCAGTGCAATCAATGTGCACCACACTTACTGCAGATGTGAATTCAACTTTGCAACAAATTGCAGAACTAACTGCCGCAGGTTGCCAAGCTGTTCGAGTTGCTGTGCCCAGCCAAGACGATGCAGATGCTTTATCTGCAATTGCAAGAAAATCTCCAATTCCAGTAATCGCTGACATTCACTTTCAACCAAAATATGTTTTTGCAGCAATTGATGCAGGATGTGCAGGAGTTCGTGTTAATCCGGGAAATATTAAACAATTTGATGATCGCGTTGGAGAAATTGCCAAAGCTGCCAAAGATGCAGGCATTCCAATTAGAATTGGTGTTAATGCAGGATCTTTAGATAAAAGATTGTTAGAAAAATATGGCAAAGCAACTCCTGATGCATTAGTAGAGTCAGCACTTTGGGAAGCATCACTGTTTGAAGAACACGATTTCCGAGACATCAAAATTTCTGTGAAACATAATGATCCTGTGGTGATGGTTTCTGCTTACACAAAACTTTCTGCTGCTTGTGATTACCCGTTGCATTTAGGTGTTACTGAAGCCGGACCTGCTTTTCAAGGCACAATTAAATCTGCTACAGCATTTGGTGCATTGTTAAGTAAAGGAATTGGCGACACAATTCGTGTTTCACTTTCTGCTCCTCCAGTTGAAGAAGTAAAAGTAGGTATTGGAATTTTGGAAGCACTAAATTTGAAAAAACGTGGATTTGAAATTATTTCCTGTCCATCATGTGGACGTGCCCAAGTTGATGTTTACACATTGGCTGAACAGGTTACTGAAGCGCTTCAAGGTTTCAAAGTTCCAATGAGAGTTGCAGTAATGGGATGTGTTGTGAATGGACCAGGTGAAGCTCGCGAAGCAGACTTAGGGGTTGCTTCAGGAAATGGTAAAGGCCAAATATTTGTTAAAGGTGAAGTAATTAAAACAGTTCCAGAATCTGAAATTGTGCAAGTGTTAATTGAAGAAGCAACAAGAATCGCTGCAGCAATGGGCGAAGGTGTGGCCGGTGAACCTACGGTACTGGTCAAGTAACAAGCAAGTGCGCCCAATGTTGCGCACTGATATTGATCAGGTTAGAAGTTTAGCGCTTAAGGATCCCGTTAGTAATTGTTTTATTCTAAGTAGGTTGCAAGATTCAAGCATTAACGCTTGGTCAACACAGAATGAAATAAGTGTTTTTGAAAACAATAAAGTAATTGAATCTGCAATTTACAACGGGGCGAATGTTATTCCGCTAGAAACAACAGCTGAATCCAGAGTTGCTTTTGCCCAATATTTGGTTGATACACCACGACGAGCTTCATCAATTTTGGGCGATAAAGATCAAGTATTAGATTTATGGAATCTGTTAAAACCTTTTTGGAATAAACCCAGAGAAATCAGAAGTAACCAACCAGTCTTGGTTATCGATGATGCGCCTCTGCTCTCACCAGATCCACTGGTTAGACCAGCAGTATTAAGAGATTTAGAAATTTTATTACCAGCCTGTGTTTCAATGTTTACCGAAGAAGTGGGAGTTTCTCCAGTTGTTGGTAGTAGTGAATTAATTTATAGAAATAGAATTTCGGAAGTGATTCAACACAGAAAAATGTTTGCCAGAATTGATCAATCACAAGTCACTTTCAAAGCTGAAATTGGTGTTGCCACCGATCAGGTTTGCCAAATTCAAGGAGTGTGGGTTCCACCTCAATTAAGAGGTAGAAATTACGGCAAAGCGGGGATGGCTGCGGTCGTTGATTTAACTAGAAAACATTTCGCACCAAAGGTGAGCTTGTATGTCAATGATTACAATGAGCGTGCTCGTGCGGTTTATAAATCAGTAGGGTTCCAAGAACACTCCACATTTGCAACGGTTCTCTTCTAATTTCTAATTACGAAGTAGGCTAGAGCCATGTTGCTTCGAATGTCCACATATTTTCTGCGCACTCTTAGAGACGATCCAGCTGATGCAGTTGTGCCAAGCGACAAATTATTAACTCGAGCAGGTTATGTTAGGAGAGTTGCGCCAGGAGTTTTTAGTTGGCTGCCATTGGGGTATTTAACTTATCGAAAAGTTGAAGAAATAGTAAGAGAAGAAATGGATCTTGCTGGTTTTCAGGAAGTTCATTTTCCAGCACTACTACCAACCGAACCTTATGAAGCTACAAATAGATGGACCGAATACGGGCCAAATCTTTTTAGATTAAAAGATAGACGTGGTATTGATTACTTACTAGGTCCAACTCATGAAGAAATGTTTACTTTAATGGTTAAAGATCTTTATAGTTCATATAAAGATTTGCCCTTGATCATTTATCAAATTCAAACAAAATATCGTGATGAAGCAAGACCAAGAGCAGGAATTCTTCGCGGTCGTGAATTTGTGATGAAAGACGCATATTCATTTGATATAGACCAAAAAGGTTTAGATCTTGCATACCAAAAACATCGTGATGCCTATATTAAAACTTTTAAAAGATTAGGTTTAGATTTTGTTATCGTTTCAGCGATGTCTGGGGCCATGGGTGGATCTAAGAGTGAAGAGTTTTTAGCACCTTGTGAATTTGGGGAAGATACCTATGTGAAATGTGAAAAATGTGACTATGCAGCAAACGTGGAAGCGGTAACAACTCCGGTTCCTAAAGATTTAGATTTTTCTAAAATTCCTGCAGCTCATGTCGAAGAAACTCCTGATACTCCAACTATTGACACTTTAGTTGAAATATCTAATTCTAAGAAAGATTTAAGAAGAGAAGATAGAGATTGGCAAGCTAGTGATACTTTAAAAAATGTTGTGGTCATGCTTACTCATCCAGATGGTAAAAATGAACCTTTAGTTGTTGGGGTACCAGGAGATCGTGAAGTAGATATGAGACGACTTGAAGCCGTTGTTTCACCAGCCACTGTAAGAGTTTTTGAAGAAACAGATTTTCCCAAGTATCCAAATCTGGTTCGAGGTTATATTGGCCCACAAGTTTTAGGATTAAAATCAGCCAGCAAAATTAAATACTTAGTAGATCCAAGAATAGTTACTGGCACAAGATGGATAACTGGTTCAAATATTGCTGGAAAACATATCTACGATTTGGTTTCGGGCAGAGATTTCAGTGCAGATGGTTTCATTGAAGCAGCCGAAATTAAACAGGGAGACACTTGTCCAAGTTGTGCTGGAAAATTAAGCATTGCCCGCGGAATTGAGATTGGACATATTTTTCAACTTGGTAAGAAGTATGCCGAAGCTTTAGATCTAAAAGTGTTGGATGAGAACGGAAAATCTCAAGTGGTAACTATGGGATCTTATGGAATTGGAGTTTCCAGAGCTGTTGCAGCCATTATTGAACAAAACCATGATGAACAAGGCATTGTTTGGCCAGCAACAGTTGCCCCAATAAATGTTCAACTGGTAGCAGCTGGAAAAGAAGATTCTATCTTTGAGGAAGCAGACAAAATTGCTCAAAATTTGAATGAGGCAGGAATTTCAGTGATGTTTGATGATCGAAAATCAGTTTCACCCGGTGTGAAATTCAATGATGCAGAATTACTAGGAATGCCTTGGATCGTGGTGGTGGGAAAGAAATTAGTCGAAGGATTCGTGGAAGTCAAAAATCGAAAAACTGGGGAAAGACAAGATATTGAAGTTTCTAAAATTGTTTCGCATTTAAAATCTTTGCTTAAGTAAATGCCAGATTTAATAGTAATAATTTTTCTCATGCTGGCTGCATTTATGGCCGGTTGGGTTGATGCTATTGGTGGTGGCGGGGGATTAATTCAATTTCCTGCTTTACTTTTTGGGTTACCTAACGCAACTCCAGCACAATTATTAGGAACCAATAAAGCATCCAGCATTTTTGGTACGGCTGGTGCCACCAGTACATATTTCAAGAAAATGCCAAATGAAGTAAAAACCACAATTCCTATGGCAATTATCGCATTTATTGGTTCATTAGCTGGGGCAATATTTTCCAGTAATTTACCTCGTAGTTCTTTTGAACCGATAGTTTTTGTGGTTTTGATCGTGGTTGGTTCCTGGATTTTATATTCACCAAATATTCAGAATGAAAAAATGCCAACTAAAGTGAAAAGTAATCTGGTGATGTTATTAGGTGGTGCAGGACTTGGTTTCTATGATGGGGCGTTTGGTCCAGGAACTGGTGCATTTTTAATAGCTCTTTTTGTTGGAGCATTAGGTAAGCAATATTTAGCAGCAAGTGCTGGAGCAAAAGTTGTTAATTTAGCAACTAACTTTGGGGCAGTAGTAATTTTTTCAATTGCTGGATCAATAATTTGGTCTTTGGCACTTTTAATGGCACTAGCAAACTTTGCAGGTGGAATTTTTGGTGCCAAAACAGCAATCGGTAAGGGTTCTAGTTTTGTTAAAGTCATTGTGGCCACAGTTGCTTTTGCCAGTGCTTTAAGACTTGCCTTACAAATTTGGGGTTAAGTAATACTTCCAGGAAGTGCCATTGGGGTTTGTTTAAATTCTAAGATTCTGATAGCCCCATCAAGTGCGTATTGCAAACTTTCTCGTCTAATTGCTTTGTTTTCAATCGCATAAAGTTGAATGTAGATACCAATCAACCTGTTTTCAACATAGCTTGCTAATTCGTAGGCTGAAACCATATCTTTTACAACTATCGGTAATTCATAATCTTCTTTAGGTCGAGGTGGGGTAATTCCTAAGTCTCTTAATCTAAGTCTTAATTTATCTCGATTATTGCGATGCAGATTAAAAATTGAAAATGCGTAACTTTTATTTTCATCCGGGATAAATGAAAGTAGATATCCAAATGCCCAAACTGCAGCATTCTCACCTGCGACGGCCAAATCTAATTTATTTATTATTTCCTTCGAAGCACTTGCGGTAGCTGAAGGACTTGGGCTAGTGCTCATTTATCATCACCAACATCGGAACCTTCATATCTTGCATTCGGACTGGGGGCAACAGGAGTGATCATTTTGTTGAGCCAATAAATATGTTGAGTGATACTTGATGCAATCTGACCAATGTTTTTTAATATTGTTTCATCATCTGTGGTGATACAAGATTCTAAACAAAAGTTTAGGTGTTCTTCTTCGGCTAATAAAAGTTGAGTAATACTTGCAACCTGTAGTCCGGTAGGAGACGGGTTAGGAGTGGCAGAAACCTGTTTGGTCCAAAGTGTTAAATGT
>CAMATO010000054.1 GCA_945861165.1 Bifidobacterium breve | reverse complement strand
CGTTTTGTCATAACGGCTGTCCACTTGGAAACTTAATACCTGAATGGAACGAACTTGTTTTCAATGAGGACTGGCGAGAAGCATCCGAGCGTTTACACGCCACAAATAACTTTCCAGAATTCACTGGTCGACTTTGTCCAGCACCGTGTGAAACTGCATGTGTTGTTGCTATCAACAAAGAAGCAGTGACCATTAAACAAATTGAAGTCGAGATTGCTGATCGAGCATTCGCGCAAGGTTTCGTTACTCCACAGCCACCTTCAAGACTTAGTGGAAAAACTGTGGCAGTAATTGGTTCAGGTCCTGCGGGACTTGCTGCTGCTCAACAATTAGCAAGAGCAGGTCACACTGTGGCGATTTACGAAAGATCCGACAAACTTGGTGGCTTGCTTCGATACGGAATACCCGAATTCAAAATGGAAAAAATACACGTTGACAGAAGACTTGAGCAATTGGCAGCTGAAGGAATTAAATTTAGAAGTGGTGTTGAAATAGGTGTTGACATCGATGCAAATGAATTACGAAAAAGATACGATGCTGTCGTAATCGCAGTTGGGGCAACGGCTTGGCGAGATCTTCCAGTACCGGGTCGAGAATTTGTTGGCATATATCAAGCAATGGAATATCTACCTTTTGCTAATCGCGTGGCTTTAGGCGAACTAGCAAAGTCTCCGATCGATGTAAAAGATAAAAATGTTGTGATTATTGGGGGAGGCGATACTGGTGCTGATTGTTTAGGTACAGCACATCGTCAAGGTGCCAAGAGCATCACTCAATTAGAAATTTTACCTTTACCACCAGAAACCAGACCAGATTATCAACCATGGCCAACTTATCCAATGACATATCGAGTCACGAGTGCTCATGAAGAAGGTGGCGAAAGAATATTCAGTGTAAATACGCAAAAATTTTTGGGTGAAAAAAATCAGTTAACAGGATTGGAAATAGTCGAAGTTATCTTTAAAGATGGCAAATTTGAATCAGTAGCAGGAACTGAAAAAGTTATTCCAGCCGATTTTGTATTCCTGGCATTAGGATTTATTGGGCCTGAAAAAGCTGTATTTATTGATCAATTGAAACTAAACCTTGATCCTCGAGGCAATATTGCTAGGGATGAAAATTTTGCTACCAATGCTGATGGCGTTTTTGTTTGTGGAGATGCCGGGCGTGGTCAATCACTAATTGTGTGGGCAATTGCTGAAGGAAGATCAGCTGCTGCGGCTGTAGATAAATATTTGATTGGTGAAAGTAATTTGCCTGCTCCAATTGAACCAACTTCAAGACCGATCAATGTCTAAAATGTCCAATCAAATAGAATAGAACATATGAGAAGAGCCAAGATTGTTGCAACACTTGGACCAGCAACAGATGATTTGGCAACTGTTCAAAAATTAATTAAAGCAGGATTAAATGTCGCCAGACTCAATATGTCACATGGTGATCACTCTGATCATAAAAAAAGACTTGATTTAGTAAGAACAGCAGCCAAATTAGAAGGTAAAGAAATTGCGGTATTAGCAGATTTACAAGGTCCAAAAATTCGGGTCGGAACTTTTGGAAATGGGCCAGTTTCATTAGTTAATGGTCAAAATTTCATCATCACAATAGATAATTTCACTGGTGATAAAGAAAAAGTTTCTACAACATATAAAGGTTTAACTGGTGATGTTAAAAAAGGTGATCCAATACTTATCGACGATGGCAAAATTAGATTAGAAGTAATTGAAGTCAAAGGAAACGACGTTCTAACAAAAGTAATTGAAGGTGGCACAATCTCAAATAGTAAGGGTATAAATCTTCCTGGTGTTGCTGTGAACGTTCCTGCGATGTCGGATAAAGATGAAGCAGATTTAATTTGGGCTCTTGATAATGATTGTGATTTGATAGCCCTATCATTTGTTAGAAGTGCGAAAGATATTGAAGATGTTCACAAAATTATGGATAAAAAAGGTAAAAGACTCCCGATTGTGGCAAAGATTGAGAAACCTCAAGCAGTTGAAAACTTGGCAGACATTTTGCAGGCTTTTGATGCCATCATGATTGCTCGTGGTGACTTAGGTGTGGAACTTCCCTATGAAGTAGTTCCGTTGGTTCAAAAACAAGCAATTCAAATGGCCAGACAAGTTGGAAAACCTGTGATTGTTGCAACGCAAATGCTGGAATCAATGATTAATTCATCTCGCCCAACTAGAGCTGAAGCAAGTGATGTTGCCAACGCAGTCCTGGATGGTGCTGACGCTTTAATGCTAAGTGGTGAAACCAGTGTGGGTGATAATCCAGTGGGCGTTGTAGAAACTATGGCCAGAATTATTGAACATGTTGAAGTAGAAGCATTAGAACAATTACCTAAACTTGAGTCAGAAGATCAAGGCAGTACTGGTCGAGCAGTTACCACAGCAGCTGTGGCAGTTGGAAAGGCAACTAAGTCCAAGTACTTGATTGCCTTTACTGAAACAGGACGAAGTGTTCGACTAATGGCCAGACATCGTTCCAGTACACAAATTTTAGCTTTCACCACCGATGAAAAAGTACAACGCCAACTTGCCATGATTTGGGGCACAGAAACTTTTCACACCGACACCGTTCAACACACTGACGATATGGTTGCCACAGTTGATCGCCATTTGACAACAAATAATCTGGCTAAATACGGTGAACTAGTTGTGGTAGTTGCAGGTGTTCCACCTGGGGTACCAGGCACAACCAATGGCATGAGAGTGCACAAAGTTGGTACGGGTGCAGACGAAAGTTAATTTCCTCTGCTAATCTAAACCTTTAGTAAGACATCCTTTAATACCGTCCCGTGAGGCGGAGAAGGAGGTCGAGAAGCACATGAGTGCAAATTCTCGTAACTCTGTTCGTGTAGTACTTGAATCATCAGATATTTCCCGGGCCTTAACTCGTATTGCTCATGAAATTTTAGAAAACAATAAAGGTTCCAAAGATCTAGTTCTCTTGGGTATTCCTTCCCGCGGTGTGCCGTTAGCAAAACGGATCGCACTAAAAATTAGTGAATTTGAAAAAGTCGCAATTCCTGTTGGCTCACTGGATATAACTATGTATCGAGACGACTTGAGACTCAGACCACCTAGAGCTTTGGCTCCCACCGAAATTCCCGAAGGTGGAATTGATCATAAAGTTGTGATTTTGGTTGACGATGTTTTGTTTTCAGGAAGAACAATAAGAGCAGCCCTTGATGCATTAAATGTGATTGGCAGACCATCCATGGTGCAAGTCGCAGTGCTAATAGATAGAGGACATCGAGAATTACCGATCAAGGCTGACTATGTGGGAAAAAATATTCCTACCTCTTTGATTGAAACAGTGCAAGTTACTTTGGCTGATTTTGATGACGCAGGTGAAAACGTGACACTTTTTGGTGGTGAGGGGTGAAGAAACATTTAGTTTCTGCCAGTGATTTAACTAAAGATGATGCAGTGCTTGTGCTCGATACGGCTAAAGAGTTAGCAGCAATTTCTGATGGTCTTGTTAAAAAACTTCCGACTCTTAGAGGTAGAACAGTAGTCAATTTATTCTTTGAAGACAGTACTCGAACCAGAATATCTTTTGAAGCAGCCTCGAAAAGACTCAGCGCAGATGTGATCAATTTTAGCGCTAAAGGATCAAGTGTTTCTAAAGGAGAAAGCTTAAAAGATACAGCACAAACCTTGCAATCAATGGGGGCTGATGCTGTAGTGATAAGACACGGATCATCGGGGGCACCACATTTATTAGCCACCAGAAATTGGATTAATGCCGTAGTAATAAACGCTGGTGATGGTACACACGAACATCCCACCCAAGCATTACTTGATGCTTACACGATTCGTAAGCAATTAAGAAACAACACCGGAGACTTAAGTGGTTTAAGAATTGCGATTGTGGGAGATATTTTGCACAGCAGAGTGGCTCGAAGTAATGCCATTTTGTTAAAAACATTAGGTGCAACACCAATCATGGTTGCCCCACCAACTTTGCTTCCAGTGGGAATACAAGACTGGAGTGGAGAATATTCCTACAATCTTGATGAGGTTTTACCTAAAGTTGACGCGGTAATGATGTTGAGAGTGCAACAAGAACGAATGAATGATGCATATTTTCCCACCGCCAGAGAATATGCTAGAAATTTTGGTTTAAATATTAGAAGGCAAAAAACAATGCAAAAACATGCTTTGGTGCTACATCCTGGTCCAATGAATAGAGGCATGGAAATAACTGCAGAAGTTGCCGATAGTGCTAATTCTGTGGTCATTGAACAAGTAGCAAATGGAGTAAGTGTGCGCATGGCTGTTTTGTATTTATTACTCGGTGGAACTAATAACGAAACTGGTGATAATAAATAATGAAAATATTACTCAAGAATGGTTCAGTCAAGGGTGAAAAAGTTTTAGATATATTGATTGAAAATGATAAAATTATCAAAATTGGTGCACCAAACTCAATCCAAGACAATGAAGCTGAAATTATTGATTTGACAGGTTTAATTGTGTTACCTGGGCTTGTTGATTTGCATACGCATTTAAGGGAACCAGGTAGAGAAGATGCAGAAACAATCTCAACTGGAAGTGCCTCAGCAGCAAAAGGTGGTTACACAGCTGTGCACGCTATGGCAAACACTCTTCCCGTGGCAGACACTGCAGGTGTTGTTGAACAAGTGTGGAATCTAGGAAAAAGTGTTGGCTTAGTTGATGTTTATCCAATTGGGGCAGTAACCATTGGATTGTTAGGTGAAAATCTTGCCGAGCTCTCTGCTATGGCTGATTCAAAAGCGCGGGTAAGAATTTTTAGTGATGATGGTAATTGTGTTTCAGATCCAGTGTTGATGAGACGTGCTTTGGAATACGTTAAAGCATTTAACGGTGTTATTGCCCAACATGCACAAGAGCCAAGACTCACCAAAAATGCACAAATGAACGAATCAACTTTGTCAGGACAACTTGGACTAACGGGTTGGCCTGCAGTCGCAGAAGAAGCAATTGTGGCAAGAGATGTGTTACTAACAGAACACGTGCAGTCAAAACTTCATGTTTGTCATGCTTCAACAGCGGGAACTGTAGAAATTTTACGATGGGCAAAAGATAAGAAAGTAAATGTCACAGCTGAAGTAACCCCGCACCATTTGTTCTTGAGTCAAATTCATTGTGAATCATATGATGCGAAATTCAAAGTAAATCCTCCACTTCGTAGAGAAGAAGACATAACAGAACTAAGAAAAGCATTGGCTCAAGGAATTATTGATGTGGTTGCAACAGATCACGCACCTCATCCCAGGGAAGACAAAGAAGGCGAGTGGAATAGTGCTGCCTTTGGAATGACCGGTTTAGAAACAGCATTAGCTGTTGTAGCAACTGCAATGATTGAAACAAAGTTGATGACCTGGACTGATGTGGCAAGAGTGATGAGTGAGAAGCCAGCTGAAATTGGTCAGCTAACAGAACATGGCAGACCAATTGCTGAAAATGAGATAGCAAATCTTTGCATAATCGACCCAAATGCTTCATGGAAAGTTGACGCCAAAGACACGCATTCACTAAGTACTAACAATCCATTCGATGGCATGACGTTAAAAAGTAAAGTTGTGCACACAATCTTTCGTGGCAGATTCAGTATGAAAAGCGGGCAAGTTCAAAAATGATTTTTTCACCGGCGCTCTTGGTTCTGGAAGATGGAACAACCTTTTCTGGTCGAGCCTTTGGTGCGGTGGGGGAAACTTTTGGTGAGGCTGTTTTTACAACAGGGATGACCGGTTATCAAGAAACTTTAACTGATCCATCTTATTTTCAACAAATAGTAATTCAGACCGCTCCGCATATTGGGAACACTGGAATCAATGATGAGGATGATGAATCTTCGCGCATTTGGGTTTCTGGTTATGTAGTTAGAGATCCTGCTCGAGTTGCATCAAACTGGAGATCAAAAAGAACACTTGATCAAGAATTGGTTCAGCAAAAAATAGTTGGTATCGCTGGAATAGATACCAGGGCACTTACGAGACATTTACGCGATAAAGGTGCCATGAGAGCTGGCATTTTTTCTCAGAACATTCATGATCATGATAAAGAATATTTCTTAAATAAAGTTAAGTCTTCTCCCCAAATGAAGGGTGCAGATTTATGTGGCATGGTTTCCACAAAACAATCATTTGTGGTCCCAGCAGTAGGCAAAAAGCTTTACCAGGTTGCAGCGATTGATCTAGGCATGAAGAACGCAATATTGCAAAATTTAACAACTAGAGGAATCGAATTAACAGTGCTACCTGTTACAGCAAGTGCCGAAGAAGTTTTAGCGGCAGGAATTGACGGGGTTTTCCTAAGCAATGGCCCTGGGGATCCAGAAACAGCTACTCATGCGATTTCTGTGACAAGAGAGATATTGAAAGTGAATAGAACATTGTTTGGTATTTGTTTTGGTAATCAAATACTTGGAAGAGCACTTGGTTTTGAAACATATAAATTAACCTTTGGTCACCGAGGAATCAATCAACCTGTGTTGGATAGAACAACGGGCAAAGTTGAAATAACTACGCACAATCATGGTTTTGCGGTAAAAGCTCCAATTAGTAGTGAAACTGATACAGAATTTGGCAGAGTTGAAGTTAGTCATATTTGCTTGAATGACAACGTGGTTGAAGGTTTGGCCTTAAAAGATAAACCGGCTTTCAGTGTGCAGTATCACCCAGAGGCAGCAGCAGGTCCACACGATGCAGGTTACTTATTTGATCGATTCACCGCTTTGATGGATAAAAATAATGCCTAAAAGAAAAGATATTAACTCAGTCCTAGTAATTGGTTCGGGTCCAATTGTCATTGGACAAGCATGTGAATTTGATTATTCAGGAACTCAAGCTTGTCGAGTCTTAAGAGCAGAAGGCATAAGAGTAATTCTGTTAAACAGTAATCCGGCCACAATCATGACAGATCCAGATTTTGCGGATGCAACATATGTTGAACCAATCTCAACAGAAATTTTAGAAAGAATAATCATCAAAGAAAAACCAGATGCAATTTTGCCCACCCTTGGTGGCCAAACGGCATTAAACGCGGCAATGGC
>CAMATO010000053.1 GCA_945861165.1 Bifidobacterium breve | reverse complement strand
TCGTGATCTACCTGGCACCCAGCCTTATTGGCCAAGGAAGGGCGATATTTGACGAAATGATACATCCAGTTTTAAATCGCACTTACAACATAACTAGTGTTGAATTAGTAGGAAGAGATCTAAGAATAAGAGTCTCTCTCAGATAGATATTTGAAGTTGGAGATATGTTTACAGGTATTGTTCAACACATCGGTGTCGTAATACACGTGCAAGATTTGGGTGACCATTCATTAAGACTTGAAATTGATTGCAAAGATTTGAACGCTTCGTCACAAATCGGAGATAGCGTATCCATTGACGGTGTTTGTTTAACAATTGAAAAGATAAACGGTGATTCGCTATCGTTTACCGCAATTAACGAAACCTTATCAAAAACAAAAATGGCCAGCATAAAAATCGGGTCATTAGTCAACGTTGAGAAATCGGCGACATTTCAAGACTTAGTAGGCGGCCATCCCAGTTCAGGTCATATTGATACCACTGGAATTGTTTTAAAGATATCTCAGTCAGATTCTTGGTCAGTATTAAGAATTGGTTTTGACAATGATTTCAAAAATTTAATCGTTAGTAAAGGATCTATCAGTCTAGATGGAGTTTCTTTGACCATCAGTGATTTACAGGTTGAGGATAAGCAGCCTTGGCTCGAAGTCTCATTAGTGCCTGTGACTTTAAGTAAAACAACACTCAATGCTTTACAGGTCGGTAGCCAAGTCAATATTGAATTTGACCAAGTCGGTAAATATATTGCGCAAAACTTACGGATGCAAAATGAGCGATGACAACAAAGTCGAATTTGATTCAATAGAAAGTGCGATAGAGGAATTTAAAGCCGGAAAAGCTTTAGTAGTAGTAGACGATGAAGACAGAGAAAATGAGGGAGATCTAGTTCTCGCTGGCACATTAATCACAACTGAATCAATGAATTTTATGATAAAAAATACTTCAGGTGTGGTCTGTGTACCGATGCTGGCAGAGGATTTAGATCGTTTGAATTTGCCACCCATGACTGCAATAAATGAAGACAAGAAATCAACTGCTTTCAGTGTTTCAGTTGACGCAGCAATTGGGATAACAACTGGAATTTCAGCTGAGGATCGTTGTCGCACCATCAAAGTGTTAGCAGACAGAAATTCGAAATCAACTGATGTTTCAAAACCAGGCCATATTTTTCCATTGCGAGCAGCTCAAGGTGGAGTTTTGAGAAGAGCTGGCCACACAGAAGCTGGTATCGATTTAGCAAAGTTGGCTGGGCTTAATCCAATTGCTGTTATTGCAGAGCTGGTTGAAGATGATGGATCAATTCGTAAGTACGAATCTAGTTATCGGTTTGCTCGTGAAAATAATTTGAAATTCATTTCTATTGCAGATATTATTTCTTACCGTAGAAAGCATGAGAAACAAATTGAGTTAGTTTCGACCAGTGAATTACCAACTAAATTCGGTACCTTCAAGGCTTTTGGCTACAAGTCCATTATCGATGGCATATCTCATATTGCTTTAGTTGCAGGTGATATCGGTGATGGAGAAGATGTTTTAGTGAGAGTTCATTCTGAGTGTTTAACTGGTGATGTTATGGGGTCATTGAGATGTGATTGTGGCGATCAATTACAACTCGCCATGAAAACAATTTCCGAAAATGGACGTGGCATTGTTTTGTATGTTCGTGGACATGAGGGTCGAAGCATAGGTTTACTAAACAAAATTGCCGCCTATGGTTTGCAAGATAAAGGTAGAGATACAGTCCAAGCTAATCTAGAGTTAGGTTTTCCCGCAGATGCCAGGGATTACGGAACTGGTGCCCAAATCTTAGTTGACTTAGGTGTAAAAACAATGAAACTGTTAACTAATAATCCAGCTAAGAGGGCAGGACTAGAAGGTTACGGACTAAAGATTGTGGAACGTGTAGCCTTGGTTGCACAAGTAAATGAAAAGAACGTTGATTATTTATCAACTAAAAAAAATAAGATGGGCCACGATATCCCAAATGAATCACTTAAGGCTAAAAAATGACTACAGATAGAATTCCTGAAATCAAGTTAGCTAAGGTAAAAAAATCTAGTAAAATAGTGATAATCGCTGCGATCTGGAATAAAGATTTGACAGATAATATGTTGAATGAATGTGAAACGACTCTCAAAGCACATGGATTAAAACCAGTTTCTATACGCGTGTCTGGCTCTTTTGAATTAATTGCA
Organism: Bifidobacterium breve; assembly: GCA_945861165.1. GTDB lineage: Bacteria > Actinomycetota > Actinomycetes > S36-B12 > UBA5976 > ATZT02. The sequence goes on along the minus strand of CAMATO010000053.1, from coordinate 4,860 downwards.
GCAACTAAAAATGCATTTATTAAAAAGTTTGATGCAGTGATTGCATTAGGTGTTGTACTAAAGGGGGAGACCCCACATTTTGAATATGTGTCAATGGCTGTCACTAATGGTCTTGCTCAGATAGCAGCAGACACTGGCAAACCTGTTGGTTTTGGAGTATTGACTTGTGATAATCACGACCAGGCAACTGCAAGAGCTGGTTTTCCTGGATCAATTGAGAATAAGGGCAAGGAAACTGCATTAGCCGTACTACAAAGTCTAAATGTGCATAAGCAGTTGGGTTAAAAACTTTAATAAAATGCTTTGGGTTATCCTTTAAGTACGTGATCAAGGTGAGGTTTTGTGAAATCTTTCGAACAACTTTGGACAGAATTAAACGACAAAGTTGCTGCAAATGACCCGAATTCTGCAAGTGTGAAATTAATTAACCAAGGCGTTCACGAAGTTGGTAAAAAAGTTGTGGAAGAGGCAAGCGAAGCTTGGATGGCATGCGAGCACGAAGATAAGTCCAGAGCTGCCGACGAAATATCGCAATTGTTGTATCAGACACAACTATTAATGCTGGCGGCTAAAGTTAGCCTTGAAGATGTTTATAAGAAATTATAGGTTCAAACAATGTTGAAGATTGCTATACCCAATAAAGGTCAACTTGCTGAACCAACCCAAAAATTATTGAGAGAAGCAGGATATTTAAAAAGTCACCATCCCAGAGACCTAGTTGTTTCTGATCCGGAAAATGACGTTGAATTTTTTTTCCTTCGACCAAGAGATGTCGCAACATATGTTGGCGCCGGCACTCTTGATTTTGGAATAACTGGTAAAGATCTATTACTCGATTCGAAATCTAAGGCTATAACTGTTATGGAATTAGGTTTTGGTCAATCAAGTTTTCGACTGGCAGTTGGTGTTGAAAAATCAGCACAAGGAATCGCGGGACTAAAAGGAACTAGAATTGCTACAAGTTACCCAAATATTTTGCAAGACTGGTTAAATAAATCGAATATTAAAGCCGAAATTGTGGTTCTGGATGGTGCCGTAGAAAACGCCATAAGACTTGGAGTGGCAGATGCTGTTGCTGATGTCGTTGACACAGGAACAACCCTGAAGCAATCAGGATTAGTAATAATTGGTGACCCAATAATCAATAGTCAATCGATATTGTTGCGAGGACAAAAAACTATTGATTCAATTGAAACTGAGAATTTTATCCGAAGAATTTCTAGTGTTTTAGTTGCTCGTGAATACGTAATGGTGGATTATGATATCGAACAATCAAAAGTTGAGATAGTAACAAAAATAACTCCTGGAATTGAGTCACCAACTATTTCTCCGCTACATGAAACAGGTTGGGTGGCTGTAAGAGCCATGACTAAGAGAAAAGATATGCACAGAATTATGGACGAACTATATGCGGTTGGGGCAAAGGGCGTCATCGCTACAGAAATAATGGCTTGTCGTCTCTGATAGTAAAACAAGACACAGGAGACGCAGATCCTGAATTATTGAATTTATTGATCTCAAAACATGAAGGTTTTGAAAAAGAAGTGTTCAATAAACTAAAGAGTGCAAGATTAATCGGTGGGTTAGTAGCCAAAAAAGAAGAACACGTTGAGATGATGCAAGTCAACTTTGTTTCAAATGATGGTCGATTAGGGATGCCAGTTTTTACAAGTATTGGTGAACTAAATAAGTGGAATAAGGAAGCTAGACCTTTGCCATTAAGCGCCAAGGATTTTGCGCAACAAACTATCAGTCAGAAACTTGATGGGCTAATTATTGATTTATCAGCAAGTCATCGATTTGTGGTAAATGGTTTCATGCTTGATTGTCTAGCAAATGAAAGAAGCTGGGACTTTCCACACGAAGACGAACAGGTAAAGGAAGTTATAACAAGCATCTGTCAAGCAAACCCAGCAGTGGGCATGATTGATATTGAAAAAGGAGCAAAATGTGATTTGAGCATCACAATCCATGGTCCTGCGAGTTTGGCAAATGAGGTCATAAAACTGGCTAATTTGATATCTGAGCACCCAGTTATACGAGAAAAAGTACCCCGAGGTGCTGACTTATTTCTCAAACCTTCTCTCTGATAATCTGACTAAACCAGTCGCCAACCGGCGATGCACAAGCGGAGAAATCTCCCACCTGCTAGATCGCTTAAAAGATCTTTTGGGTAAGAAGAAGTTAGTGATTGTTTAGTTAAAACTAGCATCACGGTTCTTTAGCGTGTGCCACATAAAGAGTTTTGTATTTCTTTTTGTGGGGACAGCGAACAAAAGGAGTAAGTATCAGCGTTGAACCACGAATCAATGATCGGATTCGCGTACCAGAAGTGCGCTTAGTTGGACCAAACGGGGAACAAATCGGAGTAACTCGAATTGAAGATGCAATTCGAATGGCTCAAGAAAACGATTTAGATCTTGTCGAAGTAGCACCAGAAGCTAAGCCCCCAGTGGCAAAGATTATGGACTACGGAAAGTTCAAATATCAAGAGGCACTTAAGGCCCGCGAAAACAGACGCAGTCAGGTAAATGCGGTTGTTAAAGAAATGAAACTTCGTCCGAGAATTGAAAGTCACGACTACGAAACCAAAAAGAGTCATATTGAAAGATTTCTTATAGGTGGCGACAAAGTCAAAGTGACAATTATGTTTCGTGGTCGTGAGCAGTCTCGTCCTGAAATGGGTTACAAATTGCTTTCCCGCTTAGCTGAAGATTTAGCGGAAGTAAGCATGGTCGAATTTGCACCCAAACAAGATGGTCGAAATATGGTCATGGTTTTAGCGCCAAACAGAAGAAAGTCTGAAGCGGTTCGAGCAAAACAAGTTGCACGAGACAAAGCAGACAAATCCTCCGATACCGAATAACTTTTAGAACAAGGGACAAATAAATGCCGAAGATGAAAACACATAGTGGCGCTAAAAAGCGTTTCAAAAAAACTGGTACAGGAAAGATCACTCATGAAAGAGCTGGTCGTAGACACTTACTTGAATCAAAATCAAGCAAGAGAACAAGACGCTTAGCTGCAGTAGAGCAATTAGCACCAGGTGATACCAAAAAAGCCAAACGCATGTTGGGTTTGCGTTAAAACAAAAACTTTTACTAGAAAGGAAGAAATAACATGGCACGTGTAAAAAGAGCGGTCAACGCGCATAAGAAGCGTCGCGTTGTGATGGAAGAAGCCAAGGGGTACAGAGGACAACGTTCTCGTTTGTATCGCAAAGCTAAAGAACAAATTCTTCATTCACGCGTTTACTCATTTAACGATCGTCGCGAAAAGAAAGGTGACTTCCGTCGCCTTTGGATAACGCGAATCAACGCAGCTGTGCGTGAAAATGGATTAACTTACAACAGATTCATCCAAGGTTTAAATGTTGCCGGAATCGAAGTAGATCGTCGCATGTTAAGTGACATGGCGATCAATGACGTTCCAGCATTCAAAGCCTTAGTTGAAGTAGCTCGCTCCGCAATTGCCAAAGCGTCCTAATAACGAAACCTCATCGTCGACCGAATCAAATGCCTTAACGATTCGGTCGACAAAGGTAGCTAACGCATTAGAACTATTAAATAAACGAGATAGAGAATTGCGTTCTGAGTTCCTAGTAGAAGGATCTCATGCTGTAGAAGAAGTTATTAAATCCCACATGGCAAAAGCAATTTTTGTTACCAAAGAATTTGCACGAACCAATAATGCACTTTTAAGCAAAGCTGCTTCTGAAAGAATTTCAATATTTGAAACAGAAGCATTAGCGATTGAAAAATTGAGCGAAACCTTAAGCCCACAAGGAATTGTTGCAGTGTCTGATTATGTGGCTACAAATTTAGAAAGACAAGATTTGATTGATTCAAACTTTGCGATTGTGCTTTCAAATGTGAGAGATCCTGGAAACGCTGGAGCAATCATCCGAGTTGCAGATGCGGCAGGAGCAGACTTAGTAATATTTGCTGGCACATGTGTTGATCCACACAACGGAAAAGTGGTGAGAGCTAGCGCCGGCAGTATTTTTAATATCAAGGTCAGACAGTCTGATGATGTTGCAGAGACACTTACGGATTTAGTTGATACCAATCACAATGTTTTTATAACTGATGGTCAATCCAAGACGACTTGGCAAGACATAGATATGACGAAACCACTTGCCTGGGTTTTAGGAAATGAGGCTTGGGGAGTTTCTGACCAGGATGCACCCGTTGGCCAAAGAGTTTCTATCCCAATTTATGGTCGAGCAGAGTCTTTAAATGTCGCCACAGCCGCGGCACTTTGCCTGTATGAAACCGCAAAAACGCGAAGCGGCAATTAGAATAAAAACAGGGTTTGTGAAGTTCTTTACGGCCTAAAAGTATCGCAAAAGGAGTCTGGCGGCTTATGTCACAAGATTCCAATTTGGTTAGCGCTGAATCAATTAATCTGGCAGTTTCAACTGCATTAAGTGAAATTGAGAAAGCAAATGATTTGGACGAACTAAAATTAATTAAATTAAATCATGCTGGTGATAGATCTCCCATAGCTCTAGCTAATCGCGAAATTGGTGCTTTGCAGGGAGAAGCTAAATCAGATGCAGGCAAGCGAATTGGTCAAGCAAGAAGTGTTGTAAAAGAAGCCCTTGATAATCGCATGATTGAGTTGCAAAATGAACGCGAAGATTCAATTTTGGTTGCAGAAAAAGTTGATGTCACACAAGTATTGGCCAATGCTAAATCATCTTCGCTTTTGGTTGGGGCAAGACATCCTTTAACAACAATTGCTGAACATATTGCAGACGTATTCATCGCTATGGGTTATGAAATTGCGGAAGGACCTGAAGCTGAGGCTGAGTGGTTTAATTTCGACTCCTTAAATATTTCCGAAGACCATCCATCG
>CAMATO010000052.1 GCA_945861165.1 Bifidobacterium breve | reverse complement strand
GTAAAGGTAAAATTTCTAATTGAGTGATGCTCTTGGCACCTTGACGATGTGCTGTACCTAAACAATCAGCACCAGTATCGCCTCCCCCAATAATCACAACATTTTTATCTTTTACATCGATCGGAGACTTTGCTAGTTCCCCTAAAGCCACGCGATTAGCAAAAGGTAGATATTCCATTGCTTGATATATGCCAACAAATTCTCGACCCGGGACTGGAAGATCTCGCCAAGCCGTTGCCCCGACTGCAATCACGACAGCATCATATCTTTTGCGTAATTCGTTGGCATCGATGTCAACACCTATTTCAACACCACTTCTAAATTTAATTCCTTCAGCGGCAAGTTGCTCAAGTCTTCTGTCGACGTGTTTTTTTTCCATTTTGAATTCGGGGATTCCATATCGAAGCAAGCCACCAAGTTTGTCTGATCTTTCATAAATCGCCACAGTGTGACCTGCTCTGGCTAATTGTTGAGCAGCAGCAAGTCCTGCAGGACCTGAACCAATTACTGCCACAGTTTTTCCACTAAGTCTTGACGGTGGCTGTGGAGTTACGAAACCTTGCGCGAATGCTCGATCAGCAATCTCGACTTCAATTTGTTTTATGGTCACTGCTTCTTTGTTGATAGCAACAACACATGCAGTTTCACACGGTGCTGGACAAAGTCGACCAGTAAATTCTGGAAAGTTATTTGTGGCGTGTAAACGCTCGGATGCTTCTCGCCAGTCCTCATTGAAAACAAGATCGTTCCATTCAGGTATTAAGTTTCCAAGTGGACAGCCGTTATGACAAAACGGAATACCACAATCCATGCATCGACCTGCTTGCAGTTTTAATTTGTTGGTTTCAAATGGCTCATAAACTTCACGCCAATCCATCAAACGCAAATCAACTGGTCTTCTTTTAGCGGTCTCTCTTCTGTTGTTTATAAAGCCTTTTGGATCACCCACCAGACACCCCCATTACTGCTTGCATTGGATCTGTGCCTTCTTTTTCAGCTTTGGCTTGTGCTAACAAAACTCGTTTATATTCTCGAGGCATAACTTTGGTGAATTTCTTAAAGTTTGGATCATTCAACAACTCTTTGGCAAGTGATGAATCTGTTTCTTCAGCATAACTTTTGATAGTTTTTGATAAAAATTCTTTATCTTTGTCATCTAGTTCCTCTAGTTCCACCATTTCGGGATTAATGTTTTCAACATTCAGATCAACGACATAGGCAATTCCACCACTCATGCCAGCAGCAAAGTTTCTACCTGTTTGTCCAAGCACTATTACTCGACCACCAGTCATGTATTCGCAGCCATGATCCCCCACACCTTCAACTACGGCAATAGCACCAGAATTTCTTACACAAAATCTTTCACCTACTAAACCTCTAACAAACAATGTTCCCGAAGTTGCTCCATATGCAGCGACGTTTCCGGCTATTACGTTTGCACCTGAATCAAATGTAGAATTGCGATCTGGTCGCACTATTATTTTTCCACCAGATAAGCCTTTTCCCAAATAATCATTAGTATCACCCTCAAGTCTTAATGTCAGACCTTTAGGAATAAATGCCCCAAAAGATTGTCCAGCGGTACCGTTGAAAGTTAATTCGATGGTTCCCTCTGGTAATCCTGTTCCACCATATTTTCTTGTTATGTGACTGCCCAACATGGTGCCTACAGTTCGATTCACGTTTCTAATGGCAATTTGAGCTCTGACTAGTTCACCTTTTTCTAACGCTGGCTTACTAATTTCAATAAGTTCATTATCTAAAGCTTTAGCTAAACCATGATCTTGCATCGTGGTTTGATGCAAGGCTGCGTCTTTAGTTGCTGTGACTCTATGCAAAATCGGTGATAAGTCTAACCCTGCAGCTTTCCAATGCTCAATTACTTTTTTGGTATTAAGAACTTCGGAATGACCGATTGCTTCATCCAATGTTCTAAAACCAAATTCAGCCAAGTACTCACGAACTTCAGTAGCAATAAATCTGAAAAAGTTTTCTACGAATTCTGGTTCACCAGTAAATTTCTCCCTTAGTACTGGGTTTTGTGTCGCAACACCAACAGGGCAAGTGTCTAAATGACAAACCCTCATCATCACACAACCCATCACAACTAACGGTGCGGTAGCAAATCCAAATTCTTCTGCACCAAGAAGTGCGGCAACTATTACATCTCTACCAGTTTTTAATTGTCCATCTGTTTGAACAACAATGCGATCACGTAAACCATTTAATACTAAAGTTTGTTGAGCTTCTGCTAAACCAATTTCCCAAGGACCACCTGCGTGCTTCAAGGAAGTTAAAGGACTTGCACCTGTTCCACCATCATGACCAGAAATTAGCACCACATCAGCATGAGCTTTCGCGACTCCTGCAGCCACCGTTCCCACCCCAACTTCGGCAACAAGTTTCACATGGATTCTGGCTTTATCGTTTGCGTTTTTTAAATCGTGAATTAATTGCGCTAAATCCTCGATGGAATAAATATCGTGATGTGGTGGGGGTGAAATTAATCCCACACCAGGTGTTGAGTGTCGTGTTTTCGCAATCCAGGGATAAACCTTATTTCCCGGTAGTTGTCCACCTTCTCCAGGTTTAGCGCCTTGTGCCATTTTTATTTGAATATCATCGGCATTAACTAAGTATTCGCTAGTTACACCAAATCTGCCGCTAGCTACTTGTTTGATCGAGGAACGTTTGGAATCACCGTTTGCCATTTTTTGGTAACGTTCTGGATCTTCGCCGCCTTCACCGGTGTTTGATTTAGCACCCAAACGATTCATAGCTATAGCTAATGTTTCATGAGCTTCACCTGAAATTGATCCATAAGACATAGCTCCTGTACTAAATCTTCTAAGGATTTTCTCTATTGGTTCCACTTCTTCAATAGGGATAGATTTACGCTCGCTCTTAAATTCAAATAGTCCTCTAATAGTCATTAATCTTTTTGATTGTTCATTAACTTTTTCTGTGTAATCTCTGAAAACATCCATTTGGCCTGTGCGGGTGGAATGTTGTAATTTGAAAACGGTTTCGGGATCAAATAAATGTGGTTCGCCTTCTCTGCGCCATTGGTATTCCCCACCGATTGCAAGTTGTCTGTGTGCAGGAGATATTCCACTAAATGGGTATGCCACATCGTGTCGCTTAGATACTTCTTTTGCAATTACCTCTAAACCAACTCCGCCGAGTCTAGATACCGTTCCAGTAAAGTATTTATCTATAACTTCGTTTGAAATACCTATTGCTTCAAATATTTGAGCACCACGATAAGAAGCAACTGTTGAAACACCCATCTTGCTCATAACTTTTAATACACCTTTACCTAAAGCTTTGACCAAATTTCTTACCGCTTTTTCAGGTGAAATATCACCCATTCTTTTTTGTCGAACCATGTCTTCAACAGTTTCCATTGCCAAATAAGGATTGACTGCGGCTGCACCATAACCAATTAAAAGTGCTACATGATGAACTTCTCTCACATCACCTGCTTCAACTATCAAACCTATTTGCATTCTTTGTTTGGTACGAATCAAATGATGGTGAACAGCTGCTACTAATAACAAAGACGGGATAGGTGCATTATCGGCATCACTGTCACGGTCACTTAAAACTAGTAAATGTTTACCGTTTTTAATGGCCTCATTTACTTCAACAAATATTTCTTCTATACGATTTTCTAAACCTATGGCTCCTTGAGCTACTTTGTATAAACCCGAAAACTTTTGAGCGGCAAATCCTGGTTGATCGCCATCTCGGTTTATGTGAATCAATTTTGCTAACTCGTCGTTATCAATCACAGGGAAAGGCAGAACCACTTGCCTGGCATGAGCAGGTGTGGGAATCAATAAGTTGCCTTCTTCCCCAACCGATGAAGAAAGTGAAGTGACAATTTCTTCTCTTATGGCATCAAGTGGCGGATTGGTAACTTGCGCAAACAATTGAGTGAAGTAGTCAAAAATTAATCGAGGGCGACTACTTAAGACTGCAATAGGTGTATCTGTTCCCATCGAACCTAAAGGTTCACTGGCATTTTTAGCCATGGGAGTTAACAAAATCTTTAGTTCTTCATCTGTGTAGCCAAAGGTTTGTTGTCTTCTAAGTACAGATGAATGCGTGTGAACAATATGTTCTCGATCAGGTAATTCTTCTAAGTGGACTAACCCAGCGTGCAACCAATCCTGATAAGGATGTTCGCTAGCAAGACTGTTCTTGATTTCTTCATCTTCAATTAATCGCCCGTTATCGGTATCAACCAAAAACATTTTTCCTGGTTGTAATCGTCCTTTTCTAATTATTGTTGCTGGATCAAGTGGCAACACCCCTGATTCACTTGCTAAAACCACCAGCCCATCATTGGTTACCCAAAATCTTCCAGGACGTAATCCGTTTCTATCAAGTACTGCACCAATTAAATGTCCGTCGGTAAATGTCACACAAGCTGGACCATCCCAAGGTTCCATAAACGAAGCATGAAATTCATAAAATGCTCTGCGCGCTGGATCCATGCTGGGATTATTTTCCCAAGCTTCAGGAATCATCATCAATATTGAATGCGGCAATGATCTACCACCTAAATGAATTAGTTCTAGCACTTCATCAAATGATGCAGAGTCACTTGCTTCATTAGAGCAAATTGGAAACACTCTTGCTAAATCACCTGGGATCAAATCAGTTTTAATTAAGTTTTCTCTAGCGTGCATCCAATTTCTGTTTCCCTTTACCGTATTGATTTCACCATTATGTGCAATCAATCTGTAGGGATGCGCCAAAGGCCAAGATGGAAATGTATTTGTACTAAAACGTGAATGAACTAAAGCAATTTTTGAGACCACTCTTGTGTCTGATAAATCTGGATAAAATGGTTCTAATTGACCCGTGGTCAACATTCCTTTGTAAACAACACTTCGTGCAGAGAGTGAAGCAAAATATGCTTGGGAACTATTCTCAACAATTTTTCTGAAAGGATAAATTGCCCGATCTAAATCAATATCATTTAGTTTTTTATTTTTGGGTTGGATAAAAATCATTTCAAATCTTGGCATAACACCTTGCGCAGTTTGACCAATTTCAGTTGGATTTGTGGGAACAACCCTCCAACCCAAAATAGATATTTCTTCTAACTTCGCAACGGAATTAATCTTTTCTTTGGCTTGCTTATATTCGGTTTCGTCTTTTGGTAGGAAAACAATTCCCACACCATAGAAACCTTGCGGAGGCAAATCAAAATCAACCACTTGGCGATAAAAATCATCCGGGATTTGAATTAGTATTCCTGCCCCGTCACCAGAGTCAGGTTCGCTTCCAGATGCTCCACGGTGCTCTAAATTTCTTAAGGCTTCTAAACCTGAGGCAACAATTTTGTACGTAGGTGTTTTATTTAAAGTAGCAACTAAGGCAACACCGCATGCATCATGTTCAAACGATGAATTATACAGACCTTGATTGTTGTTGCTTAACATTTTCAAAAATTGTCCCTGGCCAGATTATTTTCTTGGCGGGACGACGATGGCCCAATGCTTGCTCTTACTTACTAAATCTTACCTCACCAAGTATTAAAGCGCTGCTCCGATTGTGGTGCCCAGAAACCAGGTTATAGCTGCTGCCCCACTACCGATGAGTAGTTGGCGAGTTCCCGAATACCACCAAGTTCTGGTGGTCACCAATGAAACCATTGCCCCCGCACCAAAAAGTCCGATTAAAGAAATGATCATGGAATAAACAATTTTGGTAGATCCCAATAGATATGGAACCAAAGGAACAGTTGCACCAGCAGCAAAAGCGATGAATGAAGAGATTGCTGCCATTTTTGCGGAAGGCAAATCACCTGCCGTTACCCCAAACTCTTCTGAGGTGTGAGCATCAGCAAACGCCTCAAAATTGTTACTTAATTCTTTAGAAAATTGCATGGCCACAGTTTCAGAAACTCCACGCTTTATCCACACTTCAGCTAACTCTTTTATTTCTGCATCAGGATTTTGTCTTAATTCATTTTTTTCAATTTCTATTTCAGCCATTGCCAATTCGGCTTGACTTGCTACTGAGGTGTATTCACCAGCAGCCATTGAAAAAGCACCAGCTAATAGTCCTGCAAAACCAGCTAACACAATTGCCGTTGTATTTTCTATACCGACTGCTTGAGATCCACCCGCAACACCAACCATTAATGCAAAATTAGAAACAAGCCCGTCCATGGCACCAAAAACTGCAGGACGCATCCATCCACCATTAATATTTCTATGTATTGTTTCCCCGTCCATCATTTTCTGACCTTGTTTCACTTTTGAGCACTCCTATAAATTTTGGTGTCAATCCCAGGCTTGGTTTTATTACTAATAATAAAGTAGGCCAGACCACACACTATAACTGTCAAACTCACAATTACGTTGAATCTCAAACCTAGAACTATTCGTGATTCATCAATTCTCAGGCTTTCAATGAAAGATCTGCCCAGACTATAGAAGACAACATATAAAGCAAAAAGCCTGGCATGCCCATATTTGAACTTGCGATCTAAATAAATCAGCAAGAATCCCACCATTACATTCCAAAGCATCTCGTATAAAAAGGTGGGATGAAAAGTAGCAAAGGACTCAAAACCTGTGGGTCTATTTTTCTCCGCTATTTCTAATGCCCAGGCAACATTGGTGGGTCTGCCAAACAACTCTTGATTAAAATAATTACCTAGTCTGCCAATTGCTTGCGCAAAAATTATCCCCGGAGCGATGGCATCGGCAAATGATGGCAAATAAATTTTGTAATATTTACAACCGATCCATGCCCCAATTCCTCCGAAAAAGATTGCACCATATATTCCTAATCCACCATTCCATATTTTTAACGCATCAACCCAATTCTGATTTGGTCCAAAGTATTTTTCCCAATCAGTAGCAACATGATAAATACGTCCACCGATTATTCCAAAGGGAACAGCAAATATTGCAACATCACTTATCTCGCCTGTTTTACCGCCACGAGCTATCCACCTTTTATTTCCTAACCAAATGGCTAGAAAAATTCCAACAATAATGAAAAGTGAATATGCACGCAGTGGAAGTGGTCCCA
>CAMATO010000051.1 GCA_945861165.1 Bifidobacterium breve | reverse complement strand
CCTTCAGTAAATACCTGCTCGGCAATGCTGAGAAATCTTTTTATCCCACCAACTGGAATTGGTTTTATTACTACATAATCGGCAAGAGCTGTAATGGCTTTAATATGGGCTGGATTTGTGGAGTCAGCATTGATTCTAAGGTTTTCATCAATTGCTATTTTCATTTCTGTTTGTTCTTTTAGGTCCCTAATTTCATTTAAGTTTGCACAGGGTTGTTCCACATATTCAACATTGAATTCGGATAACTCACTGCAATAACTTAGTGCTGTTTCTAGTTGCAGACTGCCATTAAAATCAATTCTGAAAGTTATGTCTTTTCTTGCCTCAACTATTCCTCGTAAAAATTCGAGATCACTTTCAATACTTGTTCCAGATAATTTTATTTTTAAAGTTTTACAGCCCGTGTCATCCAATATTGCCAATGCCTTGAGTGGATCTGGACTCGTCGAAATTGCATTTACAGCAACTTGCATACTTTGGGGTTTAGGTAATTCTGTCCAAGCCATTTCTAAAGCTGCTTGTAACCATCGGGTGGCATGTTCTATTGAATGGTGAGCAAATGGGGCAAACTCCGACCAACCAAATTCACCTTTAATTAAAACACCTTCGCGAAAACTAACTCCCCGCATGGGATCAGTTAATTCAACTCTGAAAGTTTTTAAATTAGCTAATGCAATTTCTTTGGTAAATATTTCCACAGACTTTTCGATCAAGGACGTTTTGGAAATTTACCGAAGTTAGGACTTCTTTTTTCTTTGTATGCATCTCTACCCTCTTGGGCTTCTTCGCTCATGTAATAAAGCAAAGTTGCATCACCTGCTAATTGTTGTACTCCTGCTAATCCATCATCTGCAGCATTAAAGGATGCTTTAAGTAAACGAAGTGACATTGGAGAATGTTGCAACATCTCTTTAGCCCACTTAACTGTTTCTTTTTCCAAATCAACTAAAGGAACAACGGAGTTAACTAATCCCCATTCCAATGCTGTTTTTGCGTCGTATTGTCTTGCCATAAACCAAACTTCTTTTGCTCTCTTTAATCCAATTTGTCTAGATAACAAACTTGAACCATAACCGCCATCAAAAGAACCAACTCTTGGACCTGTTTGCCCAAATTTTGCATTGTCAGCGGCAATCGATAGATCACATACAACATGTAAAACATGTCCTCCACCAATTGCATAACCTGCAATCATGGCGATAACTGGTTTAGGTAATCTTCTGATTTGAACTTGTAAATCTAAAACGTTTAGTCGACCAATGCCTTTTTGTGCAACTTCGTCGTCTCCCATGTATCCGTCATCACCGCGAATGCTTTGATCGCCGCCAGAACAAAAAGCAAGATCACCTTTTCCCGTAAGAATTATCACTCCGACTTCATTGTCATCTCTTGCTAAATCAAAAGCCTTAATTAGTTCAGTAACAGTTTGTGGCCTGAATGCGTTTCTTTTCTCTGGACGATTAATTGTGATTTTGGCAATGCCCTCAGCTACGTGATATTCGATATCGCGCCATTGTCCTTGGGGTTCCCAATTCAACACAGATGTGATTGAGGATTTTGCTGGTTCGTTATTCACTTAAAAACATTCACTCTCTACGCTGGTGTACTGATGCCTCCAATCTTTGCAAACCGAGTTTTACTGCCTCCAGGCCGGAAGGCTGCTGACGCAGTTTCCGAGGCAATTTCTAAATGTATTAATGAAAAAGTTGTCAGTGCACTGGTTCCGGCAACCAAAGGTGAAAGTTTAGGTAACAAATACGAAACTGCAATTAATGTTTCAATTCCCTGCGTTATCGAATCAGGTTTACTTGTCTGCACTAGTGGTTCAACAGGAAATCCCAAAGCTGTAGAAATTTCTGCCGCGGCTTTATTATCTGCCACAAAATTAGTAAACGCCAAGTTTGAAAATCCAGCCTCTTGGTTACTGGCAATTAATCCAGCATTCATTGGTGGGGCGATGGTGATTGCCCGCGCAATCACACAAGATCAAAAATGGGAATACGGCTTAGATGAGAATGGCAAATTTTCACCTGAGATATTTGCAGGTATTGCCCAAGCATTTATTGCTCAAAACGGCAGAGTACGAACCTCCCTAGTGGCAGCACAACTGTCTGCGTTAATTGCGCAAGATCACATAAATTTGCTTAAGAAATTTGATGCAATCTTGGTTGGTGGTGGTCAAATATCTCCAGAAGTTTATAAAAATTTGAAAGATGATGGAGTTAACTTAATTCGAACCTACGGAATGACTGAGACTTGCGGAGGTGTGGTTTGGGATGGAAAAGCACTCGACGATGTAAGCATCAGAATTGAAAATCCGGCCAATGGTGGTGCGGGAAGAATTTCAATTAATAGTCCCAGCAATGCCACTTGTTATCACGGGAATAGCGAAGGTATTAAGCAATTAAATGAAATTACCTTTAATAATAATTGGATAATGACTCAAGATATTGGTACTTATGAAAACGCAACACTAAAAGTAATTGGTAGAAGTGATGACATTGTTATTTCAGGCGGGGTGAATGTTTCAGTTCATGCAATAGAAAATGTGTTAAGGGATCAACCCGGTGTTGAGGACGCGGTGGTTTTTGCTATGCCGGATAAAATTTGGGGAACAATTGTGGCCGCTGTAATTGTAGGTAATGCAGAGTTACTTGCACTACAAGATGCGATTGAAAAAGAATTAGGAAGTCCCGCAAAGCCTCGGGTAATAAAATTTGCTCATGAACTGCCTTTGCTTCCAAACGGCAAAATTGATGTAGATTCTCTCAGGTGATGAATTTAAATATCTGGTTTCAAGGCGCTAGACCAAAAACATTAGGCGCAGCAATTGCTCCAGTTTTAGTGGGAAGTTCAATAGCTTTTTATGAAAAATCTTTAAATTTGCTTATTTCAATTTTAGCTTTAGTTGTAAGTGTTGCTATTCAAATCGGAGTTAATTACGCCAATGACTATTCAGATGGGATCAGGGGAACAGATGATCAGCGAATTGGTCCGGTACGTTTAGTTGGGCAAAAATTGGCTTCAGCAAAATCAGTAAAAAATGCCGCACTGCTCTTTTTCTTTATTTCCGCAGTTGCTGGGTTGATGATAACTATTTACTCAAAACAATGGTGGTTTTTACTTTTAGGACTTAGTGCCATTGTGGCTGCCTGGAGTTACACCGGTGGATCAAGACCTTATGGCTATGCAGGACTAGGGGAAATTTCCGTTTTTATTTATTTCGGTTTAGTGGCCGTGCTTGGAACAGTTTATGCTCAAACTCTTTTCTTTAAACCGTATTTCTTAATTTATGCGATCTCAATAGGACTTTTTGCCTCAGCAATATTAGTAGTAAATAATTTAAGAGACAGGGAAAAGGATCAACTAAACAACAAAAATACTTTGGCAGTTAAATTAGGGGACCAGAAAACAAGATACTTATATGTGCTTATGATGATCTTGCCTTTTATTTTGGTTCCTGCCTTATTTGTTTATGGAAAATTTAATCCCACTCAAAAAGTTGGGGCCATTATTCAGGTTCAATTATTAGCATTAATAATTGCAGGTACATGTATTCGAACTATATTAAATAAAACTACAGGAAAAGATTTGATTTTAGTTTTAGTTAAGACAAGTCAAACAGAATTAATTTGGGCTATTCTTATTTCAATTTCGTTAGTTCTAGAGACTAATTAATTTTCATCAATCAGTTTATCTTCTTTTTCAGCTGCTGAAGCAATTTTCTTGTTAACTCTTTGGGATGCTGAAAAAATGGAACTTGATAACTGATCTCTTGTTTTAGACAGGACAAAAAGGCTGACAATTCCAGAAGCTAAGAAACCCATCAAAAGTAAGATGATTCCTCGTAAACCAATTAAGTACCCAGCACCCAAAAATGCAGCCAAAATAAGAATTCTTAAAAATGTATAAATGAAAACATTTTTCATTAACTAAACGCCCGCATAGCTATGTAAACCTGTAACCCAAATATTTATTACAAAGAAATTGAAAACAATGGCAGCGTATCCAAAAATACTTACCCAAGCAGATTTGGTACCTTTCCACCCAACGGTAACTCTGGAATGTAAATATGCAGCATAAATAATCCAGGTAATGAAAGCCCAAGTTTCTTTTGGATCCCATCCCCAATATCTTCCCCAAGCACTTTCTGCCCAAATCGCACCTGAGATAACTGCGAATGTCCAAATGGGGAAAGCAAAAAGTACAACCTTGTATGAAAATTCATCAATTCGATTTGGACTAGGTAAAGATTTTAATTTTCCCTTAACTCTTAAGAGATACAAAATAGATAACGCAAAATTAATAGAAAAAGCCCCATAAGAAATTATGGCCGAAGAGACGTGAATAAGTAACCAACTTGATTTCAGTGCTGGAACTAGCGGGCCACTCTCAGTGTAAAGCACGATGACCGCTAATCCTAAAAGTATAATTACCGGCACAATTATAAAAATACCTAACCAGGAAATATCCTTCTTTATCGAAATAAACAGGAAAGCAAAAATAATTGCAGTTGCTGAGGCCACTGCAAATTCATACATGTTTCCCATAGGAGCACGCTGTGCTGCAACGGCTCTTAAAATTAATGCTGCGGCTAGAAATGTTCCGATAAGCCAAGTGAGAACCATGGCAATATTCGAAACTCTTGATTGTTTTTTTGACTGACCCAGTGTTATTGAAAAAAGTATTAGATTAAGAGCTGACAAGAAGATAGCAAAATAAACCAATAAATTACTTAATGAGTTTGTACTCAAATTGATCTATTTCCTTTCTTTTCAATTTTGATGATGCCAAGTTGCTGCAATACTTTGTCTATATCTTTATTGATGTCATGGCTATCACTTTTTGCCAATCCAGCTATCTCTATAACATTAGGGCCATTTTGAACTTTCGGCATCAGCACCCAAATTTTTCGTCGCTGAATGCCTAATCCAAAAAACATGCCCAACATGGCAAGACTTGCTCCAATCAGAGCTAAGTATCTTCCCGGTTCATAAGCGACTTGGAAAGACGCAAACTGTTCAACTCCTAAAAATTTTATTTCCATACCCTGCTCAGTTTTCCAAGTTTCACCTGGCTTTAATTCTTCTATACCTAGCTCAGTCATTTTGGTGGTATCAAGACGGTAAATACTTTGTGCGATTCCATCGTTAACTCCAAGATCTCCTTGCCAAAGTGTCATAAATAATTGAGGATTGTCTAATGCCGGAAAAGTTGAAATAGGACCGTTCATAGGATCAATGTTTGCGGTAGGTAAAAAGCTGGCTTTTATTCCCAATTGAGGTTTTTCGTCAGGAATTTTGATAACTCCTGTGGAAGTAAAGTTTCCGTCTTGAGGCAAGAAAGTAATTGAATCTGAATAAACAATTTCCTGTTTCTGATTTAATATTTCTACTCGCGGGGCGTAACCGTGACCGGTTAAATAGATTTTGGTGCCTGCAACGTTAAAAGGTTTGTTAACCAAAACCATCAAATCGTCTTTACCGTTTAGTGTGATATCGGCTTCAAATTTTCTAGGTGATCCTGTTTGATTAATGCTTCGTTCAAACTCCACAACAAAATCGTTTAAAGTAAAAAAGAAATTGGGCATATTTTCTATGTTGAATAGTTTTCCGGCCCTAAAATCGTCATATTGGGTCAAGGTGTTAGCGAAACCATTTCCCTCTTTAACAATTACAGTTCCTCGATAACTAAACAAGGCACCCAAAGCTAAGGCAATAGTTAATAAGATCATGCTGGTATGAAACACCAAGTTTCCAGCTTCTCTGGCGTATCCTTTTTCGGCAGTTAACCCGTTGCCCTCTCGGTTAATTCTCCAACCTGAATTCTTTAACTCGGCTTCGATTTTATTCAAACTTGTATTAGTCAATTGAATTTTTAGATATCCTTCAAATCTTTCGATTTTGATTGGTGGACTTGGTGGCTGTTCATTAAAAGATTGCCAATAAACTTTAAGTCTAGGAATAACACAACCTATTAACGAAATCATTAATAAAATGTAGATTGCTGAAAACCAAAAGGAACCATAAACATCAAATAAACTCAAATTGTCAAAAATTTGGGCAAGTGAAGGGTTTTCGTTTTTCCAATTGTTGACTTTAAGAATTGAAGCTGTTCTTTGCGGTAGCAAAGAACCAGGAATTGCTGCCAGGGCCACTAAAAGCAAAAGCAACAAGGCAGTGTTCATACTTGTTAATTGACGCCAAGTCCAACGCAAGAATCCTGCAAAATCCAGGGGCGGAAGTGGGGTTTCAGTTCTCTGCTTGGCTGATATTTGTTTTTTCATAGCAGTGGAGTAAATCCTGAAACAAGAACTCTCATTTGCACAGTTAGCTCAGACCACATTCCGGTTGTTAACAACAATCCAATCACAATAAGAAATACTCCGCCAATTCGTAAGAACTTCAATTGGTGTTGGCGTAACCATCTAACCGAAACTAGCGCTTTTTCTAAGGCGAAAGTAATTATCAAAAAAGGTAAACCTAATCCGAATCCGTAAACAGCAGAGAGAAGTGCACCTCTGCCCACCGTGGCTTGGTTAAAAGCCAGTGATTGCACAGCTGCCAATGTTGGACCGATGCAAGGTGTCCAACCAATTGCAAACAATGCTCCCATAAATGGTGCACCAGCTATCCCCTGTTTAACCGGTGTATGAAATCTAAATTCTCGGTTAAATAAATTCCAAACACCTAAATAACTTAAACCTAAAAGGATCACAAAAATTCCCATGATTCTTTCAATGATTCTTCCATTTGACAAAAACCATCCGCCAATGCCACCAAAGAACATCCCAATGCAAACAAACACGAAGGTAAAACCTGAAATAAACAATAGAGTTGCCAAGAGTGCTTTAGATTTCCTAACTGTTGTATTAGCTTCCAAACCAAATCCGGTTATAAAAGAAAGGTAACCGGGTACAAGTGGCAAAACACAGGGAGATAAGAAAGAAATGATTCCTGCACTAAAAGATAACAAGATAGCTATTAATAAGGAACCTTGGCTTACTGCGTTCATTCATCCACCAAACTAGAAATAAATCCTTGAATTAAAGCTCTATCAATAGGCCCTAATTGTCTTGCTGCCACTAAGCCATTTTTGTCTATAAG
>CAMATO010000050.1 GCA_945861165.1 Bifidobacterium breve | reverse complement strand
GCTTTTCTGATAATACTTTTTTCTTGAGTTAAAAAAGCTAATTTTGCATACTGTTGAGTAATCGTAGAGCCACCTGCTCTACTGCCAGTGAAAATATTTGTAAACAAAGCTCTAGTGAAACCTGGAATTGAAAAACCGTTATGAGCATAAAAACTTCTGTCTTCTGCTGCCAGAACTGCATTTTGTACATGAAGTGGAATTTGTTTTAAATCAACGTCTGTTCTGTTGTATTCACCGAATCGACCAATTTCTTTTTCGCCATCTGCCCACATCACAATTGTGGTTTGTGCGCGTGCCACTTCTTTAGGAGTTGGTATTTGTGTCACCGAAACAGCAAATGCTAAAAGTGCGCCACCAAAAAGTGTGCCCAGTAAACCAAAGGTGACGAGGCTGCCAAATAGACGCCACTTGACGTTAGTTTTTCTTTTAGGTCTTCTTCGTGGCGGTCGAGGTGGGGGACTGACTCGTGTTACCACTTAATTAATCCAACCAATCTGCCGGTTTCTTAAGCGGGCGTCTAGTTTTACCGTCGCCTAAAAGATAAGAACTATAAAGATGATTCCAACTACAACCTTGACACACTTCTACGACAAAAACCTTTATTTGACCATGTTCTTTACTCATTCTTAATAAATCGTGTGGAGATTTAATTCTTCCTGAAAATGGTCCTAGTTCTTTTCCAAACACATATGAGATTTCAATCAAATTAACTATTTCACACACCGGGCAAATTCTCTTTGTGTTCACTCCGTGGAAAAGAGCTGCTTTTTTTAAATAAGGATCAGCGTCACATAAATCTGTTTTTAAAACTCGACCACTTTTCCAAGCCTGCACTGATGATCTTCTTTGCAACGCATAGTTAACAACTTCACGTGGAAACGATGGATCTTCAATTTGGTTTTCGGTAACAGTAGACATGCCAATAATCCTAAACTAACTAAGAGTTTTTTGCCCACCAAGTTTTTAATTCCTGAGTAGCTTTCTCAATTCCTAACACACCTTTATCAAGTCTTAAATCAAGCAAGAATTGGTAAGCCTGGCCCACAACTGGTCCTGGTTTAATATCCAGGATCTTCATAATTTCTGCACCATCTAATTCGGGGCGCATACTGTTTAGTTCTTCTGCTTTTGATAATTCCACAATTCTTTCTTCAAGATCGTTATAGGCGTTTCTAAGTTTTTCAGCTTTTGCTTCATTTCTGGTGGTGCAGTCAGCTCTGGTTAGTTTGTGTAAACGAATTAATTCATCATCCGCGTCCCTCACATATCTTCTAACTGCGGAGTCAGTCCACTTCCCATCACCGTAGCCGTGGAATCTTAAATGTAATTCAATTAGTAAACAAACTTGTTCAATTATTTCATTTGAATACCTAAGTTTTTCTAATCTTTTTTTAGCTAAACGAGCTCCCACTACTTCGTGGTGGTGAAAAGAAACTCTGGCATCACCTTCAAATTTTCTGGTCTTTGGTTTTCCGATGTCATGTAATAGTGCAGCTAATCTTAAAATTAGATCTGGTTGAATTTGTGGTTCATGTTTATTTTCCAAATCTATAACTTGATCTAACACAGTTAAACTATGTTGATAGACATCTTTGTGATGATGATGCTCATCTATTTCTAATTTCAAAGCGGGTAACTCTGGTAAGAACTGTTCTGCCACCCCAGTTTCAACCAATAGTTCAATTCCTGGTCGCGGTTTATCGGTTAAAAGTAATTTATTAAATTCGTCATTTATTCTTTCCATGGAAACAATTTTTAGTCGTTCCGCTAAAGATTTCATTGCTTCAACAAGGTCTGCTTGGGGTTTCAAATCAAGTTTGGACATGAATCTTGCGGCACGTAACATTCTTAAAGGATCTTCTGAAAAAGAAATTTGGGCATCAAGTGGTGTTCTAAGAATTTTGTTATTTAAATCCGTTAAACCGTTATAGATATCAACTAGTTCAAAGTTAGGTAATCGTAAAGCCATAGCGTTTATGGTGAAATCTCTGCGAGCTAAATCTTCCTCCAAAGTTTTCCCAAATTCCACACTTGGTTTTCTGGAAGTGTCTTCATATTGTTCTGTGCGATAAGTTGTGATTTCAAAAACGTAATCTTTTAATTTGGCACCTACTGTGCCAAATTTGATTCCTACATCCCAAATTGAATCAGCCCAACCTTTTAAACATTTTTGAATTTCAGCAGGCTTTGCATTTGTGGTTAAATCAAGATCTTTAACTTGTTTTCCTAAAACTGCATCTCTCACCGGTCCACCGACCAGAGAAATTTCATATCCGTTTTTAGTAAACAATTCACCAAGCTCTTTTAACAACAGGGAGCCTTCACCTAATGCACTCAAGATGCGATTTGAGGCTGTGGATTTATTTTCACTAGTGCTCACTCATGAGAGCCTAGAACCACGCGTTATTCCTGAAGGGATGCCTCAAAGTTTTGGGCGCGTCACCTATTCTTCAAGATGTGAAACAAATAAGGCAGCGATTAATAGCGATATTTATTGCCCCTTTAATCGTTTCAGCACTGGCTGTTCCAAGTTTGGCTGCTGCCGATTCCGTAGAAGTTTCACTTGATCTTGTGACTCCTTATGCCCCGGTGGGCAGTGACACAGTTTTATTTCAAGGTACCTACCGAAATAAAACCAGTGCAAATTTAACTAATTTGTCTCTCCAGCTCTTACTCTCTGATCCCATAGTTAGTAGAAGTGCTTTAAACACTGCACTAGGTGCTGATGCTCCAGCAGAGTTAATCCCGCGGGGTCAAATTTATAAAGTTCCTGATTTAAAACCTGGAGCAACAGAACCGTTTTCAATAGGTATTAATGCCGCTCAACTTTTAAGTAGGGGTGCTGGCGCTTACTTAGTTGGATTCCAACTAATAACTGATGCTGAAACCTTAGGTTCAGCTTTCACTGTTGTGCCATATCTACCTGACCGAAATTTGGTAACACCTTTAGGGATAACTTTACTTTGGCCTGTCACAGCTCCGCCGTTAAGAAGTGGTGAAGGATTTTTATTAGATGAAACTATTCCTAAATCAACAACAGCAACGGGAAGATTAAGAAATATTTTAAATGCGGGCAGACTTAATAATGTTGTTTGGTTACTCGATCCAGATTTACTAGATTTAGCTGCCAAAGCATCCCAAGGCTATTTTGTGGTGAGTACTAAAGAAAAAGTTAATGGACTTTATGTCAATGAAATTTCTACCTGGTTCAATGAACTAAGAACATCTGTCGCGGCAAAAGAACGTTGGTCCATGACCTACGCAAATGCCGATTTAGCTGCAATGCAAACAAACAAAGCTAAGAGTGCTTTTGAACAATCAGTAACAATCGCTAGACCAACAACCGAACAAAAACTTGGGTTCACTACTGGTGGAACATTTCTGTTTCAAGATAAATATCCTGTTTCTGAAACTGTCATTGGCTTAGCAAATTCATTAGGAACTAATGCGGTGGTATTACCTGATGCTGCTTTACCTGCTGTGGTTGGAACAACTTTTACCCCTTCTGGTACCACCACAGTTGTGACACCAAACGGTCGAGTAAAAGTTTTCTTAACTGATTCACTGCTTTCAAATGCTGCCAATATTTTGGTTGAGAATGCTGCTCAAACTAGTTTACAGAGACAACGGCTTTACGCAGATACTTTATTAATAGCTTTGCAATTACCTAATGTGGAAAGAAATATTGTAGTTTCGCCCCCTGCTTACTGGGAACCAACCAGTGAAGGGGCATCAGTTTTTGCAAGTTCTGTTACCGGGGCCCCTTGGGTAAAAACAACTGAAGCTTGGCAGTTGCTTAATAAAGATGTATCAACTGTGCAACGTGACAATTTTTTAACCAGTTTTACTGCACGTAATACCGAATTAAGTAGTGACCAGATGTCCAGAATTAAAAAAGCACAATCACTTTTAGCTCAATTAACAGGTCTATTTGAACAACCAGGTGTGGTTAGTGGAGATTTTGCAACCGCAATACTTCGCTCAGGTTCACAATATTGGCAAAGTGCTCCCAGCCAAGCCCGAGATTTTATTAACGGCATCAACCAAACTTTGCAAGAAAGTAGAGACAAAGTAAGAATTTTGGCTGGAAACTCTGTGGTGATTCCAAGTGATGAAGGACCAATTCCGGTAACTATCGCCAATGATTTTGCTGAACCAGTAATTGTAAAACTAAGTGCTAAGGGAACTCCCTCTTTCCGTTTCAAATCTGAAGAATTAGATCTGATCACAATTGCTGCAAACAGTAAGCAAAGTTTAAGTTTTACCGGTTCTGTGCAAGGAACTGGAGCTGTAGATGTAACTTTGCAACTTTACACACGTGATGGTGTCAAGTACGGGGATCCAAAAATAATTTCAGTTAGATCTGCTGCCTACAGTACGGTTGCCACTTATTTCACTGGTTTTGCATTTCTAGCGTTACTACTTTTATCTACAATTTCTATTGTTAAAAGAATAAGATTGGCCAGAAAAAATGGCCAGTAAATCATTAACTAGTGCTAGTTCAGCCATGGCACTTGGCACCATAATTTCTAGAATCACTGGGGTTATTCGTTCTGCTGCAGTAATTGCTGCAATTGGTTTTGGGACTTTTGCTGATGCTTTTTCTATTGCAAATTCATTGCCCACAATTGTTTATGTAGTAGTAGTTGGGGGTGCTATAAATAGTGTTTTTGTGCCTCAACTTGTTAGACATATGAAAAATGATTCAGATCAAGGTGTTTCTTATACAAATAAATTATTAACGCTGGTGGGCTTAATACTTCTGCTACTAACAATATTTGCTGTGGTGCTTGCCCCCCAAATAGTAAGTATCTACGCCCCAAGTTCTTGGTCAAGTGAAACTTTGCATCAGTCAGTATTTTTTGCTCGGTTATTATTACCTCAAATATTTTTTTATGGGCTTTACACAATTTTGCAACAAGTCCTGAATTCGCGAGAACATTTTGCGTTGCCAATGTTCGCTCCAATTCTAAATAACCTAGTCATGATCACGACAGCACTTATATTTATTAAATTCGCCCATGACATAACGATTTCCAGTTCGTTTAGTAATCAAGAAATGACAATTTTAGGACTGGGGACAACATTTGGGGTAATGGTGCAGGCTATCTCATTAATCCCAGCTTTACGACTTATTAACTACAAATTTAGTTTCACCACAAAATTTAAAGGTGCCGGTTTAACAACTGCAGGTAATTTAGCTTTTTGGACTGTTGGATTTGTGATAGTTAATCAAATAACCTACGCAGTCATCACCCGCTTAGCAGCTGGGGCAAACACCTTAGAAAATAGTGTTGGTTTCACTTCATACCAAAATGCGTTCTTAACTTTTATCCTTCCCCATTCTGTTATTGCAGTTTCGTTAGTCACTGCTTTATTGCCACGGTTTAGTGATATGGCAAACAGTGTAGAAATTAGTAAATTATCTGCTGCTATTAATAAAGCTGCTCTCTCCCTTGTTTCCCTAATGTTGCCTATTTCGATCATCATGTTTTTTATTGGACAGCCTTTAGCTCAACTACTTTTTGCTCGTGGTGCAGCAACAGTTACTGATGCGCGAGCCACTGGCTATTTATTAAGTATTTTTGCAATCTCCTTAGTTCCGTTTTCAATGTTTTATCTATTGTTGAGAGGGTTTTATGCCCTAGAAGACACCAAGACCCCTTTTTATATAAACATTGTGTTAAACATTGTTAACTTAACTGTTGCTATTTATTTGTTTAATTACTTGCCAGAAAACAACAAAGTTCTTGGATTAGTTATTGGCTATGTTTCCTCATACGTCTTGGTAACCCCAATCCTGTGGTATTTCTTAAATAAAAAACAACTAGATTTGCGATCTTTTAAATTTATGAAGTCAGCATTAAATCCAGTAGTTGCTTCGGTAATTATGGGCATTTCGTTATTTTACATAGGTAAGCAGTTTAATCTTTTTGCAAATAATATTTCTTTCACAGAATGTTTAACACAAGTTTTTGTCTGGGGCTTATCTGGTTCACTTATTTATTTTGTGCTCAGTTTTGTCTTCAAAATTGAGGTTATAACAAATACCTATAGGAAAATAATTAAATAGCCTTTATCTTTATTGGATGACATTACTTTCTCCAATACAAAATTATTTAGAAGTTGATGACAAAGAATTACTAAATTTGTATGTTCATGGAGAATTAGATGCGTTAGCTGAACTATTTAAAAGACATAATTCAAAAATGAGGGCAGTGGCATTTCGAATCACAAAAAATAATGCAGATGCTGAGGACACCGTACAAAACGCTTTAATCTCCGTGATGAGATCAGCTCACAACTTTAGAGGAGAAGCAGCGGTCTCGACTTGGTTGTTTCGAATTGTTACCAATGCCGCCATAGATAAAATTAGAGCTTTGAAATCTCATCCGGTATATGAACTGCCTAACGACTTACCGCAAATTTTTAGTCAAATAAACGATAAAGACTTGTCCATAGATGTGGTCAACGCTTTAAAGTCTTTACCCCTAAATCAAAGAAATGTTGTGCTGTTAATTGATCTTGCGGGCTGGACTATTGCTGATGCTGCACAAAAACTAAACTGCGCTCCAGGCACTGTTAAAAGTCGTTGCCACCGTGCTCACCTGAAACTTGCCCAAAAGTTGCAACTAGACAACTAAAGCGAGCCTTAAGTTGTAACAAAAAAAGTACACACTAGAATTAATATCTAAACAATATTCATTCAACAGAATTAGGTTTTTGTGAACAAAGTTGAACCTTTAGTAATAATTGGTAGTGGTCCTGCTGGATACACTGCAGCAATTTATGCAGCACGAGCTCAACTTTCCCCAATACTTTTAGAAGGAGCTGTCACCGCAGGTGGTGCGTTAATGAACACCACTGAAGTTGAAAATTTTCCTGGTTTTCAAAAAGGAATCATGGGTCCAGTTTTAATGGAAGAGATGCGCGCCCAAGCTGAAAAGTTTGGCACCAGATTTATCACAGACGATGCCATAAAAGTTGATTTAAAAGGTGACGTGAAAATAATTCAAGATGGCAGCGGAAATACTTACCAAGCTAAAGCAGTAATTCTTGCCACAGGATCTGGTTACAAAAAGATTGGTTTAGCAAAAGAGGAAACATTAAGTGGTCGTGGGGTTTCATACTGTGCAACTTGCGATGGGTTCTTTTTTAAAGAACAAACAATTGCTGTAGTTGGTGGGGGAGATTCTGCTTTAGAAGAAGCAACTTTCTTAACCAGATTTGCTTCCAAAGTTTATTTAATCCACCG
>CAMATO010000049.1 GCA_945861165.1 Bifidobacterium breve | reverse complement strand
CCTGAATAGTTTTGATTCAAAATAGCTTGTACAGATTGAGTTAAGAATCGTTCTTCATTTAGAACAGGGATGATCACAGAAACAGCTGGTTCTGACATTAATTCCCCCACTTTTTAACTCTTTGATAGCAACGCTAGTCGAATAATGAGAAAAATCCTGGAATAAATCGTACGATTAACCATGTGGATAAGAAAAAAGGTTTGCCAAACGAATGGTTTCGAGACTCTCAGTCAGGTCAAGCTAAACCTGATCGTGCAAAATCTGGAAAATCAAAGAATTTAAATAAACGACAAATTGCCTGGGTTTTAGCAGGTGCGATTTCTTATTGGTTTGCTTTCCTACTAATCATTGCTCTGTTTCAATTAAATAGATTAACTATTGAAAGAGTCGAATCAGATATTCCTAAATCCCCAGGAAAAACTTGGCTTCTTATTGGCAGTGATTCGAGAGACGATATTGATAATCCGGTGTTAAAGGGTGCGCCTTTGGGTAAATTTGAAGGACAACGTAGCGACACCATAATTATTATGAGTGTTCCAAAAATTGGTACACCGCTACAAATTACAAGTATTCCTAGAGATTTAGTTGTGACAATTCCTGCTCGTGGAGACACTGGGGTGAAGAAAAATAAAATTAACGCAGCTTACGCGTTTGGTGGGCCAAGCCTTTCTCTGAATACTGTGGAGAAACTAGTTGGTGTGCAAATGGATAATTACGCTGAAATTGGTTTTGCTGGATTAGTAAATGTTGTCAATAGTTTTGGTGGAATAAAAGTTTGTCCTTCTCAAGATTTCTCTGATAAGAAGTCGGGTTTAGAAATCAAAGAAGGGTGTCAAAATGTTAACGGTTTAACTGCCCTTGCTTATTCTCGTATGCGCTATGCCGATCCTAAAGGAGATATTGGTAGAACGGAAAGACAACAAGAAGTTGTTACACAAATTATGAAAAAATCACTTTCCCCATTTACTTTGCTTAATCCATTAAGAGCTCCTCGCACAGTTTCTGCACTAGCAAACGCTGTCACAGTTAGTAAAGGTGTGGGACCATTTGATTTAGTTCCACTAGTAATTGCTTTACGAAGTGGGGGCATTGATTCAGCAACGATGCCAAATAAATCCGGAGGTAACGTTGGGGATCTTGGTTCAACTAGAAAATTAACTAACGATGCCCAAGAAGTTATTAAAGCATTACAAGATGGATCAAAAATTCCTTCTTTTGAGGTAAAAGAATAATTACTCGGTAATTCTTCCAGTTAAATAATCTGCAGCATGATGTGCTCGCTCAAGTAAATCAACTAAATTATTACCACTGATATTGACATGTCCTACTTTTCTTCCTGCTTTAACTTCTTTGCCATAAAGATGTATCCGTAGTTCTGGATCATGTGCCATGCAATGCAAAAAGGGTTTATACATATCTAAGTATTGCCCACCTAAAACGTTAACCATGACAGTTATGGGTGCAACTAAAGTTGGACTACCTAAAGGTAAATCAAGAATTGCCCGTAAATGGTTTTCAAATTGTGATGTTGTGGCACCATCGATTGTCCAGTGGCCTGAATTAGTTGGCCCTAATTTGATTTCACTGATTAAGAATTTATTATTTCCTAAATCAAGGAATTCCACATTAAAAACACCAACGATATTAAATATCTCAGAAATTTTAAGTGCAATTAATTGCAATTCACTAGCTTTAGCATCAGACAAATCAGGCGCAGGCGCAATTACTTCATGTAATATTTCATCAGCTTTTTTAATTTGAGCAACTGAATAAACCACAGTTTGGCCGTGGGGAGATCTCGCAACCTGAACAGAAAGCTCTCGTTCAAAGTTAATATCTGCATCTTTAAAAGGTAGTTTGGAATCGAATAATAGTTTTTTTACTAGCTCTAAATTTTGCAAAGTTTCAATTGTTAAAAGAGCTGGTTGAAAAATTTGACCTTGAGTTTCGAGCTTTTTTAAATTTTCAAATTCATATTGGTCGGTATCAAAAGTGACAACATTTGTCCCTGTCGCAAATGAAGATAATTCGGCATAATTATTGATACTTCCAATGACTACATTATTAGCAATTAGTGCTGCACTTGCTGCTAAATCTTTACTAAATAATTTGATATCAATATTTAATCTAGAGGCAGCCTCTATCAACATGCGCGCCATTTGTCCGGCGCCAATAATTCCAACCGTTGGAAAATGGGTTTGACTGGTCATATTTAAAATCTTAACTAATGAGGTGAATGTCGGCAGAACTTAGAAATCTATTTCCGGAATCTGTCTTAACTATCAACTCTCCAGTAGCTGAAATATCGATTGCTAATGCTTTAACTACCTCTCCCCCCGGAATCTGGGCAATAATTTCTTTATTAATCGTCACACAATTTGCTTTGTAATCTCGCATAAATGAAGCAGTGGGTGAAGTCTGTGCATTGTTTTCTTCCTGCCATCGAGCACTTAATTCGGACACAAAAGCTGCTATTACTGACTCTTTGGAAATAGGATTCTCAAATATTTCCTTAAGTGACGTTGCTAATTCAATAGGTAACTCGTTCTTGTCTTGATCAAAGTTAATACCAATGCCTGCCACCACGTGTTCGTTGTGCTTTTCTAACAAAATTCCTGCAAACTTGAATTCTTGCTTATTTTCAATTTGAACTAAATCGTTAGGCCATTTAATTTTAATGTTTTTTCTAGACTCAGACTCAATAGTTTTATATAAACAAAGTCCAATAAGTAATGGCACCCAACCAATATTGTTTACACTTCTGGGTTTCAAAATAATTGAGATAAAGATCGATGAATTCTTAGGTGCTTGCCAATTTCTATTTTGTCTACCTCGGCCTTGAGATTGAAAATTTGCAATGACAAATGTACCTTCTTCAACACCGCTGTTTACTAAATCTTTTGCAATGTCATTGGTTGAAGTTACTTCATCTTTCACAATCACGTTTTGCCATAAACATTGACGAAGACGCAGTTCGCTCTCCAATAATTGAGCATCAAGAGGCGCTCGATTCTTCAAAAATCCGGTCACACTGTTACCGTACGACAAGAGCCTTTTTTTCCGAGAGAGGACCACGTGGGTAAAAAGTCAAGTGATGGTGCAAATCCTCGTACTACCGCGTCAAAATTAGCTCATCTAGCTGAAATTAAAAAAGAAATTCATGTTGATCAAGCAAATACTGCCTTAGATAAACAGCATGCCAAAGGTAAACAAAGCGCTCGTGAAAGATTAACCGCCCTACTTGACCCTGAATCATTTCAAGAAATTGACGAATTAGTTAGACATCAAAAAAATAATTTTGGTATGGAAAAAAACCGTCCAGCAGGAGATGGTGTTATTACTGGTTTTGGAACTATTGATGGTCGACCTGTTTATGTTTACTCCCAAGACTTCACAGCAATGGGTGGATCTTTAGGTGAAGCTATGGGTGGAAAAATTGTTAAGTTAATGGATTTAGCAATTAAATCTGGTGCACCAATTATTGGCATTAACGATTCAGGTGGAGCAAGAATCCAAGAAGGTGTTGCCTCATTGGCAATGTATGGCGAAATATTTTTAAGAAATACCAGAGCTTCAGGAGTTATTCCTCAAATTTCCATAATCATGGGCCCTTGCGCAGGTGGTGCAGTTTATTCACCAGCTTTAACTGATTTTGTGATCATGGTTGATAAAACTTCACACATGTTTATTACAGGCCCAGATGTTATAAAAACTGTGACTGGCGAAGAAGTTTCTTTTGAAGATTTAGGTGGAGCAAGAGCACATGCCACAAAATCAGGTGTTGCTCATTACATGGCAAGTGATGAAGAGGATGCTTTGGATTACGTGAGAACACTTTTAAGTTTCTTACCGTCAAATAATGCTGAACCTTCCCAACATTTTGAATCCAAAGTTGATTTACAAATTAACCAACATGATTTGGAAATGGATTCACTAGTTCCTGATTCACCAAATCAGCCCTATGACATGCATGTGCTAATTAAACACATATTGGATGATGATGAATTTTTTGAAATACATGGCGGTTGGGCACCAAACATAATGGTTGGCTTTGGTCGCATTGAAGGACAAAGTGTAGGAATTGTGGCAAACCAACCAATGCAATTTGCTGGAACTTTAGATATTGAAGCTTCCGAAAAAGCTGCTCGATTTGTTAGAACCTGTGATGCTTTTAATATTCCAATCATTACTTTTGTTGATGTTCCAGGTTTCTTACCTGGAGTTGATCAAGAATATGGTGGCATCATTCGTCGCGGCGCAAAATTAATTTATGCTTATGCCGAAGCAACTGTTCCATTAATAACTGTGATTACCAGAAAAGCTTATGGCGGTGCATACATTGTTATGGGTTCAAAGCACTTAGGTGCTGATTTAAATCTGGCATGGCCAACAGCTCAAGTTGCAGTAATGGGTGCTCAAGGTGCGGTAAACATTTTGTTTAGAAAAGAAATTACTGCCGCAAAAGATCCAGTCGCTGAAAGAGCTGACAAAATTAGTGAATATGAAGAAGCATTTGATAATCCTTACGTTGCAGCTGAACGTGGCTGGATAGATGCAGTAATTGCACCTAGTGAAACCAGAATCAGAATCATTAGAGGACTTCGCCAATTAATAACAAAACGTGAAAGTATGCCACCTAAGAAGCATGGAAATATTCCCTTATGACCAAACCACTTGAATTTGAAATTATTAGAGGAAATCCCACAGCCGATGAAATTGCTGCAATCCACGTAGCTTTGCAAGTTGCAAAAAATTCTTCTGAAGAACTAGGCAAGCAAAAGAAAAGAATAAGTAACTGGAATAGTCCACAATTTAGATTCAGAAATACTCCACAACTAAACAGTGGCTGGCAATATTCCTACCTACCGGGAGCATGAGTTTTCCTGTAATCCTGGCTTCTGCCTCTCCTGCCAGATTGATGCTTCTTCGAAGCCAAAACATTAAACCAATTGTTATTCCATCTGAAATTAATGAAAAAGAAATTGAAGCACAATACAAAAACTCAGCAACAGAAGTAATTGTCAAAGAGCTTTCCATTGCTAAAGCAAATTATGTTCTAAGTAACAGTATTTCTCTCGATAGCGGAATTCTTATTGCTGCTGATTCAATGCTTGAGTTTAATTCTCAAAGTCTTGGTAAGCCTCTCAATGCAGAAAACGCAATTGAGCGCTGGCAACAAATGCGTGGGAAAACTGGAATTTTACATACTGGCCACACTGTAATCAGATTAGATAATAAACAAACAATTACTCGAGTTATTTCAACTAAAGTTGAATTCGCAAATGTTGATGACCAAGAAATTCTTGATTATGTAGCAACAACCGAACCATTACATGTTGCTGGAGCTTTCACAATCGATTCTCTGGGTGCAGCATTTGTCAAACAGGTACATGGCGATCACAGCAATGTTGTTGGCTTATCTCTTCCAGCGTTACGTGAAATTGTTCGTGAACTTGGACTCTCGTGGACTTCACTATGGGAAATGGCATAAAGTAATAAATCATGGCTAAATCTGGCTCACAAAATCTTTCCATAACAAAAATACTTATTGCTAATCGTGGTGAAATTGCTGTTCGAATTGCCAGGGCTTGTAAAGATTCTGGAATTTCAAGTGTGGCAATTTATGCCGAGCCAGACAGAGATGCGCTACATGTATTGCATGCTGATGAAGCTTATTCACTAAATGGAACTAATGCTTCTGAAACTTATCTATCTATTCCAAAAATTTTAGAAATTGCTCAACGTTCAGGATCTGATGCAATCCACCCCGGTTACGGTTTTCTTTCAGAAAACGCTGACTTTGCCCAAAGTGTTATTGATGCTGGGTTAATTTGGATTGGTCCACCACCTGCTGCCATTAAATCTTTAGGTGACAAAGTTAAAGCTCGACATATCGCCGCAAAAGTTGGTGCACCTTTAGTTCCAGGAACCAAAGATCCTGTAAAGAGTGCTAGTGAAGTAGTCGATTTTGCTAACCAACATGGTTTACCTATTGCGATTAAAGCCGCATTTGGTGGTGGTGGTCGAGGATTAAAAGTTGCTCGTAACCAAGAAGAAATTGTGGAACTTTATGAATCAGCTGTTAGAGAAGCAACCGCAGCATTTGGTCGAGGTGAATGCTTTGTTGAAAGATACCTAGATCGCCCCCGCCATGTGGAAACTCAATGCTTAGCCGACCAACATGGAAATGTTGTTGTGGTTTCTACCCGAGATTGTTCCTTGCAAAGAAGACATCAAAAACTTGTTGAGGAAGCACCCGCTCCGTTTTTAACTGATGAACAAAGAAGACAACTTTATGATTCATCCAAAGCTATTTTAAAAGAAGCAAACTATGTAGGTGCTGGAACTTGCGAGTTTCTGATTGGACAAGATGGAACTATTTCATTCTTAGAAGTAAACACTCGTTTACAAGTAGAACATCCAGTAAGCGAAGAAGTAACTGGCATTGATTTAGTTCGCGAGCAAATAAGAATTGCCAGGGGTGAAAAACTTGGCTATCACGATCCAATAATTAACGGTCATAGTATTGAATTTCGCATTAACGGTGAAGATCCTGGAAGAAACTTTCTCCCTGCCCCAGGTCAATTGAAAGTTTGGAAAGAACCAAGTGGAACCGGAGTCAGAGTTGACGCAGGTTTTAAACAAGGAGATGTAATCGGTGGAAACTTTGATTCTCTACTTGCCAAATTAATTGTGACCGGTGCTACCAGAAAAGAAGCAATCGAAAGAGCTAAAAGAGCTCTTAGTGAATTTGAAGCAGAAGGAATTGCCACCGCACTTCCCTTTCATCGAGCTGTGTTAAATGATCCAGCTTTTGCGCCAGTTGATGAATTACAAAAATTTAGTATTTACACAAGTTGGATTGAAAATGAATTTATAAATGAGATCCCTCAATATAAAGATTCATCCACTCCAATTTCAAATGATGAAAGATCCTCATTGGTCCTTGAAATAAATGGAAAAAGATTTGAAATCACTATGCCAAATGGTTTAACCTCTGGTGGGGTTAAACAAAAGAAACCTCCTGTGGCAAGACATCAAAGAACAACCCTGGGTTTCCTTGACTCTGATGCGGTGCAAAGTCCAATGCAAGGAACCGTGGTAAAAATCGCGGTCAAGAATGGTCAAACGGTAAGTGAAGGCGAACTCTTATTTGTCATTGAAGCGATGAAAATGGAACAACCTATTTCTGCCCATAAAGCTGGGGTGGTAAGCGAACTTTCTGTTGAAGTTGGTGCATCTGTTGCAAACGGTGCGGTATTGCTAGAACTTAGGGATCTTTCTTAAGTATTTCTTGTGTGACATTTCACATCGAAATGAGCAACTTTTGACTATGCAGCCCCGTGGGGGTCGGCACTAAACTC
>CAMATO010000048.1 GCA_945861165.1 Bifidobacterium breve | reverse complement strand
GATCCTCTGGAAGCACTTTCCTTAGCCAAAACAATTATGATTCTTGCTAACGGCCAGATCGTGCAACAAGATTCCTTAGACGTGGTTTATGATTCACCAAATTCCATAGCCAGCATGAACTCATTAGGTTTTCCAGAAGCAAATATTTTAAAAGCAGAATTAGCTGGTGGCACCTTGACTACAATTTTAGGCAAAATAAAAGTTCAGACTGAATCAACTGCTAGCAGCATTGTGGCAGGAATTAGACCTGAAGGATTTATGGTTGGGAAAGATGCAAATTCATTCAGTTGCAAAGTTTCTTTGATGGAAAATCTAGGATCGGAATTTGCAGTTTATTTCACTGTAAATGACATAGATTTAGTAACAGTAGTTTCAAGAACTGACACTCAAGCATTGAGTAAATTACAAGCTGCTTCAGTTGATATTTCTATTAAACCAGAAGCTGTAGTTTTGTTTGATGCAAATACCGGTAAACGTATTGGTCAAGGAGTCTCACATGTATGACATAAAACTTCAAGGTATTACCAAGAAATTTGATGCTTTCACCGCCGTAAACGATATTAATTTCACTATTCCTAAATCTTCAGTAACAGTTTTACTTGGCCCATCTGGTTGTGGCAAAACAACTTTGATGAGAATGATTGCCGGATTAGAAAGCCCAACGCAAGGTAGAATTTTCTTTGGCGAACACGATGTGACCGATGTGCCAACTAGAAGAAGAAACATTGGCATGGTTTTCCAATACCCAGTAATTTATCGTGGCACGAGTGTTAGAAAAAACTTAGAATTGCCTTTGTTATCTGAAAAACTTAGCAAAGCCGAAATGGATAAGCGCATTGACGAAGTTGCTGAAATTCTTGATTTACAAGATGTCTTAAAACGTCAAGTAGAAGAACTAGATAACGGAACTCGTCAGAAAATTGCGGTAGGCCGAGAAGTAGCTCGTCAACCTCGAATAATTTTATTTGATGAACCGATCACAAACATTGATTTAACTTCCAAGTTGGAATTGAAGCGAAGCATGAAAGAACTCTTTGGTCGCTTACAGCAAACCATTGTTTATGTAACACATGATCAAACCGAGGCAATGACTTTGGCAGATCAAATTGCTTTGATGCAAGATGGAGTTATTACCCAATGTGATACACCTAAAGAAATTTATGATAAACCAAACAGTCAATTTGCTGGTTGGTTCCTGGGAAATCCGGGTATGAACTTTGTGTCACCAGAATTTATTAGTGTTTCAGGTTCCAAAGTAACTTCACCGTTGTTTTCTCAAACTATTGAATTAGGTGGCAAAGCAGCAAGTGCTGACACATTCGGAGTAAGAGCTGAAGGAATTAGTGTTTCCACAACTGAAGCTAAAGGTGCAGTGCAAGCAAAAGTGACCCGTAAATCAATTGGTGCAGGTGGACAATATTTGCTTGATCTAGCTGTCGGCAGTTTGTTAGTTAAAGCACGAGTTTCTCATTCCGTAGGTAGAGATGCAGTGGGCACGGTTTGGACCACAATTGAATCCGAAAACATCACATTCTTTGACAAATCAGGCAAGGCAATCTAGTTCTAATTTTTGTCTAGCTTGAGCCAGACTAGGATAAAAATATGTTTTATTTTGGAACGAATACTAAACAACAACTAAGTTTAGAATTGCATGAAGAAATTGTTGAAATTGCGGCACTCTTAGCTAAAACTCAAAAAGATACCCAATTCTTTGTGCTACCAACCATGCCCTTATTAGCAACGATGAAGAAAATGTCTTTTGGATCAGGACTTTGGGTTGGATCACAAAGAGTTTCAGGAAATGAAGGCAACATCACCGGTGAAATATCGGCCAAAGTAATTAAGGAAATTGATGCTGACTTAGCAATGGTCGGCCATGCTGAAAGGCGTGGACTGGGTGAAAAAGATAAAGAATTAAAAAGCCAACTAAAATCTTTGCAAGATGTTGAACTAATGTCTATCTATTGCATTGGTGAAACAACAATAGAAAAAAATGTTGAAAACCGTAAGAAAGTATTCTTTAAACAATTAAAGGTTTTGAAAGATCTAAATATCAAAAAAGCATTAATAGCTTATGAACCTGTTTGGTCTATTGGTGAAAACGGTACACCTGCTGAAAGCAGTTACGTAGAAAAATCATTCTTAGCAATCAAGGCTGTTTTGAAAGAATTAGAATTAAACGTTAAAGACTTTCCGCTGCTTTATGGTGGTTCTGTTAATCTTCAAAACGCTAAAGAGTTAGCTGCACTTGCTAGTTGTGATGGACTATTTGTGGGCAGAAGTGCTTGGTCAAAAGATGGTTTTAGAAATGTTTACGAAAAAGCTCATTCGGGTTACAATACTAAAATAAATAAAACTGCATAATGTTTGTTGCTGCAAGAGTTTTTAGCCTTTCGCATTTAGCGCCCAGAGAAAATGGCATAAAAGCTGCCCAAGCAGCTCTCGCTGCTGGTCGTGCCATTGTTTTTCCTACTGACACAAGTTATGCACTCGCCGTAAGAGCAATGGATGAATCAGCTGTTAATTTGTTGTGGAACATTAAAGGACAAACCCCTAAAACACCATTAACAATTTTTGTTGCCAATATTGGGTTAATAAATAAATTTTGTGCAGGGATCACCGATGAGGCTAAACTAAAATATTTGCATTTCTGGCCCGGATCCTTAACACTTATTTTGAAAGGTTTAAATAACTTATTATGGAATAAAGGCATTGTGCCCAATGTGGTTTCCGTGAGAATGCCATTGCACCCAGTTGCTCATGAAATAATGGGAGATCTGGAAATACTTGCCACCACAAGCCCTAACAAAGTTGGTCAAGTTATGGGTAAAAATATTGATGAAATTAAAGCACAATTCGGAAACGAGGTAGCGGTTTATTTAGATGGTGGTGAATTAAACACCAGCACACCATCTTCAATTCTTGATTTGACTTCCCCATTACCTGTACTGGTTAGACAGGGAAGTGTTTCCATAGCAGAAATTGCTTTAGTAATAGAAAATGTTGTTATGGAAGTTGAAGATTTATCTGGGAATAAAGAGCAGCAAACCAGCAATTAAAGTTGATGTTAGAGCGGTGTATTCAAAAGCTCTTTGATTGATGCGTTTCATGATTTTTTGCCCAAAAAGTCCACCTAAAATTACAAACGGGGATAGTAATAATGCTAAGGCTAGGGTTTGGGTGGTAATAATTCCCAGTTGAACATTTAAAGGAATTTTAGAAACATTGATGATGAAAAACAACCAACTATTAGTTCCCACAAATGTTTGCATAGGTAATTGCAGCTGCAGCAAATAGAGTGAGAAAATTGGACCTGCTGAATTAGCTGTCATAGTCATAATTCCCACTAGTACACCCATAAATTGAGCTGTTATTTTAGATCTTGTTTTGAGATTCATTTTTTCATGATCTTCTAATCTCTCGTGTTTAATTCTTTTTCTTATCTCATAGATGGCCGTGAAAACCAAAATAGTTCCAATTACATAAGCAACCTCTTTTGAAGTTGACCAAGATAGCAGAAAATATCCAATAAACATTCCAACAAATACTGAAGGCAAGATCTTAACTACTATGTCCCACCGGCCAGCTTTTCTAAAGGCCAATAAAGCAATAACATCACCCAGAATTAATAATGGCAATATCGCACCGACTGATAATTTTGCTGGGATAACTAAAGCAAATAATCCTACTGGCATTGTGGCTGCTGCTGGAACTGATGATTTAGCAAGACCAATTACAAATACTGCAAAAGCGGCGATAACAAAACCTGCAACACCTAATTCAAGGGGCAGGGTGAAATTCAAACCAGACCCACGGGGCGATCTAGTGCTTCCTTAACGATGCGATCAATTAAGTCTGAATAAGTTATTCCTGCTTCTTTCCAGGACAGTGCAAAGGAGCCATCTTTTCCAAAATATGGCTGACTGTTAACTTCAATTACTAACAACTCGCCTTCCTTGTCGATCATAAATTCAATCTGGGCATAACCAGATAATTTTAATACTTCGAAAGCTCTTTTTGCGTAATCATGTACTAATTTCACAACCTCAGGATCTAGTTCCGTAAATTTTGAAAATGAGTATGAGGATTTATCTGTTCTTGAGATGAAATTGAAAATCTTGTCTGTTTCTTTCCAATTAGTTTGAATTATTCCACTGAGAACGGGCTTTCCCTTTTCATCTTCAATAACGTTGCATTCAAACAAGTGGGCTGGTTGATGATATTTTTCAACAACAACTCGGCCGTCAAAGTTTCTGGCAATGTCAACACCCTTTTTAAAATCTCGGGGAACTCTTATGTAAGTAATTCCTACGCCATTACTTCCTCTAGCCGGTTTAGATATCAAAGGAGTCTTTAATGCAGCAGCTCTTGCCACGTTTGACAAAGGATCTCTACGCCAAGATTTATCAGGAATAATTACATGTTTTGGTGTGGGAATTTGTACAGCTTCCATTAATAATTTGGCAGTTGATTTATCAGTTGAGATTGCTGATCCTAAAGTGTCTGAACCTACGAAGCTTACAATTTCTGTTTCTAACATTCCCTGCATAGTTCCATCAGATCCCCAAGCACCCATCAGTGTTGAGAACACAACAGTGGTTTCTAATAGGGAAGTAGGAGGCAATAACGATTCTGTGGTGTCAGCAATATCTTTAACACTTTCTTCATTTAATTCAAAAGCATCTTTCTTTAACGCGGTCTTAAGAGAATTCAAATCACCAAAAGTGATCCAGTTGGCTTCCATGGTCATGCCATAGGCAGAAACTAAATAACCTTTTTCTTCTAGGGCACTAATTACATCCCTAGCCGATTGACAGGATCGATAGTTCTCGGAGTTGCGCCCTCCTAGGATGACTGCAACTGAAACCTTGTCACTCATTGATTTAGATTCTCCCTGATGATTTCTGGTGAGGTGCTTAGATAATTTTAGTCAACCTCAAGACACCAGGCTTAGCCGAGTCACCATACGAGTATCTTTAGAACAGCGCAAGAAGTCCTCTACTTTGAGAAGGAAGTCTCATCTTGTTAGACGTCGGATTCTTTGAACTATTGGTTATAGCCGTTATCGGTCTATTGGTGGTGGGACCAGAAAAACTCCCAAAATATATTGCTCAAGGTATAAAGACGCTTCGAAATGTTAGAGATATGGCAACTAAAGCTAAAGATGACATAGTGGAATCTGCAGGAATTAAAGATTTAGACTTAAAAAATATGTCTAAGTTAGATCCAACAAATTTAGCTAATAATGTTTTTGAAGATAAAGATGACACCAAACCACAAGTTCAAAAGAAATTCGATCAGGACGCTACTTAACAAGCATTCATGTCCTCATTACAACTAAACAAAAATAGTGTTCGGGCAGCCATTGCAACAATTGGTGTTTTAGGTGGCTTTGTTTCAGGTTATGGTGTTTTAGTTCCTTATTACATAGATAAATATTCACTTGATTTAGCAATTGGTGGAAGAATTTTTGCCTTAACTGGTTTAAGTGGACTTGCTGGTGTATTCATTGCAACCTATTTTGTTGACAAAATAAAAGGAGCTGTTGCTGGATCGATTGGAACAGTTATTGTTGCAATCGGCATAGGTTTGTTAATAATTGCTCCAACTTGGAATTTTGTGTTATTTGGTGTGGTAATAATTGGAGTAAGTTTTGGAATAGTTCAAGTTG
This sequence comes from Bifidobacterium breve, assembly GCA_945861165.1. Taxonomy (GTDB): domain Bacteria; phylum Actinomycetota; class Actinomycetes; order S36-B12; family UBA5976; genus ATZT02. The sequence continues at coordinate 1,702 of CAMATO010000048.1, read as the reverse complement.
CAATTGGACAGTTAGTTGTTGATGTTGGGGGGATAGAAGCTTCAAGAAGGGCTAATAAAAATAATATTGGATTTGCTACAGCTTCTATTTTAGTTCCAAGTATATTTGGTTTAACACTTCAAAACTATTATGCTTATGTTTTAAGTCTATTTATAGTTCTATCATTCATAATTGCTGCAGTATTTTACTCAAACACTGAAGGTCAATTACATCATGAACCTGAAGAATCACACAAAAAATCAAATCATAATTCATCAATCACTTTTTTACTGTTAGGAATTTCTGCCTACGTTGGGCTAGAAGCAGCAGCTACAGGTTGGATTCCAAGTTACTTATTAGCTAAAGGCTGGTCCACCTCTAAAGCGTCTTTGGGATTATCTGTATTTTTCATTTCCCTTTTAGCTATTCGATTAGTTTTGTTGAAATATATTGATAAACTAAATTTTGGGTTAGTTACACTTGTTTCAGTCTTATGCTTAATTCCAGCTCTTTTTTTACTTTATGCCACAGATCTTTATTGGATTGCAATTATTTTCTTAGGATTATCTGGTGGTCCTGTGTTTTCAATGGCTTTTGCTTGGGTGGTAAAAATTAGTCCAGGCAATGCTCGAATAACTGGTTTCATTTTCTTTTCGTCCATTTCAGGATCAATGATTTTTCCTTATTTAATAGGTATTTATATGAACAAACTTGGGGCTGAGTTTGCACCATTATTTATGATGATTCCTTCGGGCCTAGCTTTGGTTTTCTTCCTGATTGGTTACAGATCAACTATTCAGCAATTATCTAATTAATTTTTGCAGTATTATTTTTCATCCAAATTATAAGTGTTTCGTACTTAAAATTATTTGTCTCAAGTCTATTGATAATTTCTAAATAAATATTGGATGGACTTGCTTTAAATTTATAACCGTTTTCCCTTAAAAAAATATCAGTAACGGCAAATCCCACTCTTTTGTTTCCATCAGTGAATGGATGATTCATAATTAAACTCTCAAATAAGGCGGTAGCCTGGGAAATGATATCGGGGTAATAACCTGTCTGTGGCCTATACAGCGCAGACTCAAGCAAACCCATATCAACTTTTCCTTGACTGCCGCCATATCTTTTTAGCAATATTGCATGAATTGCCAGGGCTTCAATGGGGGTTAAATAATTAACCCTTTTCATTTAGCCAAATTTTTATACAGCTCATCAAACTCCATCATGCTCACTCCAAGTGTTTCCATGATGTGAGCTCGTGGTTTGAGAGTTTGGTTGCGATCTAGATATTCTTGGAGGGCTTCTTCAAGAATTGATTGAAACTGTCGCCCCTCTTTTTCGGCAACTTCACGAACTTTAGCTAACAATTTTGGATCGGCTTGGGAAGAAAACTTCTCTCTCATGACTGTCATTATGTCTCCAGAAATATCTTGATATATCTTGATAAAAGACTAACACAAATGAGTGAATCTTGCAAAAACAACTATCTAATTGACTTCCAAGGCTCATCTTCAGCAACATCAACTAATTCATAACCGGTTTCACCTTTTGCTGGGGCAAGTACAACTTGCAAGGTTGCTGTTTCATCGAAAATATTAAATGAGGCATGAACAGTATTCTTAGGCACAAATGCAGAATCTCCTGCATTTAATATTTGTTTGTTCTTATCAACCCATTGTTCAACTTTTCCTTTAAGCACAATAATGATTTCATCTTGATC
>CAMATO010000047.1 GCA_945861165.1 Bifidobacterium breve | reverse complement strand
GGTTGCATGGCCGAGCGATACGGCAACGAATTAGAAAAAGCTTTACCTGAAGCAGATGCCATTTTAGGTTTTGATGATTATGAAAATATCACCGCAAAATTAAACGAAGTGCTAAGTGGCAATAGACCAGCTGCCCCAATTCCGCAAGATCGAAGATTGTTGTTACCAATTTCGCCTACTGCGCGAAGTGAAAAAAAGATTGCCCAACCACTTAATCGATTTAGATTAGACGATAAACCTAGTGCTCCTTTAAAACTTGCTTCTGGTTGTGATCGAAGATGCACATTTTGTGCCATCCCCAGATTCAGAGGTTCATATCTTTCACGAAGACCAGCTGAAATATTAGAAGAAGCAGCCTGGTTAGGCCAAAACGGAGTTAAAGAATTATTTTTAGTCAGTGAAAACACAACCAGCTATGGCAAAGATTTAGGTGATATTCGGTTATTGGAAACGTTATTACCCGAAATTGCTAAAATTGATTCCCTTGATTGGATTAGATTGTCATATCTGCAACCAGCAGAAATGAGACCTTCACTAGTTGAAGCTATTGCTCGGACTGAAAAAGTTGTCCCATATTTTGATTTATCTTTCCAACATGCTCATCCAGATGTTTTAAGAAGAATGAAACGTTTTGGGGGCACCAAAGACTTTTTAACTTTAATTAATAACATCAGAAAAATAAGTCCCGAAGCAGGAATTAGAAGTAATTTCATTGTCGGTTTCCCTGGGGAAACGCAAAGTGAATATGAAGAAATAAAGAATTTTCTAGAGCAAGCAGAATTAGATGCCATCGGCATCTTTGGTTACTCAGTTGAAGATGGTACTGAAGCTGCAGGTTTTAAAGATGGATTAGATCAAGAATTAATTGATGAACGAGTCAATAATCTTAATTCGATTGCTGAAGAACTAATGTCTCAAAGAGCTCAGGGCAGAATTAATAACGATGTTGAAGTATTAGTTGAGGCAAATGATGAAGATGGCGTAACCGGTCGCATTAGGCAGCAAGGACCTGAAGTTGACGGCATAACTACCATCTTGAACAGCAACGCAAGTGTGGGTGATTTAGTAAAAGCAGTAGTTGTAGGTAGCGTAGGAGCAGACCTGGAGGTGATGACAAAATCGAGCGCCCAGTCTTAAAACCTGCTGTGCCAGATCGGGTTGCCGATCCTATTTCAGCAGTTAGTTCAATTAATATTCCTAATTTTTTGACCACCATAAGAATTTTGGTGGTGCCAGTGCTGGCTTGGCTTTTGTTCAAAGATGATGCAGCAACTGATTCCAACCGCATTATTGCTGGTTCACTTTTTATAGTGGCAGCTTTAACAGATATTGCAGATGGCACAATTGCCCGCAGGTGGGATTTGATCACCAACTTTGGGAAAATATTTGATCCTATTGCGGATAAGGCTCTAATAGGGGTGGCCCTGATTGGGTTGTCTTATCTAAATTTGTTGGACTGGTGGTTTACCTGGGTAATTTTAGCTAGAGAATTATTTGTTACTTTCTTAAGATTTTGGGTTATCAATAAAGGAGTTATTCCTGCCAGTCGTGGTGGAAAAGCTAAGACCCTTATGCAAATTGTGGCAATCAGTTTTTATCTATTACCTTTATCTGCCACACTGAATGTTTTAGCCGAAATTTTTATGTATATTGCGGTTTTCTTAACTTTAGCTACCGCTGTTGATTACATTATGAAAGCAATCATGACAGACAGAGATGAAAATTAAAGTTGGTAAACGATTTAGCTTATGAGCTTATCCAAGAACTTGGCCAACTTAATTTAACTATTTCAGTAGCCGAATCTTTAACTGGTGGCTTAGTCGCTGCGAGTTTAACCCAGATTCCTGGAGCATCAGCTGTGTTTAAAGGTGGAATCATTGCTTATCGCGACGAAACCAAACAACAAGTTTTAAAGGTTGATCCTGCTTTAATCACTAAATTCACCAGCATTTCTGAACCAGTAGCTCAATGTATGGCTATAAATATTAGAGAAATAATGAATACTGACATTGGTATTGCCACCACAGGTGTGGCTGGACCAGATAAAAGTGAGGGTTTTGCTCCCGGAATAGTATTTGTGGCCATTTCGATTGGTGACCACAACATATGCCAAAAATTAGAATTGGTGGGGGATAGAACACAAATTCGTGACCAAAGTGTTAACGAAATATTTAAACTAACCTTGAGCCAAGTGGTGTGAATATCAGGGCAAAGAGTCCAAGATGGGCTAAAATAGAGCAATGATTGTTTTACGAAAAGTGATGGGCGATCAATTGCGCCAGCATCGCAATGCGCAGAAAAGATCTTTAAGAGACATCTCTAAAAGTGCCAGAGTTTCTTTAGGTTATCTAAGCGAAGTTGAACGTGGACAAAAAGAGCCATCATCAGAGTTGTTAGGCGCTATTTGTGGTGCGCTGAATTTACCGTTATCAAAATTAATGTTTGATGTCACTAAAGCTGTGGCCCAGATTGAAAATAAACCCGCTGGTGTCACAGTGCTACCAGTTGTTAAAAAATCTGATTCAGCTGCTGCTTAGTTTTTATCTAATAAAACTTTAATTAATCTAGCTCGGTTATATCTTTGAATCAATAAACATGGAAAATTAACAATATGAGCAAAAACAATGTTGAACACTATTGCCCATAAAGGATTAAAAATTATGGTAATCAACCATCCAGCTGTCATAAACCAGTGAGCTAATTCAGCCCTTCTGGTTTCTTTGATAAATATTTCAAGTTGAGCGGATTGACCAAGACCAACACTTCTTTTTTGAAAGCCTCCACCAAAAAAGCCTCCCAGTTCAGGAACTTTATCTTTCCATTTATCTATTTTTAAGTATTTTCTAAACCATGTTCCATCTTTTTCAAAATTAAATAACTTAGTGAAAAGATAATCTTTTTCCAGGAAACCATCACCTAATTTGGAGACAAAATATCCAATGAAGAAAAACCAAAAAATCCAAGTTCCCACGTTTAAGACAACGAATTTTAACGATTCCATTATTTTAATCCCGCTTTAGCATCAAGTAATCTATCTTTCCAAATTACTTTGCCCTTCCAAGTTAAAGTGACTGAATAAAAGAAGACCATTAAGAAATAAAGAATCATCAACGGATAAAACAATAAATAGAAATTAAAGTTACCAAGTTTTCTACTAACCCACCAAAATTGAACACCAAAACCAATAGTCAAAATATATTGATACATCGAAGGAGTAGTTCCTGTTTGAGACCAAGCGATAAAAGCAAAAGGCAACTCCCAGGCAGCAGCCACTAATCCACTAAACCAAGTAAAAAGAAGTAAGAATCTTGTTTTACTAATACCTACAGACCCGGCAGCCATATTTTTGGTAAAACCTTGAGTTAAGGATTTAAGACCAGTTGGATACATTTGAAACGAAACATCGTTAGCGCCAATAAAAGTATTTACTGCAAGATTATTTTTCTGAAAAAGTAAACCTAGTGCTCTATCTTCTAATAGTTGATTCTTTACCCCACTCATCCCCCCAACTTTTTATAAGTCTGATCGTTTAAGCATCATTACGGGTCCAAAAGCTAAACCGTTTGTTTCACCTAAGCGTGCCCCGATTGCACCAATCAGGTTAAAGACACTGGCAAAGCGTTCGTAAAAAGATTTCATTTTGTGAAAAGGTTGCACTGAAACAAGTCCACCAAATTGATTCAAGGTATAAATCAGTTTTCCGATTAATTCAGGTTTTGGATTGGTATCAGCATCAAGGAAAAGTAATATTGGTGATTTTGTGGAAGAGATACCTTGTTGCAAGGCGTAAGTTTTTCCGGTCCAATCTTGTGGAAGCGGTGCTCCGGTTAGCACCACAGCACCGCTTGCTGAAGCTAGTTCAGCAGTTTTATCTGAGGAATGATCATCAACCACAACTATTTCAGCTGGTTTGATAGTGGAATTTTTTAATGCGGCAAGTAATACCGATATGTTTTTTTCTTCGTTACGGGCAGGAATGATCACCGCAATTTCAGCGGTGCTGGTGTTTTTAGGCAGGCTACTTAATTTAGGTTGAATAAACCAACCCAGCACCCAGCGCAGCAACAAAGTAAAACCGTAGAAATCCATGATGAATGTAAGTCTTTCAGGAGCGATATACGTCTAAATTAGGCAGTGTTATGTGGATTACCGAATTAAGGCGCCGACTCAGAGAACACTTTGGGCAAGAGTACGCAGCATCCTGGGCTAAGGATTTTGTGCTACCTGAACTGGGTGGGGTAAGTGTTGATGAAGCCCTGAAACTGGGTTTTGATGCCCAAACTGTGTGGAAAGCGGTAGTGGATAACCAGGGTTTAGGACCTCAAGGTTATTAAACGGCGTGTCTGCTATTCTTCGAACACCTGTTCGAGTAATGTCCACAGGTAAGAGATGTCCCCAACCTCTAACCAGGTCCCGGGCAAATGTCAGTGCTAACACCTACCTTAGGTAAAGCAGCACAGATAACAGGACCAAAAGAAAGGGTCACAAATGGCAACAGCGGCAAATGACAGAGATAAAGCATTAGAAGCAGCCTTATCTCAAATCGATCGTCAATTCGGACGCGGATCAGTTATGCGTATGGGTCAAGAAGATCGTCCACCAGCAGAAGTAATTCCTACTGGTTCAATCGCACTAGATATCGCTTTAGGTATTGGTGGTTTACCAAGAGGTCGTGTTGTAGAAATTTATGGACCAGAATCAAGTGGAAAAACTACAGTTGCATTGCACGCAATTGCTAATGCTCAAAGAGCTGGCGGTATTGCTGCATTTATCGATGCTGAACATGCACTCGATCCAGATTACGCTCAAAAACTTGGCGTTGATATTGACGCATTACTAGTAAGCCAACCAGATACTGGTGAACAAGCTTTAGAAATTGCTGACATGTTAGTTCGCTCCGGTGCGCTAAGTGTTGTAGTAATTGACTCGGTAGCAGCACTTGTGCCTAGAGCTGAAATTGAAGGCGAAATGGGCGATAGTCACATGGGTCTACAAGCTCGGTTAATGAGCCAGGCTTTAAGAAAAATGACTGGTGCCTTAGCTAACTCAAACACCACCGCAATTTTTATCAATCAATTAAGAGAAAAAATTGGTGTGATGTTTGGATCTCCTGAAACCACAACAGGTGGAAAAGCATTGAAGTTTTATTCTTCAGTGCGTTTAGATGTGCGCCGTATTGAAACATTAAAAGATGGCACAGATGCTGTGGGTAACAGAACCCGAGTCAAAGTTGTGAAAAACAAAATGGCTCCACCGTTCAAACAAGCAGAATTTGACATCATTTTCGGTGAAGGAATTTCTCGTGAGGGAAGCCTAATCGATATGGGTGTGGAACACGAAATTGTGAAGAAGAGTGGATCATGGTTCACCTACGAAGGCGATCAATTAGGTCAAGGTAAAGAAAATGCTCGCACCTTCTTAAAAGATAACCCTGATTTGGCCAACGAAATTGAACGCCGCATCAAAGAAGTTTTTGCTCTTAACAAAACCGTTGAGAAGCCAGAAGCTGATGTTGTGCCAATTGCAGCAGCCGAATAATTAAATGGGAGAAGTAGTACAGCTAGACCAAGACGGCGCCGCCTCAAAACGGCGCCGCACAAAAAGTGAACTCAAATTAAATCTGATTGATGCCACCATTACCCAATTACCGGTTCCAGTAGAAAAAAATCTAGAAATTGAAGCAGCTGATGCTGCTAAACAAGTTTTGTTAAGAAGACTTTCCCATGCCCCCAGAACTCGCAAAGAATTAGCGAAAGATTTGAAAGATAAAGATATTTCTGACGAGGTTGCAAATGTTGCCTTGGATAGATTCGAAGAAGTGGGCTTAATAAATGATCAAGCATTAGCCTCCAATTATGTGTCTAGCCAGCATCAGCGAAAAGGGTTAGGAAAAAACGCTCTTCGTCAACAATTGAGGGCCAAAGGAGTTTCTGACGAGGTAGCTTTGGAAGCAATTTCACAAATTAGTGATGATCAAGAATTTCAAGCTGCATTTGCCCTCGCCTGCAAGAAAATTAGGTCTCTGCAAAGAGATGACGCTAAAACCCAATTACGAAAAATTGTGAGCGTGCTAGCCCGCAAAGGATATTCCTCCAATTTAGCTTTCAGGGTCGCCAAAGAAGTAATTACTGATCTTCCCGATGGGTTACCACTAGAGATATAGAATTTTCGGACATTTCTTTGTCATACCTCTTGTTTAGTGTTATAACTAATAACAATAAGGGGAAAATATGAAAAGAAGTTTGATCCTGGTTTTATCCATGTTTTTAACTTTTATAGTTGCACCAGCAGCAGAAGCAAATATTAGTTTTGATGGCGATGTCTCATGCCCGGCAGATTTCCCCATCAAGTATGGAGAAGCTAATGCTGATGGAAGTTATAAAACAATTTGTCACACAGATACCTATCACCAAGCAAACTTAATTGGTGGAGAAGTTTTTCAAAATTATCTTAACTCGGGTGGCACTCTTGATATTTCCCAAGCCATTGCACAAAATCGTCAAGAACAAAAAAGTATTGCTACCCAAAGAGCAAACGCTGAAACACAAGCTTTAGCAGAAGCAAATGCGAATCCAGGTCAAGAAGTTTGTAAAACTTGGTCCTTCACCAGTACTTTTAATGGAACAGGTGGCGGTGGTACATGTGTCACGATTCCATTAGCCGCTAAAGCAATCGATAACAGTGGTGCTGCCCTAAAAATTGCAGAGATTCGTGCCCAACTAGAAAAAGATCCGCAATATGCAACTGTTCGATACGGTATTGGAAATCAAACCTTTGAGTACTCTGCTACTGAAAGAGCTGCTTTACTTGATCAATGGGCTGCCAACATGGCGGGAAATGAATTAGCCAAAACTGCAGCAAGTAAAAAGGCCGCCAAAAATCCTGGTTTAAGAGTTTGTAGTGATTGGGCTGTGGGAGACCAATCAGGTCAACAATGTGATTATGTGCCGGTGGCTTTGACTTCTAAATCAATAATTGCCTCAGTTGCTGAACAACTCGATGGCTTAGATTTATCAAAAACACTTGATAAAAAAGTCAACAATTTTGTCAAAGTTGTTGACTTAGCTATTCCTGTTTCAACTTCAGCAAAATCTGTCACTATCCCCAAAGCACCTAAAGGCATGACTCAAGTTGTTAGCGTGCAAAATCCAGATGAATGTTCAGCAAAAGGTCGCACCGTTAAAATAGCTAAAGGTTCAATTTGTGAAATAGCTATTGCTTTAACGGTATCTGAAGGTATCAACGTTAACTTTGCTCAAACGGTGACCAGAAGATAACTTACGTTCTCAACGTTGAGATAGATTGCTCATAATCATGAGCGATAAAGCATTTAAATTCAACGTTGAGAATTTCTTGCAACCTGGGAAAAATAACTCCAAACCACTTGGACGCGTTGGAACAATTCATACACCCCACGGAGAGATCAAAACTCCTGCATTTATTCCTGTGGGCACAAAAGCCACAGTTAAATCTGTGCTACCCGAAAGCATT
>CAMATO010000046.1 GCA_945861165.1 Bifidobacterium breve | reverse complement strand
TGGATCAAAGGAACCGGGGCAAACTACTTTTTGCATACTTGACCGTACCAAACACACGTATCGCCATAATTCTTCTCACGAATGCTTTCGAAGCCAGCGGGCCAAACAAAGTCCCCGGATCGCTTGGCGGTTTCAATTACCAGGATGGCATCATCTGAAAACCAGGAATTGCTTAACCCCAGATTGATGACTTTTACAATTTCCGCCAACGACATTTCATAAGGCGGATCCAAAAAAATTAGTTGGGCGGGCATGTTTAGCTTTTCTGCAGGCTTAGCTGCCAAAAGAGTTTCAACTTTGGCATCAACTACGTGTGCTTTAAGTTTCAAGTCCTCAATATTTTTATTTATAACTAAAACAGCATCATGATTATTTTCTACAAATAGGCACTGTTCTGCTCCTCTAGAAATTGCTTCAATTCCCAGTGCTCCACTACCGGCATAAAGATCTAGCACTGTTATTTCAGCAACAGCATCAAGTGAAATTAAAGTTGAGAACACTGCTTCACGGACTCGCTGCGCAGTTGGTCTGGTGCCTGCGTCTGGAACTTTAATAACTCTTCCTCTATGTTCACCGGCAATTATTCTGGTCATCTAATTCTTCTCCAAGAATTCTGTTTCAGCTTCTTTTTCAATATCTAGCACAGCTTTTTGTAGTGCTGGAACATGAGCAAGAGTGAAATCCTCTGCAATCAATTTCTTGCAGGCATCTCTAGCCAATTCTACTAATTCCACATCTTTAACAACCTGTAACAATTTCAAAGAAGACTTTCTTCCTGATTGTCGGGAACCTAACACGTTTCCTTCTCTTCTAATTTCTAAATCAAGTTGAGCTAGTTCAAAACCATCAGTGGTGGCTGCGACTGCTGCAAGTCTTTCCCGAGCGGGTGCATCTTCTGGTGATTCTGTTACGAATAAACAAATACCGGGTTCTTTACCTCGACCAATACGTCCACGTAATTGATGTAACTGACTTACCCCAAAGCGATCAGCATCGAGAATAATCATCATGGTGGCATTTGGCACATCAACACCAACTTCAATGACAGTAGTGGAAACTAAAACATCAATACCGTCTTTAGCACTTGGCCCAGCATTAAATCTGCGCATGATGTCATCTTTTTCTTCACTTGACATTCGTCCATGTAAAACACCAACTCTGACAGTTTTTAATGGACCACCAGAAAGCATTGGTGCAACTTCTAATACCGCTAAAGGCGGTCGTTTTTCATCTTCGTTTTCTAATTCAGCATCATCTTCGGCAGCAGCCCCGCCAATACGTGGCGCAACTATGTAAACCTGATGACCATTTTTAACTTCCTCAACAGCTCGTTGCCAACTTCTTTCTAAATGCGCAGGTTTTTCAACAGATAAAACCACATGAGTTGTGATGGGACTTCTTCCTTGTGGTAATTCTTTAAGTGAACAAATATCTAAATCACCAAAAACTGTCATTGCCACAGTTCTGGGAATTGGTGTTGCTGTCATAACTAATACGTGTGGTCTTTTATCTCCAGGAGATTTAGCAGCTAGGGCTGCTCTTTGTTCCACGCCAAATCTATGTTGCTCATCAACTACCACCAAAGCTAAATCATTAAACTTCACACCTTCTTGAATAATTGCATGAGTTCCAACCACAATTCCTGCATCACCATTTGCAATACTTGCCAACACATTTGATCTCGATGCACCAGTGATTGAACCGGTTAACAATTCGACTCTGGTACCGATTTCACTTCCACCCAGTTCACCCTTAGTGGCAAGCTCGCCCATTAATTTCTTGATAGTTCTTAAATGTTGTCCTGCTAAAACTTCAGTTGGGGCAAGTAACGCTGCTTGTCCACCAGCATCAACCGCGGCGAGCATGGCTCGAAGTGCCACAATTGTTTTTCCGCTACCAACATCTCCTTGTAAAAGTCGATGCATGGGATTGGTTTGAGCTATTTCTTTAAATAACTCCTCCCCTATTTCTTTTTGCCCATTTGTTAATTCAAAAGGTAAATGCTTATCAAATTGGGTTACTAACCCATCTGTTACCTTTTTTCTGGCGGTAGCTGGAAGTTGGGACTCTTTAGCTCTTCTTTGTAACAACACGGTTTGTAGAACAAATGCTTCATCAAATTTAAGTCGATTAAGTGCCATTGCTACTTGTTCAAAGGTTTCGGGTTCATGAATCCAGGTAATAGCCTGCTTAAAAGAAATCAGACCCAGTTCTTCTTGCATTGATAGTGGCACAACATCATCTTCTGCCTTTATTTCTAATTGACTCATCACAAATTTGATTGCTTTGGCTGTGCGCCAACTTGGCACAGAACTGGTGGCTGGATAAACCGGAATTAGTGCTTTGGCAAACATTTCTATTACATCTGGATCTGTTTCTTCACCTTGTTGGGCGGTAAGAATATATTCGGGATGAATTAATTGTTTTCTTCCTCTGTATTCCTGTACTTTGCCCGCAAATAATCCTTGAATTCCTGGGATAAGTCTTTTCTTATGCATGCTAGCCATGGCAAAGAAGGCCAAGTCAATTGTTTTCTTTCCATCTGTAACTACTACTTCTAAACGAGTAGTTCGCCGACCCTTCATTGGTGCTTCTTTAGCGGATGCAACTTCAGCTAAAACTGTTGCGTGTTCCCCAATTCTTAAAGATTTAAGATCAGTTAATTCACCACGTTTGGCATATCTTCGGGGATAGTGGCGCACCAAATCTTCCACTGTTTCATAACCAAAAGCAGTGGTTAAAAGTTTTGCTGACCGACCGCCCAAAACATCAATCAGCGAGGAATTTAGGTAAACCATCGTTAGTTCCAGCCTAGGCTGAGGAGGTGCTTTGCGGGCGGATGCAATGCCTTAGGTAGGCTCTTATGAGTTGCTAAAAAAGCACAATAATTATTTCGGGAGTGAAATTTCAAATGGCCGCCAAGTGCGATGTTTGTGGCAAAGGACCAGGATTTGGTCACCAAGTTTCACATTCCAATGTCAAAACAAAAAGACGTTTCAATCCAAACATTCAACGAGTTAAAGCAATCATTAAAGGAACACCAAAGCACGTTAATGTCTGTACTTCTTGCCTGCGCGCAGGCAAAGTTTCTCGCTAACTAAAACTTAAAGTGATCGTGGCCTGCAGGGCCTAAAAAATGTTTTCCATCAATAGTTACTTGAGCTGGTCCTTCGAATACTTCACCAATAATTTTGAAGCCATCAGGAATTTGTCTTGATCTGGGCAAAGTGGCCACAAAAGCATGATCATCGCCTCCAGACATAACCCAAATCATCGGATCAACATTTAAGGCAGCTGCAACATCTAATATTTCTTGTTCAGGAATTAACGCCGTGGTTTTAAGATCAATGTGCACCCCAGAAGCTTTTGCGATGTGACCTAAGTCTTGCAATAAACCATCTGAAACATCAATCATGGATGAAACAAAATCTTTAGCAATAGTTCCTGCAAAGTATGGCACTTTAGGTCTTCTATGTGCATCGCAAATAACTTTTGGTGATTTGAAACCTTTTCTTAATGCATTTAATCCTGCTTCGGCCCAACCTAACCTGCCCGCCAAAATAACTAGATTTCCTGGTTCAGCACCACTTCTTCTTAATGGTGCTTGGGATAAACCGGTTTCATTAATGTTTCCTAAAGCCGTAATCGAAATTGTTAAACTTTCAGATTTAGTTGTGTCTCCTCCCACCACAGCAGCATTTACTAATGCTGCTTCTTCACAAATTCCATCAACAAGTTCAATTAACCAATCAATTCTGGTAGCACTTGGAATTGCTAAACCAATTAACAACGCGGTGGGAGTAGCACCTGTTGCCACCAGGTCGGCTAGATTTGCTGCAGCTGCGCGATGCCCAATATCTTTTGCACTGGACCAATCTTTTCTAAAATGTTGACCTTCCACGAGCATGTCTGTTGATGCAACTACCCGAGCACTTTCCAATTGCACAATTGCTGCATCATCACCTAAACCAAGCAAAACTTGTGAAGCAGGAGCAAGACGTGATTTTAGTAATTCCACAAAGCCAAATTCGCCTAATTCGGCGATGGTTTGCTCACTCATCTTGTATCTCCCCCTAATCATTATCTAACTTAAATGTAAGTTTAGTCTCACAATTAGATCTGGAAAGTTGAAAAAATTATGAGCGTTCAGGCTTACATCTTGGTGCAAACCGAAGTCGGCAAGTCAAATGAGGTTGCTAAAGCCATAAATGCAATTGATGGTGTGATGAACGCAGAACACGTCACTGGTCCATATGACGTCATTGTGAGGGCTGAAGCAAAATCTATTGATGAGCTAGCCAAAGTGGTTTTAACAAATGTTCAAACGGTAAAAGGGATAACCAGAACGCTGACTTGCCCAATCGTTAACTTGTAGTTAATGCAAACCAATTGGTCTATTTAGTGCTTCTTGGATTAAATAATCAACTAATTCGTGATATTTAAGACCACTTGCCTCCCACATGCGGGGAAACATTGAAATTGAAGTAAATCCGGGCATGGTATTAATTTCATTAACAATAATTTCATTATCTTTAGTTAGAAAGAAATCAACTCTTGCTAATCCTTCACAGTTGAAGTAATCAAAAACTCTGGTGGCAAGTAGTTGTAAATCTGCTTGAATTTTCTTATCAAGTTGTGCTGGCACCACAAGTTCAGCTGAATCATCCATATACTTTGCTTCAAAATCATAAAATTCATGATCTTTCTTAACAATAATTTCAGCGGGTAATGATGCTCTACTTTGTTTCTTTTCCTCACCCGTAATAACTGCACATTCAATCTCACGAGCATTTTCAATACTTGCCTCCACAATGATTCTTTTATCGTGGACTCGAGCTTGCTCAATTGCTGATTCGATTTGAGAAGACTCTTTTATTTTTTGGATACCTAGGGAGCTTCCTGCGCGAGCAGGTTTAACAAACACTGGTAAACCTAATTTTTCAATTTCTTTCAAAATGTTTTGCTTATCATTTTTCCATTGCGCATCCAGGATGGTGACAAAATCTCCTACTGGGAAACCTGCAGACTTAAGCAGTGCTTTAGAGGTTGTTTTATCCATCCCAATTGCTGATGCCAAAACCCCTGACCCCACAAATGCAATCGCGTGTAAATCAATAAGTCCTTGAATGGTTCCATCTTCACCATATGGTCCATGAAGTACCGGGAAAATTACATCAAGTGACATAAGTTCATTCGGTGGAAATTTTGAGAAAGTGACAGGTTTATTTGTTTGAATTCCAGTTTGGGTTACTTCCGGAAGTTCCCCTTTACTTAAAGTTAAAAAGGGATTCTTATCTTCAAAAACTGCCCAAAAATTATCTGTGGTGATACCAATGGGAACTACTTCATATTTGTCTCTGTCGATTACATTAATAATTGAATTTGCTGAAATACAAGAAATAGCATGTTCTGAGGAGCGACCTCCGAATAAAATACCTACTCTTATTTTTTCCATGAGTCTGATGCTATTCGTTTTCTGCAGTTATGGGTTGATCAAGTAGCGCTGCCATCACATCGTGAGCATCATCGCCATCACGAATAACCCTTAGTACTTGAGTTGCAATTGGCATATCTAATTCATATTTTGCAGCAATTGCTAAAAGTGGAGCCAAACTTTTTGCACCCTCAACAGTTCCGTGCGCTTTTATTTGTGCTTCTTCAATAGTTTTTCCTTGCCCTAAAGCTTCCCCAAATGATCTGTTGCGCGAAAGAGGTGACTGTGAGGTGGCAATTAAATCACCAATGCCAGCTAAGCCCAAAAATGTTTCAGTCCTGGCACCAAGTGCTACACCTAATCTGGTCATTTCTGCTAATCCTCGGGTAATCAATGCTGATTGAGTATTTTCACCAAGCCCTAAACCAACAGCAATTCCATTTGCGATCGCAACAATGTTTTTAACTGCCCCTGCTAATTCAGTACCGATAACATCTGTGGTCCAAAATGCGCGAAAATAATTAGTGGCTAAAGAATTTGCCACATCAGCTGCCACATCTTCATCTGCACAAGCAATCGTGGTTGCGGTGGGTTGACGATGAATGATTTCACCAGCCAAGTTTGGTCCACTTACCACTGCGACTCTATTTTCTGAACATTTAAAAACGTCCATAATAACTTCTGAAATTCTCATCCGAGTCGAGTTTTCGATACCTTTAATTAAGGAAACAAACACACAAGTTGGGGAAACAAATTCTTGCCATAACACTAAATTTTCTCTTAATGACTGGGCTGGCAATGCCAAGTACACCATTTCTTGATCTGCTAAAGCAATTTGAGCAGAAGTGGTCGCGGTTATGCGAGAAGACAATTTAACGCCAGGATGAAAACTAGAATTCTTATTATTTTCATTTATTTCTTTAACAACTGATTCATTACGCGCCCATAACGTAACTTTGTGACCAGCGTCAGCTAAAACTTGGGCACAAGATGTGGCCCAAGCGCCACCGCCCATAACTGCAACACTTTTCAAGGTCTTTGCTTTGTCCAAGGCATTCTTTCTGCTGGTGGGGTTTGGTTTCTGATGATCGCTAATTCTTTAGTGATTGCATCCATAATTCTAGATGTAGCAATCTTCAAGACCTCGGCTGTGATCTCTTGGTCATACAAATCACTCAAGTCAACCGGTTTTCCTGCTGCCACAATCATTGTTTTGCGAGGAAAAAGTTTCAGTTTTTTAGAGTACGGGGCAAGTACTAAATGTGCGCCCCAATGCGCAACAGGAATAACGGGTGCTTTCGTTGCTAACGCAATTCTGGCTGCCCCAGTTTTTCCTTCCATGGGCCAAAGATTTGGATCTCTAGTCAATGTTCCTTCAGGACTTATCACTACAGCTTCGCCTTTTTCAACTGCACTAATTGCACCTCTTACAGCAATTTTGGCATGACGTGATTCTCTGTAAACTGGAATCTGTCCAGCTAAATAAATTAATTGACCTATTACTGGAACTTTAAAAATAGCTGCTTTAGCTAAAAACTTTGGTGGACGATCGTTATCCCACATAAATTGAGCTACTACAAATGGATCAAACCAAGAATTATGATTCATTGCAGCGATAATTCCGCCATCAAATTTTAAATTTTCAACACCTCGATAATCACGTTTGGTAATTACAACTAACCAAGGTTTTAGAATGACGACCACAAATCGATAAACAAATCCCAAACGAGATTTGCTTGAGACATAAGACATAGCCAATATCCAATCAGCAAGATGCCCGGCGGCAGTAGCTGCAACCGGGCATCAACTTAGAAATAAGCGATTTAGCGCCTCTTTTTTGTTTTCTTCCTTAGACCAAGAATTGATTTTCTCTTAGAAGCTGTTTTCTTAACAACTTTCTTAGTTTTCTTAACTGCGGCTTTTTTTGCTTTCGTTGCTGTTTTTCTGCCGCCTAGCACGATTGCCTTAAAATCTGCTGCGGGACGGAATTTTGCAACTGTTTTGGCAGGAACTTTTACTGGAGCACCTGTCATAGGGTTACGTGCCATTCTGGCAGGACGTTTCTTCTTTTCCCAAATACCAAATCCTGCGATTGAAACTTTGTCACCTGAGGCAACTGCGTTGGTGATTGTGTCAAAAAATACATCTAC
>CAMATO010000045.1 GCA_945861165.1 Bifidobacterium breve | reverse complement strand
GTTTCAGAGTTAAAGGATGGCTTCGAGGGCGGTATTTCATTTGATGGTTTCAACGACTTAAAAGTTGAATACATCATTGAAACCTACGAACTACGCGAAAAGCCTCGCGCTTAAACGATTATGAGTCAAGCACGAGTTCGAAGAGTCGCTGATCGAATCAAAGAAACAGTTGCTCTGTTCTTAGACACCAGAGTTAAAGATCCCCGTTTAGGTTTTGTGACTATTACTGAAGTTCGCATCACCGGAGATTTAAGAGAAGCAACTGTTTTTTATACAGTTTTAGGAGATGACGATAAAAGAGATAGCACTAAAGCTGCTTTGGAATCTGCCAAAGGAATGCTTCGAAGTGAAGTTGGTAAAGCTTTAGGAATTAGACACACTCCTTCTTTACAATTCTTGCTTGATGGAATTCCTGAAAACGCAATTCATATTTCAGAAGTTTTAAGAACAGCCCAAGAAAGAGATCAAGAATTACAAAATATTGCTAAAGCCGGAAAATATGCAGCAGGGGAAGATCCTTACCGACATAAAGAACGCGATGAATCAAATAAAGCAAATAGCTAACGAAATTCATGGTTTTGTCATTGTTGACAAACCAGCAGGAATGACATCCCATGATGTGGTGCACCAAATTAGAAAATTAGCCAACACTAAAAAAGTTGGCCATGCAGGAACTCTTGATCCCGATGCAACAGGAGTGTTAGTAGTTGGTTTAGGAAAAGCTACAAGATTATTAACTTTTATAGTTTCAGATAATAAAACTTACCAAGCAACAATTCGACTAGGTCAATCTAGAACTACAGATGATGCCCAGGGTGAAATTATTGCAACAAGTGACTGCAAGAATATTTCTGAAGAACACATAAAAAACGGCCTTGAAAAATTTGTAGGCGATATACAACAAATTCCATCTTCGGTAAGTGCCATAAAAGTAGATGGTAAAAGAGCTTATGATTTGGTTCGGCAAGGAGAAAAAGTTGAACTTGCAGCAAGAGATGTTCACATTAGTGCCATAGATGTACATGAAATAGAAAGAGTTGCAGAATTTATTGATGTAGCAGTTACAGTTCACTGTTCAAGTGGAACTTATATAAGAGCACTTGCTAGAGATTTGGGAAACAATCTAGAAGTTGGTGGGCATTTAACCAGTTTGCGTAGAACTCAATCAGGTCAATGGTCAATTACTAAAGCACAAAAACTTGCTGATTTGAAACCAGGAAATTTACCAATAATTTCTATGGCTCAAGTTGCCACATCTATTTTTCCAAGTGTGACCATAGGCATGGCTGAAGCGCAAGATTTTGTTCAGGGCAGAAGTGTTCGAATTGCTCATACACCGGCTGATATTTTAGCTGTAATTGATAAAACTCCAAGTCTGATTGCATTAGCTCATGGTGATGGTGTCATGCTTAAGCCAAATGTTGTTTTTGCTAATGGCGCCACAGGAGTTTAGAAATTAATATGCGTCGATGGTTTAATTTAAATGAAGTTGATTCCCAATTAACTCCTTCCGTGGTTGCTATTGGAGTATTTGATGGAGTGCATCGAGGGCACCAAGATTTAATTTCTAGAGCTAAAGATGTGGCAACTTCAAAAGGAATTTCCTTAATCGCTGTGACCTTTGATCCCCATCCAAGAGGGGTGGTTGGTGGTAATCCACCTTTAGCACTTGCTTCACTAAATTTTCGTTTAACTTTGTTGGAACGATGCGGTGTTGATGCAACATTAGTTTTACCTTTTAATAAAGAATTAGCTGCTCTTTCACCTGATGAATTTTTGAAAAAAGTTTTAGTCGATCATTTGAAAGCTCAACATGTTGTGGTGGGAGACAATTTCAAATTTGGATATAAAGCAGCAGGAGATACTAATTATCTGGCAAAGTTTGGGAAAGCAAATGGTTTTACTACTGCAGTGTTTCAAAGATTTAGTGATGGCAAAGAACCTTGGTCCTCAACTCGGGCCATAAATTACATTGAATCTGGGGAAGTTGATAAAGCAGCTCTTGTGTTAGGAAGATTTCCACGCCTTGAAGGCTTAGTTGTTCATGGAGATCACAGAGGCCGTGAACTTGGATATCCAACTGCAAATTTAGAAACACCAATTCAAATGTCAGTTCCCGAAGATGGAATTTATGCAGGTTATCTGGTTCGCTCCAAAACAACTGAAGTTTTACCTGCAGCTATATCTATTGGTACAAATCCCACATTTGACGGTAAAGAAAAAAGAGTGGAAGCCTATGCCTTAGATAGAACTGATCTTGATTTATATGGGGAACAGGTTTCATTCGATTTTGTGAAACAGCTTCGTAAAACTGTGAAATTTGAGTCAGTGGCCGAACTTGTCTCACAAATGGCCCTGGATGTCGAAGAAACAAGACGTCTCACTAGTCACACCTATAACGGCTGATAACCTTGGAAATGACGATTTACTGAGCGGGTGTTCGGTTTATCGTGACAGAAATCCTTACAAATGAAAATCATTTGTTTAAGCACCCGAATACCTACAAAGGAGAAAAGAATTAAATGAGTGAGAAGAAATTCGATAAGTCAGGCGTAATCACAAGTTACGCAACTAATTCAGGTGACACAGGTTCACCAGAAGTTCAAGTCGCTTTATTAACTGAACGTGTTAATCATTTGACAGAACATTTGAAAACTCATAAACACGATCACCATTCACGTCGTGGTTTGTTGTTAATGGTAGGCCGTCGTCGTCGTTTACTCGACTACTTAGGCAAAACTGATATCAACAGATACCGTACTTTGATTGAACGTTTGGGAATTCGTCGCTAACTCATTTAATTTATTATTCGATAAACAAACCAATCGGGTAATTAGTTAGAAGAAATAACCGAAGATGACCTTCGGTCCTCGGTAGTGATGTCCGGAATAGCAATATTTTTTCCGTGCATCTCGATCGATGACCGGGTCAGACAAAATTATTATCTTATTTCTTTTAATAAAATTACCCCTGTAATGAAAACAGAGGAAAGCCCATGACGGGTCCAGTAATACATAAAGCAACGGCAGTTATAGATAACGGTCCGTTTGGAAAAGTAAATATCCGCTTCGAAACAGGACGTCTAGCCCAACAAGCTGGCGGTGCTGTTCAAGCATTCTTAGATGACGAAACCATGGTTTTATCTGCAACAACTGCAGGTAAAGAACCAAAAGACTCAATTGATTTTTTTCCATTAACAATTGATGTTGAAGAAAAAATGTATGCTCTAGGAAAAATTCCTGGATCATTTTTTAGACGTGAAGGTCGTCCCAGTGAAGCTGCAATTCTTACTTGCAGATTAATTGATCGCCCCCTTCGCCCAGCATTTGTTAAGGGTTTAAGAAACGAAGTTCAAGTTGTAGTAACTGTTATGTCATTAGATCCACATGTTCTATATGACGTGTTAGCAATTAACGCAGCATCAGCTTCAACACAATTAGCAGGATTACCATTCTCAGGTCCAATTGGTGGCGTTCGCGTTGCACTAATTGATGGACATTGGGTGGCATTTCCTAAGTGGCCAGATTTGCAAGATGCAGTATTTGACATGGTGGTAGCAGGAAGAGTCTTACCAGATGGCGATATTGCAATCATGATGGTTGAAGCAGAAGCAACTGAGCACACAATTGAATTAGTTAAAGGTGGAGCAACTGCACCTACTGAAGAAATTGTGGCCCAAGGTCTTGAAGCTGCTAAACCATTCATCAAAGAATTGTGTCGCGCTCAAACAGAACTTGCCAAAGTTGCTGCCAAAGAAACTAGAGAATTTCCAATATTTAGTGACTACCAAGATGATGTCTACGAAGCTGTAGCAGCATTTTCAACTCAAGCTGTTTCTAAAGCTATGCAAATCGGTGGCAAAGTTGAAAGACAAACTGTGCTAGACGAAGCTAAAGCTGCAGTGTTAACTTCATTAACTGAGAAATTCCCAGAACGCGAAAAAGAAATTAAAGCTGCGTTTAGTTCAGTTTCTAAAAAAGTTATGCGCGAAAGAGTTTTAAGAGACAAAATCCGTATTGATGGAAGAACTCCTGTACAATTGCGTGATTTGTCAGCAGAAATAAGCATTCTGCCTAGAACTCATGGTTCTGCATTGTTTAATCGTGGTGAAACCCAAGTATTGGGTGTTACAACTTTGAACATGTTGGATTTGGAACAAAAATTAGATACTTTGTCTCCAGAAACAACTAAGCGTTACATGCACAACTACAACATGCCTCCTTATTCAACTGGTGAAACCGGAAGAGTGGGAACTCCTAAACGTAGAGAAATTGGTCACGGTGCCTTAGCTGAACGAGCACTTGTTCCAGTATTGCCAGGAAGAACAGAATTTCCTTACGCAATCAGACAAGTTTCAGAAGCGATCTCTTCCAATGGATCAACTTCTATGGCTTCAGTTTGTGCTTCCACTATGGCAATGCTTAATGCCGGTGTTCCACTAAAAGCAATGGTCGGTGGAATTGCTAGGGGATTAATTTCTGGTGAAGTTGATGGCAAACAAGAATATGTTGCACTCACCGACATTCTTGGTGCTGAAGATGCATTAGGTGATATGGATTTCAAGGTGGCAGGTACATCTGAATTCATTACTGCTTTGCAACTTGATACCAAACTTGATGGCATTCCAGCAAACGTTTTAGCTGCGGCATTAAAGCAAGCTAAAGATGCTCGAACCACAATCTTGGATGTAATGCAGAAAGCAATTGATGCTCCAGGACAAATGAGTCAATATGCTCCACGCATTATTTCTGTGAAAGTTCCAGTTGACATGATTGGCGCAATCATCGGGCCTAAAGGCAAGATGATTAACGAAATTCAAGAAAAAACTGGTGCAAAAATTTCAATTGATGATGATGGCACAGTGTTTATTGGCGCAACAGATGGTGTTGCCGCTGAAAAAGCAAAGGCCATGATCGATGGAATTGCTAATCCTCATGTTCCTACAGTTGGTGAAAAATATGAAGGCAAAGTTGTTAAAACCGCAGCCTTCGGTGCTTTCGTAAATCTTTACCCAGGTAAAGATGGATTGCTACATATTTCACAGTTGAAGAAAATGGCTGGCGGCAAACGTGTCGAAAAAGTTGAAGATGTAATCAACGTTGGTGACACTGTTCATGTTGAAATTAATGAAATTGATCCTAAAGGAAAACTTTCATTAATCCCAGTTGTTGAAGGCGAAGATTCAGACAAGTCCGAGTAATAAAAAAATGGATCGCTTTCCAGCTCAAACATTAGAAGACACTGGTAGAGGCGGAATAGTTCAACAAACTATTCTGCCCTCCGGTTTAAAAATAATCACTGAAACTGTTCCCACTGTGAGAAGTGCGGCAGTTGGTTATTGGGTCGCTACCGGATCTAGAGATGAAGATATTCCAGAAGCTGGAGCAGCACATTTTTTAGAACATTTACTTTTTAAAGGAACTCCTACTCGAACTGCTATGCAGATCTCCTCTTCCTTAGAAGCAGTTGGTGGAGATATGAACGCTTTTACTACTCAGGAATACACCTGTTTTCATGCCAAAGTTTTAGATAGAGATGTGAAACTAGTTATTGACACACTTTCTGACATGCTCACTTCCTCAAATGTTACGCAAGAAGATGTTGATCAAGAAAGAAACGTTGTTTTAGAAGAAATTTCTATGCATGAAGATGAGCCAAATGAATTGGTTTATGACAACTGGTCACAAACACTTTTAGGTGATCAACCAATTGGTAGACCAATCATTGGTACCAGAACATCGATAACAGAGATGACTAGAGCACAAGTTTTTGGTTTTTATAAAAAGTATTATTCACCAGAAAGAACAATAATTTCTGTTGCTGGAAATGTTGATCACAAACAGACAGTAGACATGATTATCAAGTCAATTGAGAAAACTGATTGGGATAAGTCTGAGGTGAAACCATTACCTCATAGAGCTTCGGAAAAATTATTGACCGTTGGTACTGGCATAAAAATCGTGAAGAAGGACACCGAACAAGCACATTTAGTTTGGGGAGTTCCAGGTCTTGATCGCCACGACGAAAAACGTTATGTAATAGCAGTTTTAAGTGCCGCCCTTGGTGGGGGAATGTCATCCAGACTCTTTCAAGAAATTAGAGAAAAAAGAGGACTTGTTTACACAGTTTATTCATTTGCACACCATTACACCGGTACTGGAATATTTGGAGTTTATGCCGGAACCACAAAAGAAAAAGTTAATGAAGTTGTGGAATTGATTAAGAAAGAATTTGCTGATGTGGCTCAAAATGGCATAACCGATGATGAATTAGAACGTGGCAAAGGTGCACTACGAGGTGGTCTAGTTTTAGGTTTGGAAGAAACTAATGCGCGTATGACCAGAATTGCTAAGGGTGAATTGCTCTATGGAGAATATTTATCTTTGGATGAGACTTTAAGCAAAATAGATGAAGTAACCTCACAAGATATTAAGGCGCTAGCAGCGCAACTTTTCACACAAAAAGGTTTACTTTGTGTAGTAGGTAGCTTTAATGACAAGGATCAATTTAAGGACCTTGTAGTCTAGTTGCATGACAATTAAAGTTGCAGTCCTTGGCTCTAAGGGCCGTATGGGTGCTGAAGTTGTTAAAGCGGTAACTAATGCATCTGATTTAGAACTGGTTGCAAGTATTGATCAAAATGATGATTTTAATATTGTAAAGAATTCCGGTGCTCAAGTCGCCGTTGATTTCACCACCCCAGATGTGGTTATGAAGAACCTTGCATTATTAATTGAATCAGGAATTTCACCTGTGGTGGGAACTACAGGATTTACTGAAGAAAAAATAGCTCAGTTACAAAAAATGTTAGATGCAAAAAATGGAGTATCGCTTCGGTTAGTACCTAATTTTTCGATTGGCGCAATATTGATGATGCGTTTTGCTAAAGCAGCAACAAAGTTTTATGATTCAGCAGAAATTATTGAATACCATCACCCCCAAAAAGTTGATGCTCCAAGTGGAACTGCCATTAGAACAGCGCAAATTATTGCTGAAGAAAGAAAAGCAAATAATCTAGCAAAAAATCCTGATGCCACAGCTTCAGAAATTCCAGGAGCTAGAGGATCAAAAATTGACGGTATTCCAGTTCATGCTGTGAGAATGCCAGGACTTGTTGCCCACCAAGAAGTTATTTTTGGATCACTTGGTGAAACCTTAACTATTCGTCATGATTCTTTTGATAGAGAATCATTTATGCCAGGAGTTTTGTTAGCGATTAGAAATATTGCCCAAAAACCAGGACTAACCATTGGAATTGACGACTTAATTAGTTAAACCAAAATATCGCAAGAGCGCTGCACAGGCAGCGGCCCCAAAGACCACCACGATAAATGGTGCTCTAATTAGTAACAAAATTATGGCAAACACTAATCCAGCAAGTCTTGCATCAATTACCAAATCTTGACCGGCCGCAAAAGTTTGCACCACGACTAAAGCTGAAAGCATCACAATTGGAACTAGCGAAGTAATTGACTTTATTTTTGGTTGTTCTAAATATCTAGCGGGCACAATATTGCCAGAATATTTAAGAATGAAAGCAATCACCGAAGATGCAATTACGGCCACCCAACGAGCTTCCATTATTTATCACTCGCATTCTTCAAACCCATAAATATTGCTATCAGTACACAAGCAAGCACAGGTATTCCTGGTTGCACTAATGGAGTTAAACCAATTGCAAGTAATCCGGCCAGTATTCCCACAATTCTTATTTGTTTATTT
>CAMATO010000044.1 GCA_945861165.1 Bifidobacterium breve | reverse complement strand
TTGCCAATTATTGGTGATGACGGTGTGACCAGAATGCTTCGTTCTTGTGTGGATGGTCCAGCGTTTAGGGGAGACAAAGTTCGTTGGCGAGAAATTGGTCAAATACCCGATGATACTTACGGTGCACCAGTTGCAGGAAAACATTAATGAAAAGAGTGCCCCAAACAACAAGTGTTGATATGTCGACAAGTGTTGCTAAATTAAACTTTCTTTCCCCAGTCTTCACAGCTTCTGGTTGTGCGGCTGCTGGAAAAGAACTTGATCAATTTATTGACATCACCTCAATTGGCGCGGTAGTTACCAAAAGTGTGATGCTTAATCCCAGATCGGGACGAGCAACTCCACGAATGGCTGAAACACCAAGTGGAATGCTCAATGGAATTGGTTTACAAGGTCCAGGAATCGATGACTTCATCGAAAATGATTTGAAATGGTTGCAACAAAAAGGCGCACGCACCATAGTTTCTATTGCTGGAAATAACGTTGAAGAATTTGGCAAGGTAGCGGACAAATTAAGAGATATTCCAGGAGTAATTGGTATTGAGGTAAATATCTCTTGTCCAAATGTGGAAAATCGGGGACAAGTATTTGCCTGCGATCCTTTGTCAGCAGCTGATGTCATTCATAGTGTGCGCAGAAATGTTTCAGCAAACATGCCACTATTTGCCAAACTCTCTCCCGATGTCACAGATATAACGGCAATTGCCAAATCTGTTGTTAAAGCTGGAGCAGATGGCTTGAGTGTTATTAATACATTATTGGGAATGGTGATCGACACAGACACATTTTTACCAAGGTTAAGTGGAAAGACCGGTGGCCTATCTGGTCCTGCGATTAGACCAGTGGCAGTTAGATGTGTTTATCAAATTCGAAAAGTTCTCCCAGATATTCCAATAATTGGCATGGGTGGCATAAGAAATGGTAAAGACGCAATCGAATTTTTTGCCGCTGGTGCAAATGCCATAAGTGTGGGCACAACTGTTTTTAATGATCCTGAAGCATGCGTGCGTATCCATGATGAAGTGGCAGAAATATTGCAAGAAAAATCAATCAATTCACTTTCAGAAATCATAAATGCTGCACATAGAGAAGACATAAGTTGAAAGCACCAATCGC
Source organism: Bifidobacterium breve (assembly GCA_945861165.1). Taxonomy (GTDB): domain Bacteria; phylum Actinomycetota; class Actinomycetes; order S36-B12; family UBA5976; genus ATZT02. Next base: position 6,682 of record CAMATO010000044.1, on the reverse strand, counting down.
AGTTGCCTTAGATGCACCAGATTTGGCTACAGCAAAAAATTGGGCTGTAGCAGTTAGCCCATATGTGACGACTTTAAAAATTGGGCTAGAGACATATTTACGTGATGGTAAAGAATCAATTCATGAAATACGAAAGCTTAGCGATTGTGATATTTTTTTGGATTTAAAACTGCACGACATTCCAGCAACTGTGATTGGGGCATGTAAATCTGTTGCTGAATTAGCACCAAAGTATTTGACAGTGCATGCTTCTGGAGGAAAGGACATGATTTCGGCAGCGGTACAAACTTTACCTAATACCCTAATTGTGGCGGTAACAATTCTTACCTCAATTGATGATAGGAATTTACAGGAGATCGGTTTTTCTAGTAGCCCAAGTCAGTCGTCAATAAAACTTGCCCAACTTGCAGTAGCAGCTGGAGCCAGGGCAATAGTTTGCAGCGCACAAGAAGTGTCCGAAATTCGCCGAAACGTTGCAGATGACATTGTCCTAATCACACCAGGAATTAGACCAGCGGGTAAAAATCGTGACGACCAACAAAGAATTGCAACACCGCAGGAAGCAATATCAAATGGTGCAGATTTATTAGTGATAGGTCGTCCCATAACAAGTGAGATTGATGTTTCCGCTGCCGCCAAGGTAATAAGCGACGAAGTAAACGATATCTATTTGTGAGTCCCTTTATTGAACATGTAAACGGATAGTGCAAAGATAACCACATGGCATTACCAACCCTGACCAAAGAAGAACGCGCTGCTGCTTTACTGAAAGCAACGGCAGCTAGAAAAATTCGTGCAGAGGTTCGTGAGAAATTAAAAAGTAATAAGATCTCTCTGGCTGATGTTTTTAGTAGAATCCAAACTGAAGATGCTGTTGGAAAAATGAAAGTAGTTGCCTTTTTAGAATCAATGCCAGGAGTGGGAAAAATTCGTGCCGAAAATATTATGGAGAGATTAGGAATCGCCCCAAGTCGTAGGCTCAGAGGTTTAGGACCTAATCAAATTAATGCTTTGTTAGCGGAATTTAGCTCGTGAAATCCAAATTAGTGGTTCTAGCCGGTCCCTCTGGTGTTGGTAAAGGTACGGTTGTGCGCGAACTTATCAAACAAAAACCTGAGATATTTCTTTCTGTTTCAGCCACAACACGTCAACCACGTCCCGAAGAGATTCATGATGATCACTACATGTTTTTAAGTGAAGAAGAATTTCAAGGAGAAGTTAGTAAAGGAAATCTTTTAGAACACGCCCAATTTGCTGGGGCCTGGTATGGAACACCACGTAAACCTGTAGAAGAAAGAATTAAAAACAATCAAATGGTTGTTCTAGAAATAGATTTGCAAGGGGCAAGGCAGGTAAAAAAATCAATGCCGGAAGCATTCCTTGTCATGCTCAAACCACCATCAACTGAGGAACTCAAAAGAAGACTCATCCAACGGGGCACCGAAAATCCAGCGGAACTAGAACTTCGCCTAGCAGTGGCAATTAGTGAATTAGAGGCTGAGTTTGAGTTCGACGCTGTGGTAATCAATGAGGATGTTTCATCAGCGGTTAGTCAACTGATAACCTTGTTACATCTCAATTAAGAGATCCCAAATCAGATGAAAGGCCTCTCAAAACCGTGGCAATCACACTTCGTCCAGAAGGCATTACCAACCCTCCAATAGATGATCTTTTAGATACAGCTGGTTCTAAATATCAGTTGGTTATTTATGCAGCCAAACGCGCCCGACAAATCAATGCCTACTATTCACAACTTGGTGAAGGCCTACTTGAATATGTTGGTCCTCTTGTTGAAACTCAACTGCAAGAAAAACCACTTTCAATTGCATTAAGAGAAATAAATTCTAAACTTTTGAAAACAGAACATGTTGATCCAGAGGTACTAGCACAAGAAGCAGTAGAGATTGAACAAAGAAGATTAGCTGCGATTCAAGCACAACAAAGATACAACTCAGGATATGACAACTCTTTTGCTGGTGTTTACGAAGAAACCTTTGAAGAGACCCAAGAAGTTGTGACAGAAGAAGTTGAAACACCATTAGCAGTTGAAGTTGTTGTCGATAACGAAAACGGCAATGACACTCAGCCAACTGAAGAAACTGTTTCGTAAGAAGTTTCTTTAAACTAAGTCGGAGAAAAAATGTCTCGACCATTAGTTGTACTAGGTGTTACCGGTGGAATAGCTGCATATAAATCTGCAGATTTAATCCGTCGTCTCAAAGACCAAGAATTTGATGTTCAAGTTGTAGCAACAAAAAGTGCACTTAAATTTGTCGGAGAAACTACCTTTGCTGCGCTTAGTGGAAATCCAGTTATCTCAGATATTTGGGATCAATCCCATAATGTTGAACATGTTCAGTTAGCAAAAAAGGCTGACGCAATAGTTGTTGCACCTGCCACAGCAGATTTTCTGGCACATTTGGTTTACGGATTTGCCAACGATGCACTATTGGCAACACTGCTAGTGGCAAAATGTCCGGTGGTATTAGCACCTGCCATGCACACAGAAATGTGGGAAAACTCTGCTACCAGAGAAAATGTCGCAACTTTAAGAAGACGCGGATTTTTAGTTTTAGAACCAGCAGTTGGACAATTAACAGGGGCAGATCAAGGTGTGGGCAGATTGCCAGAAACTAATGAAATAGCACGCGTTGTCAAACAAGTAGTTAATAGGAATTCAACTAATTTGCCAAACGATTTATCTGGTTTAAATGTTTTGATATCAGCCGGTGGAACACGTGAAGCACTAGATCCGATCAGATTTATTGGTAATAGAGCAAGTGGTAAACAGGGTGTGGCATTAGCCCTAACAGCTTTAAGCAGAGGAGCCAAAGTCACTTTGGTCGCAGCCAATTTGAATGTAAGTGTTCCTGCTGGAGTCGAATTCGTTGCGGCAAATACTGCTGCTGAAATGTTAGAGCAAATGAAACTAAGGGCAGGTTCTGCTGACATTGTAATTATGAATGCAGCTGTTGCTGATTATTTTATACCAAATCCTGAAACAGCCAAGATCAAAAAAACTTCAGATAATCTCACCATTGAGTTAAGTAAAACAGCAGATATTCTGTCTTTGTTATCAGCTAGTAAACCAGTCAAGCAGTATCTTGTTGGGTTTGCCGCTGAAACCACAGATAGTGATGACGAATTAGTTTCATTAGCAAAAAATAAATTGCAGAGTAAAAAAGCAGATCTTATAGTTGGAAATAGGGTTTCCTCAACCTTAGGTATCAATAGTGATGAGAATCAAGTAATCATGGTGTCCAAGGATGAAGCAATATCTTTAGCAAAGTCGGATAAATTGGTACTCGCCGATGCCATCTGGGACTTCATAGTTAAAGACATGACTAAAGTAGGGCAAGTAAGAAAGAGTCCGGTCGAGCCCGACCTTGCGTGATCTTATTGGAATTATTTGGTTTCCCAGAAAGGAAATTTGCCTATAATGTCAGGACGCTTGTTTACATCCGAATCTGTAACTGAAGGTCACCCAGATAAAATTGCTGATCAAATTAGTGACTCAATTCTTGATGACATGCTTCGACAAGATCCCAATAGTCGAGTTGCTGTAGAAACTTTAATAACGACTGGACAAGTTCACGTGGCCGGTGAAGTCACCACAAGTGGTTACACAGATGTCCCCGAAATTATTCGACAAGTGGTTACCCAAATTGGTTATGACAGTTCTGTAAAAGGATTTGACGGTAACTCATGTGGTGTTTCTGTATCAATTGGTAAACAGTCACCAGATATTGCTCAAGGAGTAGATGACGCCTTAGAAGAAAGAACTGGATCACAAGATCCCTTAGATAGACAAGGCGCAGGCGACCAAGGTTTGATGTTTGGTTACGCCTGCACCGACACTAAAACTTTAATGCCACTGCCAATCTATTTGGCTCATCGTTTAGCAGAAAAGTTAACTGCAGTAAGAAAAAATGGAACTGTTGCCTACTTAAGACCAGATGGTAAAACACAAGTCACCATTGAATACGACGAAAACAATAAACCTGTTCGATTAGACACAATAGTCATATCTTCCCAACATGCCACAGATGTTGACTTAGAAAAACAATTGGCACCAGATATCAAAAAACATGTAGTAGAACCTGTTTTAAAAGCTTTGGATGTTCAACTTGACACCAATAATTTTAAGTTATTAGTTAATCCCACTGGAAGATTCGAAATTGGTGGACCGATGGGTGATGCAGGTTTAACTGGACGCAAAATCATTGTTGATACCTATGGTGGCATGAGCCGACATGGTGGTGGTGCATTTTCAGGTAAAGATCCATCTAAGGTTGATCGTTCCGCCGCATATGCAATGAGATGGGTTGCCAAGAATGTTGTAGCAGCAGGTTTAGCGCAACGATGTGAAGTTCAAGTTGCTTATGCAATAGGTAAAGCACAACCAGTTGGTGTTTTTGTGGAAACATTTGGAACTGGTATAACAAGTGACGAAAAAATTCAAGAAGCAATATTAAAAGTATTCGATTTAAGACCAGCAGCAATCATTAAAGATCTTGACTTGAAAAGACCTATATACAAAAAAACTGCTAGTTATGGTCATTTTGGTAGAGAAGATAAAGATTTCACTTGGGAGAAAACAGATAGGGCAGAAGCACTTAAATCTGCCATTTCCAAATAAAACAATTTTGAGGAGTGTAGGCGTTAAATGTCGCGACACTTAAGCGTTGCAAAAGTTGTCTTAGATAATCCCTTGCCACATCTTGATCGGCTATTCGATTATCAGATTCCCGAAGAATTAGACGAAACCTGCGTACCGGGAGTTAAAGTAAAAGTAAAATTCTCTGGTCGAAATATGGAGGCTTGGGTAGTTGAACGAGTTGAGTTGACAAGCCACCATAAGAAACTAAGTGACATAACAAAAGTTATCTCCAACTACCCGGTATTAATGCCTGAAGTAGTGCAGTTGTGTCAAATTGTTGCCGCTCGATTTGTGGGCAATTTAACTGATGTTTTGAGATTCGCGATTCCTCCACGACAAGCCAAGATAGAAAAATCTCATATAGCTGAAAGTTTTTTACCTAAAATTGATATGACTAATAATCAGACCAAGAATTCGATCACTTTCCCTCCCAAATATGACCACGTAGGCGACTTAGTTCAACTAATCTTAAATGCTAAAAAATCACAGAAACAATCACTTGTACTTTTTCCAAATATTCATTTGGTAGAAGATTTTGTTCAAAAAATAAGCAGTATAGAACCCGATTTAATGATTCAAATTTTAAGTGCAGAACAAGAACCCGGAATTAGATATAAATCCTTCCTGGATATTTTACGAAAAAATGTTGACATAGTCGTTGGTACCCGAAACGCTGTATTTGCTCCGCTGTCTGCTTTAGGCCTAATAGTCATATGGGACGACGCGGATCAAAACTATTTTTCGCAGCAATCTCCATATTGGAATGCCAGAGAAGTTGCTCTATTACGAGCAAATCTCAGTAATTGTGATTTCCTTAGTGTTGGCAATTCTGAAAGTGTGGCCACTAATCAGTTAATTTTTGACCAGATAGTTGAAAGACAATCAATTGAAAATTTCAAATCAAATGATTATTGGCCACAGATTTTGACGCTTGATAATACTTCGGCTGACCCACTTGAGCGAACTAAACGCATCCCAAACAAGGCGTGGGAAATAATTAAAAATGGTCTAACCCAAGGTGATGTTTTAATCCAAGTACCCCGCCTTGGATATTCAAGTAATTTGCAATGTAGTACCTGTCGAGAAAGTGCTCGATGTACATCTTGTTCTGGACCATTACTAACTAAAGATAAAAACAGTTCACCAGAATGCAAATGGTGTGGAAAAGTTGCTAGTAGCTGGAAATGTAGATTTTGTAATTCTAGACAATTCAGAATTTCAGTAGTAGGACAAACTAAAACTGTGGAAGAATTAGGCAAATCTTTTCCTGGGGTCAAAATTATTACTTCGGGTGGAAGCGCAATCTTACGTTCTATTGAACCGGGTCATTCGATAGTTGTCGCCACACCTGGTGCAGAACCTAAGAGCGAAAGTGGTTATACAGCCGCAGTTTTACTTGATGCCTATCTACTTCTGGGTGTTCCATCGTTAGCGGCAGCCGAGGAATCATTACGTAAATGGTTACACGTATTAACTTTAGTAAAACCCGAATCTCAAGGTGGAAAAGTTTTCATTACTAGTGAATCAACTAATCGTGTAGTGCAATCACTTATAAAACACGATCCCAATTGGTTGATTGATAACGAACGGCAATTAAGACAAGACACTGGATTACAGCCATTTTTGACAACGATTTCTCTCAAGGGAGACTTAAAGGAAATCACGCAACTATCCGAAACTTTCAAACAATACGATGCTGTTTCTGTGATTGGTCCAAGGATTTTCGAGAAGGAAGAGTTAGCCCAGATTGTAATCGGCTCAAAAGAACCTGAAGAAATATTGAGTAAAATTCGATCAGAAATCATAAAATTTAGTACGGCCAGAACCAAGCCCGTGCGTGCACACGTAAACGCATATGACATCGAATAGCATTGAGTAATCATCTAGAAAGAGATTGCCAATGTCTATAAAAAATATAAGGATATTTGGTGATGCAGTATTGACTAAAAAAGCAGATGAAGTAAAAGATTTTGATAGAGAAATTCAGCAGTTAGTAAGAGACTTAACCGAAACAATGCGGGA
>CAMATO010000043.1 GCA_945861165.1 Bifidobacterium breve | reverse complement strand
CAGTTCATTTAAATATAGCTCTGGCAGAACCGTTAGTCCCAACTAAAAAATTTATTTTTGAACATAAAAAGAAAATTCAAAATGAAAGCGTGATCACACCAGAAAACATTTCAACCGAGTTACTGAATAAAAAAGGTGTCATAGTTGCTGGTGGAACAATCATTGAATATTTGAATTATGCCCAAGAATTAGGAAATGCACTTGATTGGCCGGTAATAGTTGAACCACCACACCAGTGTGTGGGACCGGCAATGGTTTCTCATGCCCCGATACTTCTTTCTTTGCACTCAATAAATTTGAAGCCGGATGTGGTTTTAACGGTTGGCCGAGTTGGGTTATCAAGACAAGTTGCTGAACTAACAAAAAAGGGAAGCTTAGTTATTTCATGTGCTGTGCCAAGCATCATTACCAATTCAATTGCCAAGCAAAGAATCTCTGGATTATTTAGACTTCCTGCCAAGCAAGCAAATAAAGCGTGGAAACAAACCTGGGATAAAGCTGGTAAAGCAGCACACGAAATAGTTCAAAGAGTTTTAGAGGAAAATCCAAAAATATCATCTTTACATGTGGTTGATTGCCTCATGAAAAATCTTCCTAAAAACTCTCATCTTCATCTAGCCTCAAGTCTTGCAGCAAGAGATTTCGAATTACTAACTTCACCTGAAATAAATTCAGCTTTCTCAAATGGTGAAGTAACAGTTTCAATGAACCGAGGAGTTAACGGGATTGATGGCGTTGTAGCAACGGCGATGGGAACGGCGTTAAGTACAAAAATTCCAACATTTGCGATGTTGGGAGATCTGGCAGCACTGCACGATTTAGCTAGTTTTGTGGTTCCAGTATCTGAACAGAAACCCAACATCACTTTTATTATTAATGATAATAATGGTGGAGGAATATTTAGCTTGTTAGAACAAGCAGAAGTGGAAGACTTTGAAAGAGTGTTTGGCACACCAACTGACATTAATTTGTCAGAAGTGTTTAAAAATCTTGGAGCAGAAGTTAAATCAATAACAAAGATAAGTGAATTATCTTCCCATCTTAATAATCCAAGTGGGATAAAAGTTTTGGTTGTCAAGATTAAATCAAGAAAATCTGAAGCAGAGCTAAGAAAATTGATTTTTGAAGAAGTTAATAAAGGCGTTACCGCTTAATTAATAAGTGCTTCTCGCATCGCAAGAAATTTTGCATTAGATTCAGCTAATTCATCAGCGGGAGTTGATTCAGAAACAATTCCACAACCAGCAAATAATCTGGCTTTATTTTCAGATATTTCGGCACACCTTAAGGCAATTCCAAGTTCGCCATCTCCTTTGGAATTGATCCAACCAACTGGACCTGTGTAACGATTTCTATTCATTTGTTCTAATTCTTGAATTAAACTCTTTGCTCTATCAGTAGGTGTCCCACATATTGCGGCACTGGGGTGAAGGGATCCTGCTAGAACTAAAGCAGGGGCAGCATCAACAAGTGTTCCTGAAATATCAGTTGCTAAATGAGCCACATTAGAAAGTCTTAAAACTCTTGGTTTTACAGGAACTTGCATGTCTGTGCAGTGAAGTGCCAACGAAGTGGCTACAGAACTAACTGCAAATTCATGTTCTTCTAAATCTTTTCCACTCTCTAATAGAGTTGTGGTCAAATCTGAATCTGAAGTATTTTCGTCTCTTCTAATAGTTCCAGCTAAAACCCTTGATAAAACCAAATTACCAGTGCGCCGGATCAATAATTCTGGAGTGGCACCAACTAACCCATCGACAGAAAATGACCAACATTCAGGATAAGCATTACTTAACTTTGTTAAAAGATATCGAGAATCAATAACTTCAGTAGATTCAGCGTTTATGTCACGAGTTAGAACAACTTTATCTAATTCTTTGTTGTTGATTCTGTTTACCGCTTTTTGCACACCTTTTTGCCATTCTTCAATTGAGATGCTGCCCTCACTCCACGTTAGCTTTCCTGGGGATTTAGGTAAATTTCTAGGAGAGTAGATCTCACCTTTAATTTTCTCTATATCTATGTCACCAATCACGGTTAACCAGGTCTTGTCGTTGTTTTGTCCCACAATGATTTCTGGGACAACAACCACACTTGAATTTTCTGACAAAAATGAAAATGATACGAAGGCAAGTGCCCCCGAACTTGAAGTCAGCACCTCATCTCGGATTGATGAATTATCGACAAATTCCTTCCACCAGCGATGGGCTCTTGAAAATCTTTCTGAACCAGTGAAATTCTCTTTAGTATTTACTCCCCAAGCAACAATGCCTTGATTATTTCTAACCCAAGAGAAAACCTCATTTGTGGGAAGATCGGGAATGAGACTAATTAAGTCAACTTTGTTTGGTAGTTCCACCGTTCGGACATAAGTAGTCGAAAAATTTTCCACAGCGGTTGGTTTTGACATATTCATAGACTACGCCCAAAGTAAAAACCTGCCACAAGTGGCAAAAAATCGTGGGGCTGACAGAATATAAATATGTCTCGATCATCTCTCGCAAAAAATCCCAGCGAAGTGGCTGCGATGTTTGATCATCTAGCAGCCAGATATGACATAACAAATGACGTTTTATCTTTTGGATTAACTCATTCATGGCGCAGAGCAACAGCGGGAGCGGTAGCAGCAAAAAAAGGTGAAATGATTCTTGATTTGGCAGCAGGAACTGGAACTAGTTCATTAGCTTTCGAAAAATCAGGGGCCACCGTAATTCCATGCGATTTTTCTTTAGGAATGCTACAAGAAGGAAATAAGAAATCTCCACATTTAAATTTTTCAGCTGGGGATGCTTTGTCACTACCTTTTGCAGATAATACTTTTGATGCAGTTACAATTTCTTTCGGAATTAGAAATGTAAATAACGTCGACAAAGCCTTACAAGAAATGCTAAGAGTTACCAAGCCCGCAGGTCGACTGGTGATATGTGAATTCTCATCACCAACTATGGAACTCTTTCGCAAGGTATATATGGAATATCTAATGAAAGCTCTTCCGCTAATTGCCCAAAAAACTTCTTCAAATCCGGAAGCTTATATATATCTAGCCGAATCTATTCGAGCTTGGCCAAAGCAAAAAGATTTTGCTACACAGATTGGTAATTCAAATTGGAACGATGTTAAATGGAAAAATCTAACCGGTGGAATAGTTGCCCTGCATAGGGCAGAGAAAAGAAGTTAAATGAACACTCAAAATGACGCAGACGTAATAGTTGTTGGTGCAGGACCTGCCGGATCTGCAACAGCTTTTCATTTAGCAAATCGTGGTTTAGATGTTTTGATGTTCGAGAAAACAAGTTTTCCTAGAGAAAAAGTTTGTGGTGATGGTTTAACTCCCAGAGCAGTTAAACAAATAATTGATATGGGAATAGAGCCAACTGTGGAAAATGGATGGTTGAGGAATAAAGGTTTAAGAGTTATTGGTGGCGGACATCGACTAGAACTTGATTGGCCAGAAGTGGAAGGTTTTCCTAATTATGGATTGGTAAGACCAAGATCTGATTTTGATGAATTGCTTGCTCGAACGGCACAAAAACGTGGTGTTCGTTTACATGAAAAAACTAGAGTCACTGGTCCAATCATGGACGAAAAAACTGGACGCATGGTTGGGGTAACAACAAAAAATCCTGATGGTTCAGAATCAAAACATTTTGCAAAAGTAGTTGTAGCAGCCGATGGTGTTTCAAGTCGTATGGCTTTAGCACTTGGTTTAGAAAGAAGAGATGACAGACCAATGGGTGTGGCGGTAAGAACTTATTACAAGAGCCCTAGAACTCATGATAATTACTTAGAGTCATGGTTAGAACTTAAGGATGATAATAAATTGTTGCCAGGTTATGGTTGGATTTTTGGAATGGGTGATGGAACATCTAATGTTGGATTAGGAATTCTTGATTCATCACCAGTATTTCAAAGTATTGATTACAAAGATTTATTAAAACGTTGGCTTGATCAAACTCCAGAAGAATGGGGTTATCGAGATGAAAACATGACACAACAAGTTCGCGGTGCCGCACTTCCAATGGGATTTAACCGTCAACCTCATTACACAAAAGGAATGCTTTTGGTTGGTGATTCAGGTGGAATGGTTAACCCGTTTAACGGAGAAGGAATTGCTTATGCCATGGAAACAGGTCAAGTCGCCGCGGAGGTAATAGAAAAAGCTGTCAAAGCTAATTCATCATTTGCAATGGAAACAGAACTTCATAATTACCCCGTGGAATTAAAAGATCGTCTTGGCGGGTACTACACATTAGGAAGAGTTTTCGTGAAATTAATTGGTAATCCCCAAATAATGCAGATTGCCACAAAATATGGAATGGCATCTAAACCTTTGATGCGTTTTACCTTGAAATTGTTGGCCAATCTTTACAGTGCAACGGGTAGTACTAAGTCGGATCGAATTATTACGGCCTTAACAAAAATCGCACCTGCTGCATAAACCGATGAGAAACCTGCGACAAAATATGGCCATAAACAATGCACAAGTGCACAAGTGCGCAAGTGACCCGTCATCCGGATTACTCAATAGTCGAACAATAGAATTATGTTAGAACGAGTAGTAATAAATCTTTTTGCGCAAAATAGTCAAGGGAGTAATAAGTGAATGTCGCTTGGCCAATAGTTGGTCTAGGTGGAATCGCTTTTGCCTTCGCCGCATTTTCACTCGTTGCTGGTTCATTAGCCGGCCCCAAGATTTATAACCGCGCAAAGCTTTCAGCTTATGAATGCGGTATCGAACCAACACCACAACCAGTTGGTGGTGGAAGATTTCCCATCAAATATTACTTAACTGCGATGCTTTTTATTGTTTTTGATATCGAAATAGTTTTTCTATATCCTTGGGCAGTTTCATTTGATCAACTTGGATTTTTTGGTGTTATTGAAATGCTGTTGTTCATTGCCACTGTTTTTATTGCTTATGCATATGTGTGGCGTCGCGGCGGGCTTGAGTGGGAATAAATGGGTATTGAAGAGAAGTTACCAAGTGGAGTATTACTTACCTCAGTTGAACAATTAGCTGGGTATGTTCGTAAATCTTCTCTTTGGCCTGCCACATTTGGTTTAGCGTGTTGCGCAATTGAAATGATGGCAACAGGTGCAGGACGTTATGACTTAGCAAGATTTGGAATGGAAGTTTTTAGAGCAAGTCCACGACAAGCAGATTTAATGATTGTGGCAGGACGAGTTAGTCAAAAAATGGCACCAGTCTTAAGACAAATTTATGATCAAATGGCAGATCCAAAATGGGTTTTAGCTATGGGAGTTTGTGCATCTTCAGGTGGAATGTTTAATAACTACGCAATTGTGCAAGGCGTTGATCATGTTGTTCCAGTTGATATGTATCTACCAGGTTGTCCGCCTAGACCTGAAATGTTAATGGATGCAATTTTAAAAATTCATGATCAAATTCAAGATATGAAACTTGGTAAACAAAGAGAAAAACAAGTAATTCAATTAGAAGATGTAGGTTTAAAAGCATCCCCACTCATTGAATTAAAGGGCTTGCTTTCATGAGTGATAAAGAAATTATTAATGCCAGTGACACTCCAATTCTAAAAGATGTCATTAAAGGTGCATTTGGAAGTTCTACCGTAGCTGGGGACACCTCAGGCTTCGGCGGATTAGTAACAACTATCCAGGCAACACCAAGTGCACAAAGACCATATGGCAGTTATTTTGACGCTATTGCTGATGCTTTAGAAAAAGCTTTACCATCCCAGAATTTAACTTTTGAACAAGCAATTGAAAGAGTTTTAGTTCAAGTGGATCAATTAACTTTTATGGTTAAAAGAGAACATCTCAAAGCTGTTGCCAAAGTGTTAAGAGATGAACCTGAACTCCGGTTTGAAATGTGCATGGGGGTAGCTGGGGCGCATTGGCCTAAAGAAAAAAATAGGGAACTTCATGCGATTTATCCTTTTGTTTCAATTACCAATAATAGAAGAGTTTTATTAGAAGTTGTAGCTCCAGATAGCAATCCTCACATTCCAACAATCACAGATATATATCCATCAAATAATTGGCACGAAAGAGAAACATATGATTTCTTCGGAATTATTTTTGATGGACATCCATCATTAACAAGAATTGAAATGCCTGATGATTGGGTTGGTCATCCGCAAAGAAAAGATTATCCACTGGGTGGAATTCCAGTTGAATACAAAGGTGCAGTAATTCCTGCTCCAGATAACAGAAGAGGTTATCGCGGATGAGCACCGATATTTTTTCTGGATCATATGAAACTACCCAAGGACGTGTTTACACACTTTCTGGTGGTGATTGGGACACAGTTCTTGGTGCACCAAGTGGTGAACGGGAACGAATCGTTGTCAATATGGGACCACAGCATCCATCAACACATGGAGTGCTTCGTTTAATTCTTGAATTAGATGGCGAAACAGTAACTGAGGCTCGTTGTGGAGTTGGTTACTTACACACTGGTATTGAAAAAAATATGGAATTTCGTTCTTGGGTTCAAGGAACCACTTATGTAACTCGCATGGATTATTTATCACCGATTTTTAATGAAACTGCTTATTGTTTAGCAGTTGAAAAGTTATTAGGAATAACTGAGCAGGTCCCAGAACGTGCCAACACGATTCGGGTGATGTTAATGGAATTAAACAGAATTTCTTCTCACTTAGTTGCCTTAGCAACAGGGGGAATGGAACTCGGGGCTCTAACTGCCATGACAAATGGATTCAGAGATCGTGAAGTAATTCTTGATCTTTTTGAAATGATTACTGGTTTAAGAATGAATATGGCCTATGTCAGACCCGGGGGAGTTGCAGTAGATCTTCCAGCTGGTGCGGAAAAGAAAATCACTGAAACTATTAAATTGTTAAGAAAAAGATTCAAAGATAATTTCAATATTTTGGTTGATAACTCCGTGTGGACTGCCAGAACTAAAGATGTTGGCGTTCTTGATTTAACAGGTTGTATGGCACTGGGAATTACTGGCCCAGTTTTAAGATCAACAGGATTACCTTGGGACTTAAGAAAAACACAACCATATTGTGGTTATGAAAATTATGATTTTAATATCATCACAGAAAAAACCAGTGATACTTATGGCCGCTTCTTAATCAGAATGCGTGAAATGAATGAATCACTCAACATTGTTGAACAAGCTCTTACTCGCTTAAAACCAGGACCGGTAATGGTGGAAGACAAATCAATTGCTTGGCCAGCACAACTTGCACTGGGTGCCGATGGCTTAGGAAACTCTCTTGATCACATCAGAAAAATTATGGGTCAATCAATGGAATCCTTGATTCACCATTTCAAACTTGTTACCGAAGGATTTAAAGTACCTGCTGGCCAAGCCTATGTTGCAATCGAATCTCCTAGAGGAGAACTTGGTGCATTAGTAATTAGTGATGGCGGAACAAAGCCTTATCGAGTTCATTTCCGTGACCCTTCGTTTAATAATTTGCAAGCAGTAGGCCCAATGGGTGAAGGTGGGCAAATTTCAGACATCGTTGCCGCTGTTGCATCAATTGACCCAGTGATGGGTGGTGTTGATCGATGAGTATTAAAACCATTACCGAAGAAGACATTAAAACTTTAGAAACATTGGCTGCTAAGTATCCGGTAAGAAGATCTGCACTTTTACCGATGCTTCATTATGTGCAATCAATTCAAGGAATGGTTTCCCCAGCTGGTATTCAAGTTTGTGCTCGAGTGTTAGATTTGACTCCAGCTGAAGTTTCTGCTGTTGCTACTTTTTACACAATGTTTAAAAGATTTCCTATGGGTAAACATCACATTGGGGTTTGCACCAATACTTTATGCGCCTTACTAGGTGGCGATGAATTATGGAAACAACTAACAAACATTTTGGGAATCGGTCACGATGAA
>CAMATO010000042.1 GCA_945861165.1 Bifidobacterium breve | reverse complement strand
GGTCCAGGAGCTGCATTAAGAATTCGTAGCAAAGTAAGTCAATATGCTCGAGATGTTTTATTAAATGACGATTTCATAGAAATAGAAACCCCAACTTTAACTCGTTCTACTCCTGAAGGTGCCAGAGATTTCCTAGTTCCAGTTCGTTTGCAACCAGGTTCTTGGTATGCGCTTCCACAATCACCCCAATTATTTAAACAATTACTAATGGTGGGCGGTATGGAAAGATATTTCCAAATTGCTCGTTGTTATCGAGATGAAGACTTTAGAGCTGATCGTCAACCAGAATTCACTCAACTTGATATTGAAATGTCTTTTGTTGATCAAGAAGACATCATCAAAGTTGGCGAGAAAGTAATTAAAAAACTGTGGAGTGAAATTCTAGATCACGAAATCGGTGTGATTCCTCGAATCACTTATCACGAAGCGATGAGAAAATATGGTTCAGATAAACCAGATTTAAGATTCGCACTTGAATTAGTTGATTTAACTCAGTATTTCAAAGCCACACCATTTAGAGTTTTCCAAGCAGATCACGTAGGTGCAGTAGTTATGCCTGGTGGTGCAGATACACCTCGAAAACAATTTGATGCCTGGCAAGAGTGGGCTAAACAACGTGGTGCCAAAGGTTTGGCATACGCAGTATTTTCTGCAGATGGCGAAATAGCTGGCCCCGTTGCAAAAAACTTAAGTGATGAAGAACGAAATGGTTTGATGAATGCAGTAGGAGCAAAAATAGGCGATGCAGTTTTCTTTGCAGCTGGCTCTCGAAGTGAAGCCTTAGGACTACTTGGTGCGGCACGATCAGAAATTGGGCTACGACTTGGATTAATTAATGAAAAGGAATGGAATTTTGTTTGGGTAGTTGATGCACCAATGTTTGAACAAGTAACCAATGAGCAAGGACAATTGGTGTGGACTGCAGTGCATCATCCTTTTACTTCACCAAATGCTGAATCCTTAGCCACATTTGTAACAGATCCAGGATCAGCACTGGCTTGGGCATATGACTTAGTTTTGAATGGAAATGAAATAGGTGGTGGATCTGTTCGTATCCATAGAGCAGATGTGCAAAAAGAAGTATTTAAAATTCTTGGCATTAATGATGAGGAAGCTCAAGATAAATTTGGTTTTCTATTAGAAGCATTCAAATATGGTCCACCACCACATGCAGGAATTGCATTTGGTTGGGATCGTGTGGTGATGTTATTAACTGGGGCAACCAGCATTAGAGATGTGATTGCGTTTCCTAAAAGTGGTGGCGGACAAGATCCACTCACAGGTGCACCAACACCAATTACCCCAGCGCAACGAAAAGAAGCTGGCATAGATTTTAAACCTGAAAAATAATTATGGATGATGCGCTGTTTGACGCTGAACCAATTGAAGTTCCTGCAAATAATAAATTTGTAACCGCACCCTTGGCTGCTCGAATGCGACCAAGTTCTTTAGATGAAGTAGTTGGACAAAATCAAGTTACTAGAGCTGATTCACCTTTAAGAGTTTTATTGAATCCAGATGATGACAATAAATTAGCTGCCACATCTTTGATTTTGTGGGGACCCCCCGGAAGTGGTAAAACGACATTGGCTCACGTTATTTCTGTTTCCACCGGTAGATCTTTTGTGGAGCTTTCTGCAACTTCAAGTGGGGTAAAAGAAGTTAGAGAAGTAATTGATTTAGCGCGCAGAAGATTCGCTCGAGGAGTAGGGACAGTTTTATTTATTGACGAAATTCATAGGTTTTCAAAATCTCAACAAGATTCATTACTGGCTGGAGTTGAAGAAGGTTGGGTTACTTTAGTTGCGGCCACAACTGAAAATCCTTCAGTTTCAATAAATTCAGCACTAATGAGTAGATCACTAGTGCTTCCATTAAATCCGCTGAAAGATGACGATGTAATTGAGCTGCTTAAAAAAGCTTTAACCAGCGACAAAGGTTTAAAGAACAAATATCAGTGTGATGAAAAAGCTCTAGCACATATTGCTCGGGCCAGTGGCGGTGATGCCAGACGTGGACTTATTGCTTTAGAAACAGCGGCAGCTGTTACTGATGCTGAAAAAAGATTAGAAATTAATTTAGCTGATGCAGAAGTGGCTGTGCAAAGAGCTGCTTTGAGATATGACAAAGCAGGAGATGAGCATTACAACGTAATCAGTGCTTACATTAAAAGTGTTCGCGGCAGTGATGTTGATGCAGCCATTCATTACTTAGCCAGAATGGTTGAATCTGGGGAAGATCCAAAATTTATTGCCCGCAGATTAGTAATTTTGGCAAGTGAAGATATTGGTTTAGCAGATCCCACTGCTTTAACAATGGCTGTTGCTGCCATGCAAGCATCTCAGCTGGTGGGCTGGCCTGAGGCACGAATCATTTTGGCTGAAGCTACTACTTATTTAGCCCTTGCTCCAAAATCTAACTCTGTTTATAACGCAATCAATGAAGCCCTTGATGATGTCAGAAAAGGTAATGCTGGGGCGGTGCCCCTGCATTTAAGAGACGGTTCATTGCCTGCTTCTAGAGACACTGGTGCGGGAAAGGGTTATAAATATGCACATGATTTTGAAGAAGGTGTGGCAAGTCAACAATATTTGCCAGATAACTTGAAGAATAAGACTTATTACAAACCTGGAAGTCGTGGAGCAGAACAACGCTTTGCCGATTTATGGGAGCGAATTCGTCAGGTACTAAGGTCATCTAAGTAGTTAATTAGCAAAGGAAGTTAAAAAAGTGGATTCAGCAGACATTCGTCGCCGATTCCTAGATTTCTTTGAAAAAAATGGTCACACCATTGTGCCCTCAGCTTCATTGATTGCCAATGATCCAACACTGTTACTTGTTAACGCTGGAATGGTTCCGTTTAAACCATATTTCCTAGGTGAAGCACCTGCACCATATAAAAGAGCAACTTCTGTTCAAAAATGTGTCAGAACATTAGATATTGAAGAAGTTGGCAAAACTACACGTCACGGCTCATTTTTTCAAATGGCTGGAAACTTTTCTTTCGGAGACTATTTCAAAGAAGGCGCCATCACTATGGCGTGGAAACTATTAACTTCAAGTGTTAAAGATGGTGGATACGGTTTTGAACCAGAAAAACTGTGGGTAACAATTTATTTAGACGACGAAGAAGCTTATGACATTTGGCGAAACAAAGTTGGAGTTCCAGAAAACAAAATTCAAAGACGAGGCATGGCTGATAACTATTGGTCAATGGGAATTCCAGGTCCATGTGGACCATGTTCAGAAATTTACTTTGACCGTGGACCCGAATACGGTAAAGAAGGCGGACCAATTGCTGATGAGGAACGTTATTTAGAAGTTTGGAATTTAGTTTTCATGCAATACAACCGCGGAGAAGGCGGAACTAAAGATGATTTCCCATTAAATGGTGAACTTCCTGCCAAAAACATCGACACTGGAATGGGCTTGGAAAGAATGGCTGCCATTTTGCAAGGGGTGGACAATATTTATGAAATTGATACTACAAAAATAATTCTGGATAAAGCAACTGCAATCGTTGGCGTTAAATACGGAGCCGAAATTTCAGCTGATATTCGTTTAAGAGTGGTGGCTGATCACACGAGAACCGCAGCATTTTTAATTGGTGATGGAGTTATTCCAGGCAACGAAGGACGAGGATATGTGCTTCGCCGCATGATGAGACGCGTAATCAGAAATATGAGAATTTTAGGTGCCGAAAATCCGGTGATGAAGGAATTAATAGAAGCAACCATTAAAGCCATGGGCCCACAGTACCCAGAATTAGTTAGTGACAAAAAAAGAATTTTAGAAATAGCAATTGGTGAGGAAACTTCGTTTGCGCAAACTCTTAAAACAGGAACACTGTTGTTTGAAAACACAATTGATGATTTAACTAAGTCAAAGTCAAAAACCTTGTCAGGTGAGAAAGTTTTTGAACTTCATGACACTTACGGGTTTCCTTATGACCTAACTTTGGAAATGGCAACAGAAGCAGGTATCTCCATTGATGCTGAAGGATTCAAACGTTTAATGTTGGAACAAAAAAATAGAGCTAAAGCAGATGCTAAAGAAAGAAAACAAGGTCTAGCAGATGTGCAGCAATATAGAGCTTTAGCTGATTTAGCTGGAATAACAGATTTCACAGGTTATTCAGAAACAAGTAGTGAAGTTAATTTGAAAGGTTTATTGCTAAGTGGAGCAGTTTCTAAAAGTGTTAACCAAGGATCCGAAGTCGAATTTGTGCTGGATCGTTCACCCTTCTACGCAGAAGGTGGGGGACAATTAGCTGACAGTGGCAAATTGGTTTTAAGTAACGGTGCCGAAATTGAAGTTGATGATGTGCAACAACCTGTGCCCGGTCTTTATGTGCACCGAGGTCGTGTTTCTAAGGGTGAAGCTGTAACTGGATTAAAAGGTGTAGGCCATGTCGATTTGTTAAGAAGAAAAGCAATCTCGAGAGCACATACTGCAACTCATTTGATTCATAAAGCTTTCCGCGAAGCATTAGGAGAAACCGCTACACAATTAGGAAGCGAAAACTCTCCGGGCAGATTACGTTTTGATTTTCCTTCACCAAAACCAGTTCCTTTAAGTGTTTTAAATGATGTGGAAGCAAGAGTCAACGAAGTCTTGTTAAGCGATCTTGGTGTTAGTGCCCAACTAATGTCCCAAGATCAGGCACGAGCATTAGGTGCGATGGCATTGTTTGGCGAAAAATATGGTGACGTCGTACGTGTGGTTAGCGTGGGAGATTGGGCGCACGAATTATGTGGCGGTACTCATGCTCAACGATCAGCACAACTTGGAGTAATCAAGTTCTTAGGTGAGCAAAGTATTGGTGCTGGCACCAGACGAGTTGAAGCTTTAGTGGGAACTGATGCCTATCAATTTTTAGCACGGGAACATTTAATAGTTTCTAACTTGCAAGAAATGTTAAAAGGAAGACCTGAAGAATTAACTGATAAGGTTTCCTCTTTAATGGAGCGGTTGAAAGATGCTGAAAAGGAATTAGAAAAATCTCGTAAGCATCAACTCTCAGGCAGTATCAATGATTATTTGAAATCCTCCCATGACGTTAATGGGGTGAAGGTTGCTAATTTCTTGGCGGAAGGCGAACTTAGTGCTAATGATGTACGTGAACTTGTTACAAATGTGCGTGGTCAACTAGGAGAAAGTGCTGCAGTGGTAATCGGGGCGGGTATTAGTAGTGACAAGGTAAATGTTGTGGTCGCAACTAATGATGCTGCTAGAAAAAATAATCTTAATGCTGGGGAAATATTGAATGCAGTTTTGTCTAAATTAGATGGCAAAGGTGGCGGTAAACCAGACATGGCCCAAGGTGCGGGGAGTAACATCAGGGATGCAAAAAATGTTATTGCCGGTGTCGATTCTTTGATCCGATAGTTAAAAAAAGTGCGCAAAGGAATCAGATACGCCATAGATTTTGGTGATGTCAGAGTCGGTTTGGCAAAAAGTGATATTGACGCCATCATGGCTGTGCCGGTGGCAACAATAAAAAATGATCAAAACTTGTTAAAAAATATCATTGAACATATTAATAAAACTGGTTGTGTAGAAATATATGTTGGCTTACCTAAACATTTATCAGGTGCCATAGGACAATCAGCGAATAAAGCTATCAATTTCGCACAACAATTAAGTAAACAATTACCAGATATTTCGATCAGAATGATGGATGAGAGATTAACTACCACAAGTGCTAGTGCTCGTTTATACGAAAGTGGTGTGAATACTCGCGCACAGAAAGGCTTGATTGATCAGGCTGCCGCCATAGAATTATTAGAGCAAGCACTGGAATTTGAGAAGCGCAATAACCAGACTCCTGGGCAAGACTTGAAAGAGGTGAAGTAAATGAAATCTATTTTGGATGTTTTTAAATCAGAACAGAATAGCTACAAATCAGATCTTCACCCTGCACCCTATTTGAAAATGGGTTTAATCACCTTTGCGGTTTTAGTAGGAATAGTTATTTACTCTTTTATTCCCAGTGGTGGAATAAAAATAATTAATGGACCAGGCGGAAGTGGTCCCGTACAAGTATCAATTGCACCTGGTTCTTCGTTAACAGAAATTGGTAAAACTCTGGCCAGTGCTGGGGTAGTGAATAATTATTTAGAATTTGTTACTGCAGCAGCAGACATTCCTCAATCAAGTGCCATTGGGCCGGGTAATTACAACTTAGTTAAAAGCATGGGATCCAAAGAAGCCATTTTTGCGTTATTAGATCCAGAAAGCAAAGTAAGTATCAAAGTAGTTATTCCAGAAGGTTCTAGATCAAAATATGTTTTTGCTGCAGCAGCCCAAGCACTAGGTGTTTCAGTTGGCGATTTTGAATCTTTGGCTAAAAATCCGACAGATTTAGGTTTACCAGAATATGCCAATAAAAATGTTGAAGGATTTCTTTATCCAGCAACTTACAGGTTTGATCAAGGAGTAACTCCAAAAGAAGTTTTGCAACAAATGATCAAAAGATTTATTCAAGCAGCAACTGAACAGCAATTAGAAGCAACAGCTAAAGCAAATGGTTTAACCCCATATGAGGTTTTGGTCATAGCCAGCATTATTGAAAAAGAAGTTGCACCTGTTGATCAACCAAAAGCAGCACGGGTGGTTCTTAATAGATTAGCTAGGCCAATGAGATTGCAATTAGATAGCACACTTAATTATGAATTAGATTCAAATGCAATTATTTTGACTAGTGAACAATTGCAGGAAGATTCCCCGTACAACACCTACACCAATGATGGATTACCACCAGGACCGATTTCTAATCCTTCAGAAGCTGCCCTTAACGCAGTGCTAAATCCTGAAGATGGGGATTGGCTGTATTGGGTGACTGTCAATCTTGACACTAAGGAAACAAAATTTGCCTCAACCAATAATGAATTCTTAATACACAAGCAAGAATTCTTAAGATGGTACAACCAAAACAAATGAGCAACAAGTTTGCTGGTGTTGCCGGGTCTCCTATAGAACATTCACTAAGTCCTGAAATTCATAAGGCAGGTTATGCTGCTTTAAAAATGGATTGGGATTATTTTAAATATGATTTGAAGATTGACACATTGCCAGATTTTATTAAAAATCGAGACGCAAATTTAGTAGGAATGTCTCTGACCATGCCTTTAAAGGAAGTGGCAATTACCCTGGCTGATTCTGTTACCGAGCTAGCAAAACAGGTTAATTCGGCAAACACATTGTTATTTAAAGATGGAAAAGTTTTTGCTGGTAACACTGATATTTATGGCATCGTTTCTGCATTACAAACAAATAAGCAACTTGATGTTTCAAATCCGGCAATAATTGGTAGTGGGGCAACTGCTAGATCTGCTATAGCGGCCTTATCTCAATTAGGTGCTAATCAAGTCATGTTGTGTGCCAGGAATGAAAAAACAGTTACAGAGCTTAAACAAGTCGCACAAGAATTTGGTTTAACTGTGACAGATGTTCCCTGGAATCAGATTTACAAAGCATTGGCAGCGACCACAGTCATTAGCACTTTGCCAAGTGGGGCACTGGATGATTTTGCAGCTATGGGACCAGAGATTCCTGGCTCACTACTTGATGTTGCGTATTCACCTTGGCCTTCAAAAATTGCCTTGGAATGGATCCTTCGACGCGGTTTTGTCGTCTCAGGTTTAGAGATGTTGTTACATCAAGCCACTAAACAGTTTGAGTTAATGACCGGACAAAAAGCACCACTCAAGCAAATGCGGGAGGCGCTTTTTAAGAACTGAGGAAGACTTGAATTGGGAACTGCTGATTGTTTTAAACACTTCCGTTTTCGTAATAAAACTTGGAATAATTGATTATAAAACTAAACTTTTACCTAATAAATATGTTTTGATCATGATAATCACAAATTTAGGTTTAATCTGTTTAGATCCTGATTTTACTTTTGATTCACTTTTATTAACAATACTTCTATCATTTTTAGTATTTTTGGTTTACTTAGTAATATTCTTCATTTCAAAACAGTCTTTTGGTTTAGGAGATGTTAAATATAGCTTCGCTTTAAGCATTCCTAGCACCTATGTATTTGGATTCAATCAAGCATGGAACATGCATTTGACAGGTTTTATCCTCGGTGGCATTACGGCCATCGGATTGATGGTTTTCAAAAAAGTTCCCAAAAATCATGC
>CAMATO010000041.1 GCA_945861165.1 Bifidobacterium breve | reverse complement strand
AGAGCTTGCCAGTAAATTAGATTTAAAGCCAACTAAAAAACTTGGTCAAAATTTTGTTACAGATCAAAATACTGTTGAAAAAATAGTTCGAATCAGCAATGTCATAAAAGATTCCCATGTTTTAGAAGTAGGACCAGGGTTAGGTTCACTAACTCTGGCACTTTTGGCAACTGGGGCAAATGTATCTGCTGTGGAAATAGATTCTCGCCTGGCAGATTTATTACCAATTACTGCTAAATCAAAAGGTTTTAGTGATTCCTTATTAAGTGTCATCAATAAGGATGCTCTGGAAATAACCAGCAGCGATGTTAAAAATCCTGATGTATTAGTGGCAAATTTGCCTTACAACGTTTCCGTGCCGGTAATCATTCATATTTTAGAAAACTTTCCCAGTATCAAAAACTATTTAGTTATGGTGCAATCAGAAGTCGCAGATCGCTTAGCTGCACCTCCTGGTTCTAGAACTTATGGTTCACCAAGTGTGAAATTGCAATGGTACGCAGATGTTTCTAAAGCAGGTTCAATTTCTAGAAATGTTTTCTGGCCAGTACCTAATGTTGATTCAGATTTAGTACAAATGAATAGAAGAAATGATATTGATGAAACAATCAGAAAAGAATTATTTGCGGTGGTTGATGCCGCTTTTGCTCAAAGACGAAAGATGCTTCGTTCTGCTTTAAGTTCAATGTGTGGTGGTTCAGAAAAAGCATCTCAAATTCTAGAATCTGCTCAAATTGACCCACAGTTACGTGGGGAAGCATTGAATGTTTCTGACTATGTGCGATTGACTATTGCCATGAAGAAAAGTGGCATAACTATTACCTCAAATAGATCATGACGCTATCTATTCAGGAATTAGCACCTAAATACGTCACCATAAAAGTTCCTGCCAAAATAAATCTATCGCTCAAAGTTGCACCCTTAGGTGCTGACGGTTTTCATCAATTAGCAACTGTGTTTCATGCGGTATCAATTTATGACGAATTAACAATAAGCATGGTTAACCCTGGACAAGAAGAAATATCAGTGGGAGGAATTAATGCCGAAAAAATCCCCACCAATAGAGACAACCTTGTTTCCAAAGCAATAACTGAAATTGCCAAACACGTGAACCAACCAATTTATGCACGTATTCATATTGATAAATCGATTCCTTTAGCCGGTGGTATGGCGGGTGGTAGCGCGGATGCAGCAGCAACGATTATTGGCATAAATCATTTATGGGATTTTCATTTAACAATTGATGAACTTAATTTAATTGCATCCAAAGTTGGTTCAGATGTGCCATTTTTATTACACGGAAATACAGCTCTAGGGTATGGCCGTGGAGAACAATTAACCCCGGTGTTACATAGAGACTCTTTGCATTGGGTGATTGCTTCAAACAATTTTGGTTTATCAACACCCGAAGTTTATGCAGAATTTGATCATTTAACTAAAGATAAAGAAGTCCTAGATCCAGAAATATCTTTGGAATTATTACAAGCACTAGCTCATGGAAACCCTAACGAAGTTGCACTTAACCTTGATAATGATTTACAAGCTGCTGCTTTATCTTTGAAACCAGAATTAAGAAGACTACTTAGAGCAGGAGAAGAGGCAGGAGCTTTAGCTGGAATTGTTTCTGGTTCAGGTCCAACTTGTGTATTTTTATGTTTTGATGCCACAGCTGCATCAGATATTGCAATTGATCTATTAAGTAGTGGAACTTGCACTTCAGCAGTTACTGCTC
Organism: Bifidobacterium breve; assembly: GCA_945861165.1. GTDB lineage: Bacteria > Actinomycetota > Actinomycetes > S36-B12 > UBA5976 > ATZT02. The sequence goes on along the minus strand of CAMATO010000041.1, from coordinate 6,920 downwards.
ATGGACCAGTTCCTGGAGCAAGAATTAAATAGTTTACTTAGCAGTTAACGTAGGATTTGCTTTTAAATCTGTTAAACCATTCCACACAAAGTTAACAACTTGGGCAGTTATTTCTTCTTTCGAAATATGTCTTTCTTCTTCCCACCATTGCCCTGTTAATGCCACAGAGCCAACTAAAGTTCGAGCATAAATACCTGCAGATTTTTTGGGTAAACCAAAACGACTAAAAGCATCAGCTAACACAGCTTCACATTTATCAACAATGTCATTAACTAATCCAGAATAAGCACCCGCACCTTTTGCTGCTGGTGCATCTTTTAGTAACACCCGGTAACCATCTGGATGTTCATCAATATAGGAAAAGAAAGCAAACACAGCTTGTTCTAACATCAAGCGAGGATGACCTGGTTTTAAATTAAATGTCACTGTGTCAAGTAGTTCTCTTGTTTCACGATCAAGAATTACTGCATACAAACCATCTTTACTACCAAAGTGTTCATAAATTACTGGTTTAGAAACAGAGGCCCATGACGCAATTTCTTCAACAGAAACTGCTTCATAACCTTTTTCTGCAAATAAATGTCTAGCAACGTTTATTAATTGTTCACGTCTTTCATGACCACTCATACGAGTGCGTCCAGCTTCGCGTTCTACTTCCAGTGCAGCCTTAGTGATGCGTTCGCGAGCACGCTCTGCTTCTTGCAGCATTTTTTCTTGGGCCTTAAGTAATTTCTTCGAAGCCTTGAGTTCTTCCTTGGTAGGTTCACTCGTTGAATTGGTAGCCACGAATCAACGCTACAACTCCAGATGGTTAGGCTTATGCGAGCGCTGGTTCACTTGCACTACAAATCAGATAAAAGCTATTCCGGGATCGTCCAATTGGCAGGACACCGGCCTTTGGAGCCGTGAATCGGGGTTCGAGTCCCTGTCCCGGAGCCACGCGCAAAGCACAACTACCTAATAACATCAACTACGTGAGCAATTTAAATACGGTAATTGTGTTGGCTGCCGGTTTGGGCAAAAGAATGCATTCAGCCACCCCTAAAGTTTTACACCCAATTTGTGGTGAACCAATGCTGGGACATGTTTTAAATACCGCACAACTTCTTAAACCAACTCAAATCATCACTGTGCTTGGTCACGGTAAAGAACGGGTTACAAACTATTTAAAATCAGAATTTAAAAAAGTAAAAATAGTTGAACAAAAACAACAAAAAGGTACAGGTCATGCTGTGCAAATAGCTTTAACGCAACTTAATAACCTCAAAGGTTTAGTCCTGGTGATGGCAGGGGATACTCCTTTACTGTCATCAACTTCACTTAAAGCATTAGTAGCAGCAGCAGCTGAGTCAAAGGCTGCAGTATTGACAGCAGAATTACCAGACCCAACTGGTTATGGTCGCATTATTCGTTTAGCCAACATGGTTGATCGCATCGTGGAACAAACTGATGCCAGTGATGAAGAATTAGAAATAACTGAGATAAATACTGGCGTTTATGTCTTTGACGCAGAAATCTTAAAAAAAGCTATTACCCAAATAAGTAGTGACAACAAACAAGGCGAAATCTATTTAACTGATGTGATCGAAGTTATTAACACCTTAGGTGAATCGGTAACAGCAGTTATTTGTGAAGATTACACCGAAGCGCTAGGAATTAATGATCGAAGCCAATTGGCTATGAGCCAACAAATCATGCAACAAAGAATTAACGAATATTGGATGAGTAAAGGGGTTTCCATGCGAAACCCAGATTCGGTAGTAATTGATATGGGAGTTTCATTAACCTCAGACATATTTATTGATAACAACACTCATTTGTTAGGTAAAACTTCCATTGACACCGGATCAATTATTGGTCCTGATTCAATGCTGAAAGATTGTTTAGTAGGCAAGAATTCGCATGTGATGAGAACAACTGCTACTAATGCAAAAATTGGCAACAATTGCGAAATTGGTCCTTACACATATTTAAGACCAGGAACGGTATTAAAAGATGGTGTTAAAGCAGGTGCTTATGTGGAAATCAAAAACTCCACAGTCGGAGAAGGTTCTAAAGTGCCACACCTTTCTTATGTGGGAGATGCCACTATAGGTATAGAAACAAACATTGGTGCTGCCACAGTTTTTGTTAACTACGACGGAGAAACTAAACATAAAACTGTGGTAGGAGATCACGTAAAAATTGGTTCAGACACGATGTTGGTAGCTCCTGTGAAAATTGGTGATGGTGCCTACACCGCCGCAGGATCAGTGATCACCGAAAACGTGCCTGCCGGTGCACTAGGTGTGGAAAGAACCAAACAAAGAAATATTGAAGGCTGGGTGGAGCGAAAAAGAGGAAAATCTAAATCCGCGTCTGCGGCACGACGAACCCGAGCAAAGAAGCCAAAGAAGTAACCGACAGAATTAGAATAAGCACCACCTAGAAATCTTTCTTTAGAAAAGGGATTCAAGTGGCCGATATCGAAACCGTAACCAGTAAGCGGCTACTTCTTGCCACAGGTCGTTCCCACCCAGCATTAGCTGAAGCTGTTGCTCGCGAACTTGGTGTGGAGTTAGCAAAACTTTCTGCCTACGACTTTGCTAATGGTGAAATATTTGTTCGTTTCGAAGAATCAGTTCGTGGTACAGATGCATTCGTATTGCAATCACACACCTTTCCAATTAATAAATGGATCATGGAACAACTTCTTTTAGTTGATGCCTTAAGAAGAGCATCTGCTCGAAGAATTTCGGTGATCATGCCTTATTACGGTTATGCCCGCCAAGATAAAAAACACAGAGGGCGTGAACCAATTTCTGCTCGCCTAATGGCTGACTTACTTAAAACAGCTGGTGCTGATCGAATCATGACAGTTGATTTACACACCTCCCAAATTCAAGGATTCTTTGATGGACCAGTGGATCATTTGTTCGCAATTAAAATTTTGGCTGAACATGTGCAATCAAAATATGATCGAAGCGAAATAACAATTGTTTCCCCAGATTCAGGTCGCGTAAGAGTTGCTGAGCGTTGGACAGACATTCTTGGTTCACCATTAGCAATCATTCACAAACGTAGAGATCCAGATGTGCCAAACGAAGTAAAAATGTTTGAAGTGGTGGGTGAAGTTAAAGATCGTGTGTGTGTGCTGGTTGATGACATGATCGACACCGGTGGCACCATTGTTAAAGCTGCAGAAACTTTATTTGAATACGGTGCTAAAGCGGTAATCGTGACGGCTACTCATGGAATTTTGTCTGGTAACGCAGCAGAAAAACTGCAAGGCTCCCGTATCGCCGAAGTTGTAATAACAGACACTTTGCCAATTGCTCCTGAAGCAAGATTTAACAAATTGACCATTTTGCCAATAGCCCCAATGATTGCCAATGCGGTTAGAGAAGTTTTCCATGAAGGATCTGTGACTAGCTTGTTTGACGAAAGACAACCTTCACTGTTTTAGTGCAAATTTGACCTCGAAGGCATCCTAAAAATGCACCACCGGTAATCTTTTAGTTACGCAATTCGGCGAGGGTGACTAGATCACCGTGATCGACGGAAAGGTTCGATTAATTATGGCAAAAAAAGAAACAGTATTTTCACTTAGTGCCCAAAAACGAGAAAACTTCGGTAAGGGTGCATCACGTCGTGATCGTCAAAACGATCGCATTCCAGCTGTTGTTTATGGCAAAGACCAAACACCAGTTCACGTTTCACTAGATCATCACAGTGCATCATTAATTTTGCGTGTTCCTTACGTAACAATTAATTTGGAACTTGATGGCCAAAAATTTGTGGTTGCTCCAAGAGAAATTCAAAAAGATCCCATTAAGCCAATTTATAAACATGTTGACTTAGTTGTGTTAAACGAAAAAGAGCAAAAAGAAAGATTAGCTTTGGCAGATAGGGCCGAAGAAATTGCTGCTGCTGCTCTTAAAGTTCGTCTGGAAATTGCTGCTAAGTCCAAAATGGATCTGGGCGAGGTTGCTGCTGTTGTGGCAGTCGCTGCTGATGGAACCGCAGCACCTGCTGCTGATGGAACTGCTGCTGCAGCTCCTGCTGCTGATGCTAAAGATGCACCAGCGGATAAAGACAAAAAATAATTAAGGTTTAAAAACCTAAACAACAAAGTAAGGCGAGTAAATGACTGACTCACCATGGTTAGTCATTGGCCTAGGCAATCCTGGGCCTGATTACAAAAATACTCGCCACAATGTTGGGGCAATGGTAATTGATCAAGTCATTAGTGACTTAGGTGAAAAATTAGCCCATAATAAAAAAGTAACTGCCGATGTTTGCGAAACAAGATTAGGCACTAACAGAGTTGTGTTAGCAACATTAAGAAGTTATATGAATGAATCTGGTGGTCCAACTTCAGCATTAATGAATTTTTATAAAATTCCGGTAGAAAACATGGTGGTCTTACACGATGAATTGGATTTGCCATTTGGTGAAATCAGAATCAAACAAGGTGGCGGCGATAACGGCCATAACGGTTTGAAATCAATTAGAGGCTCAATTAATTCAGGTGAATTCATCAGGATTCGCTTAGGAATTGGTCGACCACCAGGACCAATGGATCCAGGTGATTTTGTCTTAAAACCTTTTAATTTCTTTGAAAAATCTCAAATGACAGATTATTTACAATTCGGGGCAAAATCTTTATCCGACATTGTCAATCTAGGGGTAGATCAGGCACAAAATTTAAACAACGGTAATGCCTAAATGAAAGATGAATCTGATTTAGCACTGGCTCGAAGATTAGCTATTGAAGCAGGAAAAATACTGGCAGAGCACAGGAAAAATAATCCTGTGCCAGACGATGTCACGAAAAGAAAAGAATACGGTCAAGTGGCTGATCGGTTAAGTCATAACTTTCTGATGGATTCATTGGCAAAGGCCAGACCAAATGATTTGGTATTAAGTGAAGAAGGAACTGATCCAACCGCCAGGCTTAATTCGACAAGATGCTGGATTATTGATCCTTTGGATGGAACTTTCTATTTCGCAAACAATAGAAACGATTTTGCTGTCCAAATTGCGTTATGGGAAAAAGATTGCCCGCAAAGTGCAAATATTTCTGCAGCTGCAGTTTCCATGCCAATTCAAGACACAATTTATGACACATCAAAAGTTATAACAGCCAGCAAATCACACGAAATTCCCAGGTTATTAGTTTCTGGATCCAGACCACCATTAGAGATGCCAAAGCTAACAGCAATTTTTGATGAAGTATTTGGTGGAGTGGAAATTAAGAGTGTGGGCTCAGTTGGTGCAAAAGTTGTACAAATATTAGAGGGCAATGCCGATTTGTATGTGCACACCACCGGATTTTATGAATGGGATGTTGCCGCTCCTTTAGCAATTGCGATTGCTGGTGGATTAGCAGTGTGTGACGTTAAAGGTAACCCGCTAGTACTAAATAAAGAAAATGTTCAAGTAGAAAATGTCATCATTTGTCGTCCAGAACTACTCAAGGTTGTGTTACAGGCAGTTGCATGAGTCTAAAATTAGTATTTGAAGAAATAACCAAAGTTGAACCTTGGCTTAAAATTGCTCAAGCACTAAAGATCGAATCCACTTACAAAATTGCTAGCCCCAATTCATTATTTCCTGTTATTGCCAATCACATCGCAAAAAATTCAGCAGGAGTTTTATTGGCTGTTACTTCCAATGCCAGGGAAGCTGAAGATTTAGCGCATGCTTTAAAGCTGTGGCATAAGGATTTATCTGTAGCAGAATTTCCTGCTTGGGAAACACTGCCGCACGAAAAAATTGCACCAACATCAGACATTGTGGGAAGAAGAATAAGTGTTATCAGACGCCTGATTCATCCTGATGATAAATTTAAAGAAGCAGCAAAATTAGATGTGGTAGTTGCCCCAATTAGATCTTTAATGCAACCATTACTTGCTTCATTAGCAGAAATTGAACCGTTAGCTCTTAATGTTGGTGACTCTATTGATTTAACCCAAGCTGTTATCAAACTTGTGGAAATTGGTTATGAACGAGTTGAAATGGTAGAAAGACGCGGGCATATTGCTGTGCGTGGTGGAATTCTAGATGTATTTGTTCCCGGACACGAACACCCGTTACGGGTTGAATTCTTTGGCGATGATGTTGAAGAAATAAGGAATTTTTCAGTAGCAGATCAAAGAAGTTTAGAAATAGCTCCGCACGGACTATGGGCACCTGCTTGTTATGAACCATTTTTAAATGAAGAATTTGAACCAGTTGGAAAATTACAATTATTTACAGATCTATTTCCTAAAAACAGTGTGGTGCTACTAAGTGATGCTGAAAAAGTAAAAACTAGGGCAGCAGAAGTTCTAAAAACTTCTGAAGAATTTTTGAACGCTGCGTGGATGAGTGCATCTCTGGGTGGAAACATTCCGCAAGAAGTTGCTTTAGGTGGATTTAAAGATTTAGCAACATTAGAGAAAAATGCTTTACAAAAAGATTTAAAATGGTGGCAGGTCAGTCCTTTTGTTGGTCATGTTGATGATGAGAAAAACTTTGATGTCATTGATTTGAAAGCCCGGGTACTGGATGGATTCAGGGGAGATTTCACTGCTGTAATAACGGAGTTGAGAAATAAATTAAGTCTTAAATGGAAAATTGTTATTGCCTCAGCAGGGGCAGGATCAGCTCAACGTTATCTAGAACAATTAGCAGGTGCTGATTTAGCAGCAAAAATAACTGATAATGAAATAGCAAACAACTTAGTCAATATATATATCTCCGATATTTCTCACGGCTTCTCCTTGCCCGAACAACAATTATTAGTAATTTCTGACACAGACATTGTGGGCATGAGATCAAGTATGAAAGATGTTTCCAAATTACCCACCAAAAGAAAAAACAGCATTGATGTCTTAACTCTTGTTCCCGGCGATTACATAGTTCATGAACAACACGGTGTTGGTAAATACGTGGAA
>CAMATO010000040.1 GCA_945861165.1 Bifidobacterium breve | reverse complement strand
ATATGTTTTGGAAGCTATGGAAGCAAAGAATTACGTTTTAGGTGGCGAACAATCTGGTCATATAATTATGAGAAATCACTCCACCACTGGCGATGGTTTGTTAACCGCACTGCATCTAATGAACGCTGTTGCAACATCGCAGAAATCTTTGCAAGAATTAGCTGGAATTGTAAACAAGTTTCCCCAAGTACTGATCAACATTCCAGATGTTGATAAAACAAAAATTGGCAACTCTGAATTAGTTGAAGCAGTAAAGAAAGCTGAAAACTCTTTAGGCGATAAGGGCAGAGTTTTACTTCGCTCCAGTGGTACCGAAGCATTGATACGTGTCATGGTTGAAGCAGAAACAATGAAACAAGCCCAAGATGTGGCCGAATCATTAGCAAGTGTTGTTAAGAAAACTTGCTAGCTTTTCACAATCACATCTAGCAACCAACTTTTTTTACCTTCAGGTTTAACTAATTCACATTTGAATGCTTTAGCAACAAGTTTCTGTAATTCTTGAGCAGTCTTAGGATTCTTTGTTTGCATAACTAAGAACTTTGTTACCTCACCCCTGGTTTTCTTAGACATATGTGTCACCACAGTTCTTTTACCAGATTTCTCAGCGAACACTCTTATCCCCACTGTTTTGTTTAAATCAGGACTCCACACACCTTGATAGGTAGAAGATCTACAATCAACAATTAAATCTGTTTTTATGTTTTCTAATGCTTTTGTGACAATTGGTTTCCACAACGCATTTAAGGATCCAAGTTTGGGTAATGATTTGGCCATATCAAGTTTGTAAGTGGGAATTGAATCAGTTAATTTAAGTGCTCCAAATAATGCTGAAATTATTATTATGGATTTTTGTGCCCGTTTCTGGGCAGTAGAATTTAAATTATGGTAATCCAAGGCTTGGTATAAAACCCCAGAGTAAACATCAATAGCTTTTGCACTGGGGGCTTTAGTAAGTGCAAGACCCAGTGCGGTGAGTGTTTTTTTTCTGGTGGGATTGAGATCCTTGCCAAATGAAAGTGAAGTTAACGAGACCGGTTTACCCTTTTGCACAGTGTTCTTGCCTTCACTGGGCGGTAAGAGGATGAGCACAAGTTGAACACTACGCCAAACACTCTTTCGCGTAGGCTGTTAACACAATGTGTGGAATTGTTGGCTACGTAGGAAACAAGCAAGCCCTTACCGTGGTGGTGGACGGATTGCGTCGACTTGAGTACCGCGGATATGACTCAGCAGGTGTTGCTGTTGTTAATAACCACAAATTAGATATTAGAAAAAAAGCTGGCAAATTAGTTAATCTGGAAACACTTTTAGGAAATGATCCACTGCCAGATTCCACTACCGCTATTGGTCATACTCGATGGGCCACTCATGGAATTCCCAATGATGCCAATGCGCATCCGCACACAGATGTTGCAAATGAAATTGCAGTTATTCATAACGGAATTATTGAAAACTTTTCAGAATTAAGAGCAGAATTACAAAAAGCTGGCGTGAAATTAAGTAGTGAAACAGACACCGAAGTTGTTGCCCATTTACTTAACATTGAATACCCAAAATCAAACAATGATTTAGCTGAAAGTATGAGAAGAGTTGTGCGCAGATTAAGAGGCGCCTTTACCCTTGTGGCAGTTCATGCTCAACAACCAGATGTTGTAATTGGGGCAAGAAGAAATTCACCACTAGTGGTGGGTCGAGGTGTGGGAGAAAACTTTTTAGCATCAGATGTGGCAGCTTTTATTTCTCACACAAAAAACGCCATTGAACTTGGTCAAGACCAAGTAGTTGAACTTCGCCACGACAAAATAACGATAACTGACTTTGATGGCAAACCTGCGGTAACAAAAGAATTTGTTGTTGATTGGGACGCCCAAGCTGCTGAAAAAGGTGGATTTGATTTATTCATGCTCAAAGAAATATTTGAACAACCAAAAGCGGTAGCAGAAACATTAGTGGGCCGAATCGGTGAAGATGGCAAATTAATTCTAGAAGAAATGAAATTATCAATTGGTGAAATAGCAAATATAGAAAAAATTATTTTTGTTGCCTGCGGTACTGCCTTTCATTCAGGAATGATTGGTAAATATGCCATGGAGCGTTGGACCAGAATTCCTTGCGAAGTTGAACTTGCCAGTGAATTTAGATATCGTGATCCAATTTTAAATAACCGAACACTTGTTGTGGCAATTTCTCAGAGTGGTGAAACTATGGACACCCTGATGGCAATTCGCCATGCTAAATCCCAAGGTGCTCGAGTCTTGGCCATTTGTAATACGCAAGGTGCCACAATTCCTAGAGAATCAGATGCAGTTTTATATACCCGGGGTGGACCAGAAATTGCGGTTGCTTCCACTAAAGCATTCTTAACCCAAGTGGTGGCAGTTGAATTATTATCTTTGTATTTTGCAGAGCTACGTCTTGATAAACCAACAGCAGAGATTAAACAAGTGATGAATGAATTGGCAAACATTTCTCACCAAATAGATGTGGTTTTAGATACCACAGATGCCGTTAATGAATTAGCTAAAAAATATGTCAACGCCCAAAGCGTGCTATTCATTGGTAGACATGTGGGTTTCCCGATCGCACTCGAAGGTGCATTAAAATTAAAGGAACTGGCTTACATGCACGCTGAAGGATTTGCGGCTGGAGAACTAAAACATGGTCCCATCGCTTTGATCGAAGATGGTATTCCAGTAGTGGTTATTGTGCCAAGTTTAAGAGAAGAAAAAGAATTACACGAAAAAGTAGTTTCAAATATTCAAGAAGTAAGGGCAAGGGGTGCAAAAACTATTTTAATTGTGGAGGAAGGTGATGACTCGGTCTTAGACATCGCTGATCACATCATCAGAATTCCACAAACTAGTAGTTTGCTCCAACCATTGGTTGCCACTGTTCCATTACAAGTATTTGCCTGCGCACTAGCCACACTGAAAGGCCATGATGTTGACCAACCCCGTAATCTGGCTAAATCGGTAACAGTTGAATAGAAGGAATTAATTTCTCATGATTCTGGGCATAGGAATAGATGTTGTTGATACCCCACGTTTTCAAGGATCATTGGTTAGAACCCCAGGATTAAATACCAGGTTGTTTACTGAAAAAGAAATAAATTCTCCCGGTGGTAAAGGCGAAAACGCTGTTTCATTAGCAGCGCGTTTTGCTGCAAAAGAAGCAGTAGCAAAAGCATTGGGTGCTCCGGCGGGTTTAAGTTGGCAGGATTGTGAAATTTTAATTGGTGAGCGCGGTAAACCTTATTTGGAATTAAGTGGAACTGTGGCACAAGAATCTAAACGCCAAGGAATAACTCATTGGCATTTGTCGCTATCTCATGATGGAAATATTGCAACAGCTTTTGTTATTGCTGAAAAACAATAACTTAGATTTATTTGAAATGATTAAATAATGAGCAATTTACGTGGCGCATATGTTGATCTTGCTGTAATAAGAGAAAACGTAAAAGTACTACACGACTTGGCAAAAAATTCTGAAGTGATGGCAGTAGTTAAAGCAGATGCTTACGGGCATGGATTAATTCCGGTAGCCAAAGCTGCCAGACAAGGTGGCGCTTCCTGGTTGGGTACAGCACTTTTAGAAGAAGCAATACTTTTAAGAAAATCAGGTGATAAAGGAAGAATATTAACATGGTTGGGCTACCCACAAGATAAATGGCAAGAATGCATTGATTTAGATATTGATGTTTCAGTTTCCTCAATCGATATTGCTTCTGAAGTAATTGCTGCGGCCAAAAAAATTGGCAAAACTGCCAAGGTTCATATCAAAGTTGATACAGGTTTGGGACGAAATGGCGTGATGCCTCAAGATTTGGCTGATTTAACAAAGGTATTAGAGGAAGCCACAGCAATAGGTTTAGTCGAAGTTATTGCGGTTTGGACCCATTTTGCATTAGCTGATGCCCCAAGTAGTCCAACCATTGTCAAACAGTTAGAAGTGTTGGATGAAAGTTTTAAATTTGTTCAATCTCGTGGTTTCAAAAACCTAATGAAGCATGCAGCAAATAGTGCTGCCACTTTAACTGCACCACACACCCATTTTGATTTAGTTCGACCTGGGATCGCAGTTTATGGAATCACACCGGGTGGTGAAGTTGGCAAAGCTAGTCAATACGGTTTAGCTCCAGCTATGTCATTGAAAGCCACCGCAACTTTAGTTAAAGAAGTTCCCGCAGGTCACGGAATTTCTTATGGTGCTGAATATGTCACCACAACTGACACCAAGATTGCATTAATTCCACTTGGTTATGCAGATGGAATTCCTCGCATTGCCGGGAACAAAGGGCCAGTAGTAGCCCAAGGTAAAAAGTTTAAAGTTGCGGGCAGAGTATGCATGGATCAATTTGTAATAGATATTGGACAACTAGATTTCTCAACAGGAGATGAAGTTGTTTTGTTTGGCGATCCTGCTAAAAATGAACCAGATGTTGAAGAATGGGCTCAAGCATCACAAAGTATTGGTTATGAAATAGTGACAAGACTTGGACCAAGAGTTCCTCGCATATATCTAAACGAAATTTAGAACTTAATTTCTATGACTTTAAATATCATCACCTCTAATGCTGCGGAAACTAAAGCCTTAGGAAAAAAACTAGGCGCTTTACTTAAAGCTGGTGATTGTGTCTTATTAGCAGGTGAACTAGGAGCAGGTAAAACTACTTTCACCCAAGGTTTGGCAAGTGCCTTAAAAATTAAAGGTGATGTCACCAGTCCAACTTTTGTGATTGCCCGAGAACACAAATCTTTAACTGATGGCCCAAATCTTGTTCATGTTGATGCCTATAGATTGAATACCTTGGCAGAAATTTCACAGCTTGATCTAGTCACAGATATCGAAACAGCAATCTTAGTTGTGGAATGGGGTAAAGGTTTAGTGAACGATTTAGTTGCTGAGCCAATCCAGATAACAATTGATCATAATGTTGATGATGAAAACAAAAGAGAATTCACCATCAATGCCTCCGCTGCAATTATTGAAGGACTTTCATGAAAGGTCCAACTAATTTATTAGCAATTGATACTTCCACAAACAGAATTGCGGTTGCACTATTGCAATTTGGAAAACCACCAGTTGTGGCAATCAAAGAAGACGGACTTGGTCATGCCGAGTTTGCTGCAGTCTTAATCAATCAGGTAGTAAAAGATTCAGGTTTGATGTTGCAAGAATTAGGTGGAATTGTTTGTGGCATTGGCCCAGGCCCATTCACCGGTTTGCGTGTGGGAATAGTAAGTGCCCAAAGTATTGGATTTGCTTTAAACATTCCAGTATTTGGAGTGTGCAGTCATGACGCTATAGCTTTTGAATATGCACAACAAAATCCCAACAAAGATGTAACTGTGATAACTGATGCTCGTCGTAAAGAAGTTTATTGGACAAAATATCAGGGAATTAAAAGAACTTGTACGCCTCGAGTTTCTAAATTAGAAGAAGTCACAAACACAGGGGTACAACTACTTCATCAACCCCTTAATCCAGTTTCACTTGCCAATGCAGCCATTGAGGCGATGAATAGAACAGAAAAAGGAATTGAAATTAAATCTTTTGCCACAGATTCAGCTAAAGGCGATGGATCAACGGTGGCCTTACCTAACCAAGTATTACTGCCTCCTATTCCACTGTATTTAAGAAAACCAGATGCTTTAACTTTGGCTGAACGCTCATGAAATTAGATTTGATGGAATTTTCTTGGTGGCATGTGGTCAAAGCCCATGAAATTGATAAAACAGCTTTCAATGCCACTGCTTGGTCATTGCCAACTTTTTGGTCAGAGTTAACTCAGCGAAATCGTTACTATTTAGCCTTGGTTGATGAGAAAAAGGAAATTGTAGGATTTGGGGGAGTGGCCTTCAACGGGGTTGATGCCGATATTCAAACCATGGTGATTAAACCTGAATATCAGAAAAAAGGTTACGGTAAGAAATTACTGGACGCACTCCTAGAAAAAATTACAGAAAACAAAGTAAACCGAGTATTCCTAGAAGTCGTGGCTGATAATAAACCAGCTATTTCACTTTATTTATCACGCAAATTTGAACAAATTGCTAAGAGAACTAATTATTATCCCAACGGTTCTGATGCGGTAATTATGCAACTTGATTTGAGAACCAAATGATAAATCCATTAATTCTTGGTATCGAAACATCTTGTGATGAAACAGGAATAGGAATTGTTAGAGGTACAGAATTACTAGCTGATACTTTGGCATCCTCTGTGGAAGAGCAAGCAAGATTTGGTGGAGTAGTTCCTGAAGTTGCTTCCAGAGCACACGTTGAAGCAATGTTGCCAACCTTAAAAAAATCTATTTTGGCCGCAGGAATTAATTTAAATCAACTAGATGCAATTGCTGTTACCAGTGGACCAGGATTAACAGGAGCATTAGTGGTTGGTGTTGCCACCGCTAAAGCATTAGGTGTGGCATTAAATAAACCTGTTTATGGAGTAAATCATTTAGCATCACATGTGGCAGTGGACACTTTAGAAAACGGCAAACTTCCCGAACCGGTATTAGCTTTACTGGTAAGTGGTGGGCATTCTTCTTTATTGAAAGTAAATAATATTACTTACCAAATTGAATCATTAGGAAAAACTCTTGACGATGCAGCTGGAGAAGCATTTGACAAAGTAGCCAGAGTTTTAGGTTTACCATTTCCTGGTGGACCCTGGATTGATAAAGCAGCCAAAGACGGAGATCCATTAAAAATTGATTTCCCCAAAGGTTTAATGAGTAAAGAAGATCTGGTCGATCACACCTTTGATTTTTCATTCTCAGGATTAAAAACTGCGGTGGCTAGATGGGTGCAGGCGTGGGAAAAAACTGGGGTAGCAATTCCGGTGGCCGATGTGGCCGCATCCTTTCAAGAAGCAGTTGTTGAAGTGTTGGTAAAGAAAACTTTGTTAGCAGCTAAACAAACAGGTATAAATACTGTGGTGATTGGTGGTGGGGTCGCAGCGAATTCAAGATTGCGAAGCCTGGCAGTTAGTGAAGCTGAAAAAGTTGGCGTCACGGTGCGAATTCCTCGACCAGGACTCTGTACAGATAACGGAGCCATGGTGGCAGCTCTTGGTTCACATTTATTTAGTGCAGGAATTGAACCTAGTGAACTAAGCTTTGAAGTTGATCCGATCCTGCCCGTCACCCAGGTCAAAGCCTCCTAATTTCCTCACCAAACAAGCAGTTGCTGGCACTCAACTTGAGAGAGTGCTAAGGCCTTGGTAAGTTAGGGCTTAAGTCTTTCCCTACTTTTTCAAAAAGTTGGGTGAGAAAAACATTCCGATAAAAAAATCCCATGAAGGGGAGTAGACCGTGGCGGTCCAAATTAAACCACTCGAGGATCGAATCCTTGTTGAAGTAATAGACGCTGAAACAAAAACTGCGTCAGGCCTAGTAATTCCTGACACTGCAAAAGAAAAACCCCAAGAAGGAAAAGTTTTGGCAGTTGGTCCAGGTCGTTTTGATGAAGACGGCGAAAAGCGTATCCCTATGGATATCAAAACTGGCGACACCGTGATTTTCTCCAAATACGGCGGAACCGAAGTTAACTACGACGGCAAAGACTATTTGCTGTTGTCAGCACGCGACGTGCTCGCAATCGTTTCAAAATAAGAAACACTAAATATTAAAAGCTCCGGAAAAGAACTTTTCCGGAGCAAATAAAAGTTAAATAGCTGAAGAGGAAATAAAAATGGCAAAGATTCTGGACTTCAATCAAGAAGCCCGTCACAAATTAGAAAATGGCGTTGACATTTTAGCCAACACCGTTCGAGTAACACTTGGACCAAAGGGCCGCAACGTTGTTATTGGTAAAAAATGGGGTGCACCAACAATCACTAATGACGGTGTGACCATTGCTAAAGAAATTGAATTAGACGACCCATTCGAAAACTTAGGTGCACAACTAGTTAAAGAAGTTGCCACCAAAACAAATGATGTAGCAGGAGACGGTACAACAACCGCAACTGTATTAGCTCAAGCGATGGTGCACGAAGGCTTACGCCAAGTTGCCGCAGGTGCTAATCCAATGGGAATTAAACGCGGTATGGATGCAGCTGTTACAGCTGTGAGTGATGAATTACAGCGTTTAGCAAAACCAGTTAACGGCAAAGAAGAAATTGCCCAAGTTGCAACAATTTCTGCGCAAGATCCAAAACTTGGTGATTTAATCGCACAAGCTTTTGACAAAGTCGGTCGTGATGGTGTTATCACTGTTGAAGAATCTTCAACTATGGATGTTGCACTGGAATACACCGAAGGTATGCAATTTGATAAAGGCTATATCTCCCCATACTTTGTTACCGATGCTGAACGCATGGAAACAGTATTGGAAGATGTTTTTGTTTTGCTAGTGCAAAACAAAATTGCCTCAATTAATGAACTACTTCCTTTGATGGAAAAAGTTGTGCAAGCTGGCAAGCCACTAATTGTTATCGCTGAAGATGTTGAAGGCGATGCTTTGAGTGCCATGATCGTCAACAAAATTAAAGGCACCTTCACCTCAGTTGCGGTTAAAGCCCCAGCATTTGGTGATCGTCGCAAATCTATGTTGGAAGATCTAGCAATTTTGACTGCTGCTCAAGTTGTTTCACCAGAAGTTGGTTTGAAACTTGATCAAGTTGGTTTAGAAGTATTAGGTAAAGCCAAACGTGTAGTTGTCACCAAAGACAACACCACAATTATTGGTGGAGCAGGCGACAAAAAAGCTGTTGAAGCTCGAGTTGCTCAAATCCGTGCCGAAATGGATCGCACTGATTCATCATGGGACAAAGAAAAACTTCAAGAACGCCTAGCAAAAATTTCAGGCGGGGTGGCAGTAATTCAAGTTGGAGGAGCCACTGAAGTTGAATTAAAAGAAACCAAGTTTCGTGTGGAAGACGCAATTTCTGCAACACGTGCCGCCATTGAAGAAGGAATTGTGGCAGGTGGTGGATCTGCATTAACTCAAGCAGT
>CAMATO010000039.1 GCA_945861165.1 Bifidobacterium breve | reverse complement strand
TGGACTAAATCATGATCTACTTGTCGATCCAGGAAAGCTTCAACTGCAGTAAGTGAAACTGCAGCATTTGATGCTTGATGCTTTCCGAAAAGTGGTAAGAAAAGTTCACTGTGTGTTCCGTAAGGATTAGCGATGGTTAATTGTTGACCGCCAATGCCAACAGATCGCTCCAGTACATCTAGTTCAATTCCTTCGCGTATTATTGGTGAATTATTCTCTATTGCTTTTGCCAAAATAATTTTCGCTGAATCTTTACTTTGGTTAGAAACAATTACTGGAATATTTTCTTTTATAATTCCTGTTTTCTCTAAAGCAATTTTTTCTATAGTGTTTCCCAAATATTCTTGGTGGTCTAGGTCAATAGGGGTAATTACTGAAACCATGGGAGTCAAAACATTTGTGGCATCCCATCTGCCACCCATTCCGACTTCTAACGAAATTACATCAACCGGTGTATCTGAAAATGAAACAAAAGCCATGGCTGTCAGAACTTCAAAAAATGTTACTGATCCCCCAGGTATTTTTTCATCGACGATCTCAAGAAAAGGTTCCACTTGACTAAAAACTTCTTCAAAGTTTTTTACACTTATTGGTTCCCCATCAATTGAAATTCTTTCGCGAGGATGAACCAAATGCGGACTTGTGTAAAGTCCTGTTCTTAAATCCAAAGATCTTAATAATCTTTCAATCATGCGCGAAGTGCTGGTTTTACCATTCGTTCCCGCAATATGTATAGCCTTCAAACCATCTTGAGGGTTTCCTAGATAGTCCAATAAAAGTTTGATTCGATCCAATGATGGATTAATTTTGTTCTCGGGCCAGCGCGAAGCTAGTGCTGACATGACGTCTGAATTGACCATGATTTTTTCAATCTTATGTATTGCATAAGATTGCGACCATGACTGAATCTGCTCGTTACCCACGCGTACCAGAAAAACCTGTCCTAGACGGAGTGGAAGACAAGTGGGGTAATTCCTGGGTTCAAAATAAAACTTTTGCTTTTGACAAAACAGCCACAAAAGAATCTGTCTACTCCATAGATACCCCGCCTCCAACAGTTAGTGGTTCACTTCACGTTGGCCATGTATTTTCATACACACATACAGATTTGATTGCTCGTTATCAAAGAATGACGGGTAAGAAAGTTTTTTATCCCATCGGTTGGGATGACAACGGTTTACCAACCGAACGTAGAGTGCAAAACTATTTTGGAGTTCGCTGCGAACCTTCACTTCCTTTTGACGCAAACTTTGCCCCACCCAATGAACCAGGGGAAAAACAAATACCAATATCTCGAAAAAACTTTGTGGAGTTATGCGAGAAATTAACTCTTGAGGATGAAAAAGTTTTTGAATCTCTTTTCCAAACTTTAGGTCTTTCCATTGATTGGAATTACACATATCAAACAATTGACAAGCGAGCTCGCACAGTGTCGCAACGTGCTTTCTTAAGAAACTTAAAACGTGGAGAAGCATACCAATCTGAAGCACCAACCCTTTGGGATGTGACATTTAAAACTGCAGTGGCTCAAGCAGAATTAGAAGACAGAGAAAGACCAGGAGCCTTTCACAAAATTGCCTTTCAAAAACAAAATGGGCAACCGGTTTATATAGAAACCACTCGACCAGAATTATTGGCTTCTTGTGTTGCCTTAGTTGCAAATCCAGATGACGATCGCTACAAAGAACTATTTGGAAAAACAGTAATCACTCCACTTTTTGAAGTCGAAGTTCCAGTTGTGGCACATCACTTAGCTGATCCTGAAAAAGGTAGCGGGATTGCCATGATTTGTACTTTTGGTGATTTAACAGATGTGATTTGGTGGAGAGAATTTAATTTACCAACCAGAGGCTTAATTGGCTGGGACGGTCGCATAGTGGCTGAAAATCCTGAGTGGATTAAAACCGAAAAAGCTAAACAGATATTTGAAAAAATTATTGGTAAGACTTCTCACACTGCCAGAGAAGTTTTGGTTGCAGAATTAAAAGAAAGTGGCGAGTTGATCGGAGATCCAAAACCAATCACCCACGCAGTCAAGTTCTTTGAAAAAGGTGATAAGCCCTTAGAAATCGTGACCACTAGACAGTGGTACATCAGAAATGGTGGACGCGATCCAGAGTTGAGGTCAAAGTTATTAAATCGAGGAGCTGAACTTAATTGGCACCCTGAATACATGAAAGTTAGATATGAGAATTGGGTTGAAGGTTTAAATGGTGACTGGTTAATTTCACGTCAAAGATTTTTTGGTGTGCCACTTCCCCTTTGGTACAAATTGGATGCAGCTGGAAATCCTGACTATGACCAAATAATTGTTCCTGAAGAAATTCAATTACCAATTGATCCTCAAAGTGAAGCACCACCAGGATTTGATGAAACACAAAGAAATAAACCAAATGGTTTTATAGGTGATCCTGATGTTATGGATACTTGGGCAACATCATCTTTGACTCCCCAAATAGCAGCTTCCTGGGAATTAGATAACGATCTTTTTGATCGAGTTTTCCCAATGGATTTACGTCCTCAGTCACACGAAATTATTAGAACATGGTTGTTTTCAACAGTGGTGAGAAGTCATTTGGAAGAAAATTCTTTGCCTTGGAAAAACACCAGCATTAGTGGTTGGATTCTTGATCCAGATAGAAAGAAAATGAGTAAATCTAAAGGCAATGTTGTTACCCCCATTGATTTATTAGAAGAGTACGGATCTGATGCTGTTAGATACTGGGCTGCCATGGGCAGACCTGGAACAGACACAGCGTTTGACACCGGTCAAATGAAAATTGGAAAACGTCTTGCCATAAAAATTCTTAATGCAAGTAAATTCAGCTTAAGTCTTAATGCCACGCTCAATAAATCTGATGTGACTCAAGATGTGGACCATGCGTTACTTAATAAATTAGCCCAAGTTATTGAAAGTGCTACAAATTCTTTTGAAAAATATGACTACACCCGCGCACTAGAAATAACCGAAACATTCTTTTGGTCATTCACCGATGATTACGTAGAACTTGTCAAAGAGCGCACCTATGGAAATCAAGGCGAAGATGCAGCTAAATCTGCACGAGCAGCCTTGGGTTTAACTACCCATACATTATTAAAACTTTTTGCTCCTTTTATTCCTTTTGTAACCGAAGAAGTTTGGTCCTGGTGGCAAGAAGGTTCAATCCACTTAGCGACCTGGCCTCAGGTACAAGAGGTGATAACTAATCAAGCAATTGGCATCGAGGCTTTAAATAATGTGACCTGGATTCTGGGTGAGGTTAGAAAAGTGAAAACCGAAAACAAACAATCTATGAAAGCTGAAGTTAAATCACTTGAAGTGTGGGCCAAAACTGAGGTTATCGATCAAGTGAAAGCTGCTCAAAAAGATCTGCTAGCCGCCGGCAACATCAAAGAATTGAAACTTAGCGTTTCAGAAAATGAGATAAAAGTTAAAGTTGAACTAACTTAAAATATTTTTAAGCTGATTTTTCTTCAGGTTCAGTTACTTCTTTTCTAGGCACTAGCGTTGGATTAACGTTATTTAGAACTGTGTCACGATTTACCACAACTTTACCGATATCTGCTCTGCTGGGAACGTCATACATCACATTTAACAAAACTTCTTCCATGATGGCGCGAAGTCCTCTGGCTCCAGTTCCTCTTAAATGAGCTAACTCTGCAACCGCACGAAGCGCATCTTCAGATATTTCTAATTCAACATTGTCTAAGCCAAATAATCTTTCATATTGACGAACCAAAGCATTTTTTGGTTCAACTAAGACTTGCATTAAAGCTTCTTCACTCAATGCTGTAACACTGGTAATAACTGGCAGACGACCAATAAATTCTGGGATCATGCCAAATTTCAAGAGATCTTCAGGCATTACTTTGCCAAAAATATCTCCAGGGTTAGTGTTTTCTTCATCACTAAAATCTGCTGTGAAGCCTAAGGATTTTCTACCAATTCTTGAATCAATAATTTTATCTAATCCCGCAAAAGCGCCACCCACAATGAAAAGCACATTGCTGGTATCAATTTGAATAAATTCTTGATGCGGATGTTTTCTGCCCCCCTGCGGTGGCACTGAAGCAGTTGTTCCTTCCAAAATTTTCAACAACGCCTGTTGCACACCTTCGCCGCTCACATCACGAGTGATAGATGGGTTCTCACTTTTTCGAGCAATTTTATCAATTTCGTCAATATAAATAATTCCAGTTTCTGCCTTTTTAACATCATACTCAGCTGCTTGAATTAGTTTCAATAAAATATTCTCAACATCTTCACCTACATAGCCAGCTTCGGTTAAAGCAGTGGCATCAGCAATAGCAAAAGGAACATTTAATAATCTAGCTAAAGTTTGTGCCAATAATGTTTTTCCAGAACCAGTTGGTCCCAATAACAATATATTTGATTTTGCTAATTCCACCAAATCATCTTTTGGTCTATCAGTGGCTCCTGCTTGCACACGTTTGTAATGGTTATAAACCGCCACGGACAAAGATTTTTTGGCATGTTCTTGACCAATGACATAATTATCTAAAAACGCATAAATTTCTTTTGGCTTAGGTAATTCTTCAAAAGGTAAATCTGTTGTCTCTTGTAACTCTTCATCAATAATTTCATTACATAATTCAATACATTCGTCACAAATATATACACCAGGACCAGCAATCAATTTCTTAACTTGCTTTTGACCTTTACCACAAAAAGAACATTTTAAGGGATCAGTGCCTTCACCAAGTCTGGCCATTATGGTTACAGCTCCTTAAATTTTTTCCATTAAATATGCTCTAGTTGGACAAACGTTACCTTGAAGCACCCACAAAATCGGGTTTATTTGTGTGAAAGTAGGCATTGTGTTCACAATCAGCGAACAAAATTTAAAAACTATTTATTTTTGAGCTGATTTACGTGAAGCAATAACTTGATCGATGATGCCATATTTTTGAGCATCTTCAGCAGTCAAGATTTTGTCTCTTTCAATATCTTTTTGTATTTCTTCTATTTTCTTTCCGGTGTGCTTAGCAAAAATACCTTCCATCTCAGCACGCATTCTCAAAATTTCATTAGCTTGAATTTCAATGTCAGATCCTTGACCGCCACCTTCTGTGTAAGGTTGATGAATCAAAATTCGAGCATGAGGTAGCGCAAATCTTTTTCCAGGAGAACCTGCAGCAAGAATTACTGATGCAGCAGAAGCAGCTTGCCCTAAACAAATTGTTTGAATTTGAGGTTTAATAAATTGCATGGTGTCATAAATTGCTGTCATTGCAGTGTATGAACCACCTGGAGAATTTATATACATAGAAATATCACGTTCTGGATCCAATGATTCCAAAACAAGAAGTTGGGCCATAACATCATCAGCTGAAGCATCATCGATTTGTACACCTAGAAAAATTATTCTTTCTTCAAACAATTTGGTGTAAGGGTTATGAGTTCTTTCCCCATTGGCAGTTCTTTCTCTGAATTCGGGGAGAATATAGCGAGATTGCGGATTTAATTTCGAGGAAACAATATTTTCGATTTTCATTTATCTTGTTCCGCCGTGTCCTGTTACATCACTTGCTGATCTTACTACTTTGTCAACAAAGCCATAAACTTTTGCATCATCTGCAGTAAACCAACGATCACGATCAGAATCTTGTTCGATTTGGTCTGCTGTTTGACCTGTGTGTTCAGCAATTAAGCGAGCCATTTGTTTTTTGATGTGCAACATTTGCTCAGCTTGAATTTTAATATCAGAAGCAGTTCCACCAATTCCACCTGAAGGTTGATGCATCATGATGCGAGCATGTGGCAGTGCATAACGCTTTCCTTTAGCTCCTGCAGAAAGTAAGAATTGGCCCATTGAGGCAGCAAGTCCCATAGCAACTGTGGCAACATCATTTGGAATGTATTGCATGGTGTCATAAATTGCCATACCAGCAGAGATTGATCCACCCGGGGAATTTATATAAAGATAAATATCTTTTTCTGGATCTTCTGCGGCAAGCACCAGCATTTGTGCTGTCAAAATATTTGCAACTGAATCTTCTACAGGTGTGCCAAGGAAAATAATTCGTTCTTTAAGAAGTCTTTGAAATATTTGGTCGTCGTAGCTTCCAGGACCTGATGGACTGCGCAATTGCGTATCCTCGTTCAATTCGTATTCACTCCTAATTAACTAGATACTTCGACCTTAACCTGAAACACAATTTTTCTCATCTTGGAACCTGAAATGTTCGCTATGAGGGAAATTATCTATTCTGCGTCGGGGACAAATTCTTTAAGAACACTTGCCACATCAACTTTGTTGCCATCAGCGTCAGTCACATCTGCTTCTTTAACCACAAGAGTCAAGGCTTTACTTCTTCTGATTTCACCCATCACCAAAGTGATTTCACCTGATCTAACAAGTGCATCCGCAAAGGTTTGAGGGGGCATTTGGTACTTGATTGCGTTTTGAGTGATCCATTCAGAAAGATCTGCATCAGAAACACCAATGTTTTCATCTTCTGCGATCTTGTCCAAAACAAATTGGGATTGCATAGATTTTCTTGAGCCAAGTTTGAATTCTTCTTTATGCGCATCATCACCGTGGCCATCTTTGAAATGTTCTTCAAATTCAGATTCGATGGCATTTTCTGGCAAGGGAACTTTAGCCATTAATACAACTAGGGCATCACTAGCTTTTTCTCTAGCTAAATAGGTTTGTTCAATTATTCTTGATTGCTTAACTTTTTCTTCCAAATCTTTCTTCAATTCAGCTAAAGTATCGAATTCACTTGCCATCTTGGCAAAATCATCATCTGCTGCTGGTAAAACTTTTTCATTAACACTATTTACGGTGATATCAAGACTAATTTGTTGATCTTTAAATGGACCATCTTCTGGTTTGAAATCAAGTTTTACTTTTTGCTCAGCTTTAGCACCGATTAATACTTCATCAGCTCCAGGCACTAGCCCATTTGATCCAACTGTGTAGGCAAGTGCTTGACCTGAATATTGATTAACTTGCTCATCATCTTTGGTTCCGGTGATGTCAAGAATTACTACATCTTGGTCTTTGACAGCTCTTTCAACAGCAGAAAGTGTAGAAAATCTTGCTTGTAGATCTTCTAGTTGTTTCTTTACGTCTTCCCCTAATTCGCGAGCTTTATCGACTTGTAGTTTCAAACCTTTGTATTTAGGTGTTTCAAAATCTGGTCTGACATCAACTTCGGCACTGAATTTAAGTTCTTCATTTTCTTTTAGTTCATCAACTTCAACTTTTGGTCTGCCGATGGGATAAACCTTTTTGTCTTTCAACGCTTCCGCATAGGCCTTAGGTACTGCTTCATTAATTGCTTCTTGTAACACTGCGGGTCTACCCACTCTTTGATCGATTACTTGGGTAGGAACTTTTCCTTTTCTAAATCCTGGAACACTAATTTGGCTAGCAATTTTTTGGTAAGCGGCATCAAGGCTGGGTTTTAATTCTGAGAATGGCACTTCAACCTGTACTTTAATTCTAGTTGGGGTCATGTTTTCTATTGTGCTTTTCACTTTATTAATTTTCTCCTTGATTCATTTTTATTTCTTGTGTCGGGGCGGGGAGATTCGAACTCCCGGTCTCCTGCTCCCAAAGCAGGCGCGCTAGCCACTACGCTACGCCCCGCGAGCGCTGTTCAATCGTAGTTGTTTACGCCTAATGACTCTGCTGTGAGGTTCTGAATTAGTGAAATCCTAAGATGAACATGCATTGTTTTGCGGGTGTAGCTCAATGGCTAGAGTTCCAGCCTTCCAAGCTGGCTATGCGGGTTCGATTCCCGTCACCCGCTCCAAAATATAAAAGAAAATCTAATTTGGTAGCGGTGGCATTTTGCCACTGTTTTCATAATCACTTATTTGGTTAATTCTTCGCATATGTCTTTGGTCTCCAGAAAAATCTGTATTTATAAATGCATCGATAATCGCCAAAGATTCAATTTCTGGATGCATTCTTCCACCCAGTCCAATTACATTCGCATTGTTATGTTGGCGAGCAAGTTGAGCAGTTTCCACACTCCAGGCAAGAGCGGCTCTAACACCTTTTATTTTGTTAGCCGCAATTTGTTCACCATTTCCTGATCCACCAATCACGATTGCTAATGAAGTTGGGTCTTTGGCCACAGCTTGGGCGGCGATAAAACAAAAAACTGGATAATCATCTAACGCGTCATGTATTTTTGCGCCATGATCAATTACTTCATGACCGTTTTTATTTAAATGCGCTACTACTTTTTCTTTTAATTCAAATCCAGCATGATCGCAACCCACATGAATTTTCATTTTTTCCTCTTAAAACTGTGGTCGAGCAGTTCTAGTGCGCTTTAATTCAAAAAAGCCTGGCACGCTTGCTGCTGCGACTACGCCATCCCAAAGTTTTAGTGCATCGGCACCCTTGGGCGCAGGGGTAATTACCGGACCAAAAAATGCCACACCTTCAACAGAAATGACTGGTGTACCAACATCACTTCCCACTAAATCAAGGGCAGCTTTTGTGGAGTCTCTCAAGTCTTGATCAAACTCTGTTGAATCATAAGCATCAATTAAAGATGCATCAAGATTTGTAATTTTTAAAGCTTCCACAATAGTTTGCTTTTCAATTGATTTTGCTCCAGGATGAAAAAGATTTCCAATTACGGTGTATAGCGGGAGCACGACTTCGTATCCGTTTTTTCTTTTAGCTGCTGCAATAACTCTTACTGATCCCCAAGTTTTGTCTATCTTCGCTCTATATTCGGGAGTTAATTCTCTACCTTCATTGAGCACAGCCAAACTGAAAATATTCCATTCCACATCTATATCTCTTTGTGATTGGACTTCTAGAATCCATCGGGAAGTCATCCAAGCCCATGGACAAGATGGGTCAAACCAAAATTTAGCTTTAGTTGTCATGGTGAGAAATTGATCCTTTCAAAGAAGTCTTTCCCCCAGCCTAGAGCCCAGTCAGGATGGACGTGTCAAGATTACTTACTACTGTATTAAATAGAGGAAATCTTGAGTAAAAATTTAAACATCACCAGAGCCGAGGCTGTCAGCCGCTTCGAAGTTGTGGCAAATCCCAAATACACAGTTGCCTTAACCATAGATGGCACAGGTGA